>NZ_CALNBI010000310.1 GCF_937874145.1 uncultured Chitinophaga sp. | reverse complement strand
ATGCAAAATCTTCTCTGCATTCTTCACCGCCGATTCATTCTTGTCGTTGTCGATGACGCTCAGTGCAAATAGCTTGTTGCCGGCGGGTTTGCCCTTTACCAGCAATCCCAGGTTCACCATCTTCTCCACCGTTTCGCCGTGGTTCATGGCCAGCAGGATGTGCTCATACTCCTGGCTGTTGCCCGACACGGTGTTTTCATTATCCGCCTCCGCGATGCGCCGTGCGCTGGCGAGCGAAACGAACGAAGAAATGACGCAGGATATGAGGATGAGGAGGATGCTGCCGTTGAGGACGTGCTCGTTGAGCAGCCGCACCGGCTCGCCGGTTGCGGTTTCGGACAGGATGATGTTGTACCCCACCATCACGGACGCCAGCGTGGCGGCGGCGGAAGCGGTGCTCATGCCGAAGATGAGCATGCCCTCGTCTCTGGTGAGCCGCAGCGATTTCCGGGTGGCCACTGCGGCGAGGTATTTCCCGCCGATAGAGGCTACCAGCATCACAGCTGCCACGCCCAAAGTCTCCCAACCCCTGAAAAACACTTTGAAATCTATGAGCATGCCCACGCTGATGAGGAAGAAGGGAATGAACAGCGCGTTGCCCACGAACTCCACCCGGTTCATCAGCGTGGAGGTGCGCGGTATAAGCTGGTTGAGCGCCAACCCGGCGAAGAAAGCGCCGATGATGGCTTCCACGCCTGCCACTTCGGCCAGCAACGACGCGAGGTAGATCATCACCAGCACGAAAATATACTGGGAGATCTTATCCTCCACCCTTTTGAAAAACCACCGCGCGATCAGCGGAAAAACAAGCAGCACCACCAGCACGAACAGCACCATTCCAATGGACAATTGCGCCCAGAACCCTGCGCCCACGTCGCCCTGCGTCATCCCCACCACCACGGCCAGTACGAGCAGCGACAGCACGTCCGTCACCATCGTACCACCCAGCGTGATGTTGACCGCGGGGTTCTTGGAAATGCCCATCTTGCTGATGTACGGATACACGATCAGGGTGTGCGAAGAAAAAAGGCTGGAAAACAAAACGGTGGTCAGCAGGTTGAACCCCAGCACATAATATCCCCCGATCAACCCCAGCCCGAACGGGATGGCGAAGGTATACGCCGAAAAAGCCAGGCTTTTCCATTTGTTCTTTTTGAAATCGCCCATATCGATTTCAAGGCCCGCCAGGAACATGATGTACAGCAGCCCGGTGGTGCCCGTCACGACCACGCTGCTGTCGCGCGCCAGGAGATGGAACCCATTTGGCCCCACGAGGGCGCCGGCGATGATGAGCCCCAGCAGGTGCGGGACTTTTATCTTATTCAATAACAGCGGGGCGCCCAGGATAATGATGAGCTCCAGCAGGAATTTCAGTAACGGATCGTCGATCGGCAGCGAGAGGTGCCCGACACTCAGCAAAGTCATACGTTAATTATTTGAAGCACGAACCAATTCTACGGCGAACCTCGCGGTGCAGCCATTCTCCATTTTCAGCACCTGGGTGCCTTTGATCGTTCCCGTTCCGCTGCGGCTCAATTCCACATCCATCTCCACTTTCCGCTGCGAACTGGAATCCGGCCGGAAGCGCAGGCGGATGACGGAACTGTCGAACGTACCGGCATACACGCGGACGAGCGTATTGCGATCATACACTTTTGTGAACAGGCCCGAAGAATCTTCGGAAAACTCCCAGGCGCCGGAGCGCTGGTCGCCCACAACGTATTCGCTGCACCCCGATTCGCGGCAAATGGTTTTGCTGCTCCAGCGGCCCAGCACATCGGCCGGCCAGGCGGCTGGCAATATGGCATGAAGCGTATCAGCGGTGGCCAGCAGGCTGTCGCGCCAGCGGAGGAGCGACCGGTAATCGGCCTCCTTCAGGGCAAATTGCTGTTCCTTATCCGCCAGGGCCTGCTCCCGCGCGGCGAGTTGCCGCTCCCGTTCCGTATCGCGGCAGGCGGCAAATGTGAGGAGGAAGACGGTGGTAGTCAAAATATTTCTTATCATAATACCTGGTTTCGGCAATAGGTTTCTATTCTCAACAAAAGCGGGACCAAAATTGTTCCCGCGGCCCCGCGCAATCATCTTTCCCCAACTATCCGTACCTTCGCGCCTTCCAGATTTACCAAACAAACGTAGCCGGGATGGTCCAGCTGATCAAACAATACCACGACAACCCAGACGCGCAGGAAGCCATCCGGCTGATCGCGTACACCCGCCAGTCGGTGTTCCTCACCGGGAAGGCCGGCACGGGTAAATCCACGTTGCTGCGCAACCTGATCGCGCACATCCCGAAAAAGTACATCGTGCTGGCGTCTACCGGCGTGGCTGCCCTCAATGTAGGCGGGCAAACCATCCATTCGTTTTTCCTCATCGAGCCGCGTCCTTATCTTCCGCAGGATAAAAACGTGGAAGATCTCAACGAAGAAAAGACGGAACTGCTCAAACAGGTAGACCTGATCATTATCGATGAAATTTCCATGGTACGCTGCGACCTCATGCAGGCCGTGGACCTCACGCTCCGCAAAAACCTCCGTTCCGCGCTGCCCTTCGGCGGCAAGCAGCTCCTCGTGATCGGGGACCTGTTGCAACTACCGCCGGTGATCGACAGCAAGCGCGCCGGTGAAGTGGAAGTTATCCGCAACAACTACAGCACACCGTATTTCTTCAGCGCCAAATCTTTCGGGGAAGGCTTCCGCATGCAGATGATCGAACTGAAACATGTATACCGCCAGCCCGATCCTTCGTTCGTACAGGTGCTCAACGCCGTGCGCGACAACAGCGTGCAGCCCCATCACCTGGCTACCCTCAACACCCGCCACGAGCCGGATTACGAGCCCAATGGCGAAACCCTGGAGCTCATCCTCTGCACCACCAACGCCATCGCCGATAACGTGAACGAGCAAAGGCTCAAAGCACTGGATGGCGACGCCAGTTCGTACCAGGCGATGCTCACGGGCGACTTCGAGCAGGAAGCGCGCAGCGGCGGCGGGAAATTGCCGGCAGACCTCCGGCTGCAGCTCAAAGTGGGCGCACAGGTGATGTTCATTAAAAACGACAACCAACGCCGCTGGGTCAACGGAACATTGGGAAAAATCACGCAGCTCGACGAAGAGCATGTGGAAGTGCAGTTGGATGAAGGCGAAGTAACGCACCGCGTGGATAAATCAGAGTGGGAGCACATCGAATATAAATGGAACCGCCAGAAGGAAGAGATCGAGAAGATCGTGACAGGCACTTTCCGGCAGCTGCCGCTGAAGCTCGCCTGGGCCGTAACCATCCATAAAAGCCAGGGGCAAACGTTCCAGAAGGTCGTCATCGACCTGGGTTCGGGCGCATTCGCGACAGGGCAAACCTACGTGGCGCTCAGCCGTTGCACCAGCCTGGAAGGCATCCGGCTGAAGAAGAAAGTTATGCTGCGCGACGTGCAATGCGATTCCCGCATCGGATATTTCCTGCAGCAGATCATGACCAG
Source organism: uncultured Chitinophaga sp. (assembly GCF_937874145.1). Lineage (GTDB taxonomy): Bacteria > Bacteroidota > Bacteroidia > Chitinophagales > Chitinophagaceae > Chitinophaga. The sequence continues at coordinate 11,884 of NZ_CALNBI010000310.1, read as the reverse complement.
CAGCCCGAACGCCGAAACACAGCGCGCCATCGCGGAAGGGATACAAACGCGGATCGCGGAAATCAGGGCAACGGAAGGTAAAAACGAAATGGAGCGCAATACGCTGCAGGAAGAGCTGGCGTTGCTGGAAACGATGTAAGACATACAGGATATGAAAAACGAAAAGGCGGGATCGTTTCCCGCCTTTTTTTATGATGTATTATTTCGTGTAAAGCGGAGATCGCTTGAGGAGGTATTCCAGGGTGTTGGTGTACGCGTCCTGCGTGTTGAAAAACGCGGTGCGGTTCTGATCGTAGACAGTGGCGCCTTTGTCATTGTAGATGGCCAGGCTCAGTTTGGTCTGGTAGTTCTGGGTGGCGGTGCCGTAGGAACTGCTGTTATAGCGGCGGTCTTTGTCATCGTCGCCTTTGGATTTCACCTGTCCTGAGTTGGATTGGTAGGTAGTTTGGGTGGTTTTGTTCATCGTCACCGTACCGTCTACCACATATTCCACGCCGAGGATGTTGCAGAGATCATCCATGGTGTAGCCTTTGATATTTTCGCGGGTAACGCCGGCTTTGATGAGCGTGGCGTTGGAGGTGCGGGGAGGTATGATGGTGAAGATGCCGGCATGTTTGTTCATATAGGCGTAGCATTCGTTCTGCACCTGTTCGCTGATGGCATCGTCGGCAGCCTGGCCGTCGCGGATGAAGGAGAAGGGCAATACGGCAACTTTGTTGTGATGGTCTGCCAGTCCCGCTCCTGAAGCAGCGGATGCAGACTGGGGTTGAGCTGCGGCCTGCGGCGGTTTGTTGAAGAGCTGGATCCGGCCGCTGGCGAAGGTTATTTTCATGATCTCGGAGGTCTTGATGCTGTACACGAGCGTTTCGCCGGCATAGCTGAAGTCTACCTGGCCGTCGGCATCATTGATTTTTAGAACTTTCCCGGTGAGTTCGTCGCCGTTGAGCTTGAGGATTACATCGTTTTTAGCTTGTTGCGCGAAAGAAAATAAGGACGCAAGGATCAGCGTCATACAGCAAATAATTCGTTTCATTTGGATGTCTTTTGTTTGGGCTTGTATTAACATAACGAAAACCCGGGGCAGGGTGTTCACCGTCTTCCCCAAAAATATTCTTCTTTCAGCAGAAAAAATTTTCCCCGAAAAACTTTGTAATGCAAAGTGAAATGATTTAACTTTGAAATACAAAGTACTTTTTAAAGATAAATTCTTTTATCATAACATTAAATTTCAACTGGTTATGACAACAGACCATCCTTCACCCGCACCTTCATTCTTCTCCCCCGCGTTATGGAAACGGATGCTCATCGGCGCGGCGATTGCTCTGGTACCCATTTCACTGCTCCTGTTCAGCGTCAACGAGGCCAACCCGGCCTGGGGGGCCTACTGGATGATCCGGCCGCTGATCGTAGTCCCGATGGCGGGCGCCGCGGGAGGCGCCTTCTTCCACCTGATGAGCCCCTTCCGTTTCCAGGGCGGCTGGAAAAAGATAACCGCCATTTTCATCTGCTTCGTCGTGTTCATCTTCTGCCTCTGGATAGGCACCGTGCTGGGGCTCGACGGCACGCTTTGGAATTAACGGGCCTTACGAGCAAAAGCCGCGCATCCAACAGGAGCGCGGCTTTTGCTCGCATCGTAGCAATTATTTGAAGATCTCGGCAACAACCCTCCCGATCCAGACCTGCGGCGTTGCCAGCCCGAAGAGCTTTGCCATGGTGGCTGCCGTATCGAACGTCATCACACTGCCCTGTACTTCGTACCCGGCTTTGATGCCAGGGCCGCGCACGATCCAGGGGATCTGCATTTCTTGCATGGAAATAGCGCCATGCCCTTTGTTGATACCACCGTGATCGGCCGTGAAGATCACCACGGTTTCCTTTTCCATGCCCGCGTCGCGGATGGCCTGCAGGATCTCGCCCACATGCGCGTCCGTCCGCTCGATGGCGCCGTAATATTCGGGGGTATCGTGCCCCACGGTATGCCCCACGCTGTCTACATCATGCAGGTGAACGAAGAGGAAGGTGGGTTTGGCGGATTTGATGTAATCACAAGCTGCTGCGGCCGTCGCCACATCGCCGTCGCAATTCTGGTCTTTATTCACCGCGGCTTTCGGGAAGAGATAACCGATGCCGTCCCACTCGTAAATGACGCCGATCTCGCTTTTCGGCTGGGCCTTGCGGAGCAGCGCGTATATCGTGGGGAACATCTGGTATTCGTCGAGCACCCGGGCCGGCATATCGGGTTTCTGGCTGCCCCATTTGGTATAACCGTGCAGCTCCGGCCCCGCTCCCATCACCATCGAAGCCCAGTTGGGAGCGCTCGAAGAAGGCAATACCGTTCTGGCCTGCAAGGTCCAGGAGCCCTCCTGCATGAGGGAACGCAGTACCGGCACCTTCGCATTTTTAAAGGCATAGGCTCCGAACCCGTCCGACCCGATCAGGATCACGTGCTTCGGCTTACGTTGCGCCATGGCGGAATGAACCGTAAAAATGCATAGGCAGATCACCCAACCGATCAGTCTGGAAATTTTCATTTGATGGAATTTTCATCCAAGATAGCAAGTTTCTTTAAAAGAAATATTATTTCTCAATAAGAAATATCAAGATAGCCCTGCTACCCTTTTCACGTCTCCGCAACCACTATTCACCACATCCCGCAGCCTGCTCGTCACATCCCGGGAATGCGTTCCGAAAGATCGGATAGATTTAAACCATGAAGCCTTATCTCATCCTGCTGGCCATCTTGCCCGCCACGTTCCCCGCCACCGCACAGTTTACCCTCAGCGGCAACATCCGGCATTATACCGGCGGGCATCCGCTGACCGTCAACCTGCCTGCCGTTTACGGCTATCATCATGAAAATTCTAAAACGATTCCGTTGGAAAGCGCAGGCACATTCCGGATCACGCTGCCGGCCGACAGCCTGCAAACCGCCACCCTCTTCTTCCGCAAAAAACAAATCACCCTGTTGATGCAACCCGGCGGCAGCCTCGCCATCGAACTGGATGAAAACGCCCGGACCGTCCGGTTTACGGGCGGCACCCTGGTCAGGGAAAATCAGTGGATACAAGAAACGAAGATGGACGATGCCCCGTTTTTCTGGGAGAACGATTCCCTGGCAGCGCTCCCGGCCACAGAAATCCGAAAGTCAGTACTGGCGCCCTATGCCGAGGAGCGCAACCGGCATATCCAATCGCTCCGCTCATCCCGCATTCCCTATCCTCACCAACAATACCTCATTTCGGAGCTTGGTTATCTTCACATCAACTACCTCAACGACTTCTTCCGGACCGGCATCGCCGACCGCGCCACCGCCCGCGAAATGGAGATCAGCCTGTTCGATGATGTGCGCATTCAACCCGCTTATGCCCATCCAGGCCCGCAATACTTCGCATTCGCAGACAACTACATCCGCTATCTCGAAACCAAGGCGTTCGTCCAGATCCAAAAAGAAAACCGCCCTCCTTCCGCCCCCATTCCTTACTTCGGTATCTCGCTGGACAGCGCCAATGTGATCGTCAACCAATACGGGAAAGCCTACTGGCGATGGATCGGCTCGCTCGGGAACTTCCCGCCGGAAATCGCTATGGCGTACAACTGGCAACAGATCCGGAACCTGTACAACGACGGCGACATCGCGCAGGCAGAAGGGTTATCCGCCGCTTTCCTGCAGCGCTTCCCCGACAGCCGTTTCAGCGCCAGTGTGCGCAGCATGCAAACAACGCTCCGCGAAAAACTGGCGGCCAACGCCGGCAACCCGCGCATCGTGGTACTGGAAGACAGCACGGACACACAGACGGTTCAGGCCGTTGTACAGCGGTTGAAAGGGAAAGTAGTGTTCCTGGATGTTTGGGGCACCTGGTGCGGTCCCTGTAAAGAAGAGATCAAACATCTGCCCGCGCTGCGCGCCGCATTTCCCGGCGAAGAGGTGGCGTTTCTCTTCCTCGCCATGGACGACGACAGCCGGCATGCCATCTGGAAAGATTTCATCCGCGCCAATGCCATGGAGGGATTGCACTTCCGCAAAACCCGCCAAACCATTCCGCCGCTCTGGAACGAGCTGCTGGCACAGCATCCCGACAAAAGCCAATCCTATCCCCAGTATTTCCTGTTCGACAAATCCGGCAAACTGGCCATCGCCAAAGCCCGCCACCCCAGCGAAGGAGAAGCTTTGTACCAGCAGATCCGGGAAGTATTAAACAAATCCGACTGAGCTACTTCAGCCGGTGACAGTGATACCTGTTCAGGGCAAGCGGCTTTTCATTGAATTTGAAATCCGCGTAAAAAGCCATCCGGTACACCAGGGAATCTTTCGTTAGTTTTTCAATTTTGAGGAAATACTTTTCCGCGATAACGATGACACTGTCCTGCCGGATGCGGTAGGCGAACTTCTCACCGCTGATCGAATTGTCATCCGTCAGGTAATCCTGCCGGAAATTTAACCGGTAACCATCCAAGGTATCCTTCAATACGCCCGGATGGCCCGGTCGTGTAAACAAGGTGTGATTGGCTTTCATCCGGAAATCCTGTTTCCAGACGCCGGTCAGCAATTTCCTGATGGCTGCAGTATCCGCAACGGACTGGGCTTTGCAAAATGTGGCAGAACAAATGAGCAGGAGGGCAAGGGATAAACTGATTCGGGTGTTCATTTCGGGAATTTGTATTTCAAGGTAGGAGATTGCCTTAATAATTGCAAGTAGTAAAAACACATCGGTCCGCCCCTTTTGGAGCGGACCGATTCATATATTGGAATGGTTTACAATTTCTGTATCAATCCGATTTTGATCCCTATAAAACAATCATCCACGCATTCTTTTTCCCGATACCCCGCCATCGAGATCATCCCATTGTTTTTTGCTTCGAAGTAAATCTCGGCATTATCTCTTTTCTTCAACCATTCATTCTTCGCCTTGCTGTAAACCTCATCCAGTGTAATGGCAGGCTCCCCGGCTTCATGGGAGCCGATCGCTGCGCCGGTCTCCGTCCAGGTTTCCCGGTCGGTCCTTTGTCCTGTACCGCCATTGATTTCGAACAGTACATACTTTCTCTCCGTGACCTTCCCTGCCGTAACAGTGATGGTGGTTTCCGTTCCGAAGCCGGTCCAGCTGGCGGTTGTAGCCATATAACGGTATGAATTTCCCGAAGTGTTCCTGAAGTTTGACCAGGCCTGGCGGCTGCTTTCGTATTCATTTCCATTTTCGTTCTTATCTTTCCTGCAACCAGCCAATAAACCAACCAGGGCAACCCATAACAGTGCGTAGATCCTGAATTTCATAAAGGGAGTTTTCAATTAAACGATCCCCGTTACAGGAAGTTACACGTCCGCCGTGTTTTTACCCAGATGGCGCCCTTCCAGCCATGCAAGCCCTCCCACCACAACGATCTGCAGCACGAGGAAAGCTTTCCCGAAAACCGTGGCCCCGCTGAAATAATACAGCAGCAATCCCACGCTCACCACCGTCCAGACCCAGTTCGCCACTACCAGCCACCGCACCTTCCGCCCCTGGATCGGTTTCATGATCACCAGGCTCAGCGCAAACAAAGCATACAAGCCCGTCACCGCCGCAACAACGAGCACCAGTTTCACCGGCAGCCCCAGGAAGCGGCTCCACCATCCGTACAACGCCAGCCCGGCAATGCCGGTGGCGCCGCCGAGGAATACGTCTGCCCAGAGGACTTTCCGCAAACCGGGAATATCGTTTAATGCGATCCTCATTATTTCGCTACGTCTTTCGCAATTACGTTCCAGTCGCTGCGCCCGAAGCCCTTGCCGATCCATTCATCCATCAAAGCGGCGATGGCGGGCATGATCGCCAGGTGGCCGCCGGATTGTTGTACGGAATCGATGAAAATCTGCGTGTCTTTCCGGGCCATGTCCAACTCCCATGAAGGTTTTGAATAATCACCGGCGCTCATGCGGCGGATGCGGACGGGCAGCATCTGCGCGGGGTTCCAGATATCGAAAAGTCCGCTGATATCGCGCGCGTCCTGCCCCAGCGAGGTTGCCAGTGCAAAGGTATCGCGCAGGCCGGCGGTGAAAGCTACCAAAAAGCAATTGCCGACCAGCTTCATCGCCGCAGCTTTTCCTTCTTCCGGTCCCAGGTTCACGAGTTGGCCGGTCATTTTTTCCAGCAGCGGTTTTACCTGCTCAATGACCGCCTGATCGCCGGACACAAGCATGTAGCCGCTGCTGTCGCGCGCATTGGCAGGGCCCATGAACACGGGCGCGTGCAGATAGGTGAATCCTTTTTCCTTCCAGGCTTTCGTACGCGTAACGGCGCCGTCTTTGGTCGTGGTGGTATGGTCGATGATGATGGTTCCGGGTTGAAGGCCGGATTCGGCTGCCGCCAGTACCTCATCGATGCTCTGATCGTCTTTCAGGGTAACATGCACTACCGCCGCCCCCTGCACGGCGCGCGCCGGGGTAGCGAAGACTTGCGCGCCCAGGGATTCCAGGGCGGCCGCCTTTTCCGGGCTGCGGTTCCAGATATTCACTTTATCGCCTTTTTCCAGCATCGCCGTCACGAAATTCGATCCCAGCAGGCCCATTCCTAAAAATGCTTTCACCATGTCTGTCTGTTTTTATTTAAAAGCTAAGTTAAGGAATGCCGCGCGTAAAAAAGGCCGCCCCGGGGAGGGCGGCCTGCTGTATTTTGTTGCTGATTGCTTTTACTGAACTTGATTCACATTAACGGCTGGCGGAACGGCTGTTATTGGAAAAGATCGTGTCTTTCGCATTGCCGCCGGATTTCAGGAATGCCATGAGGTCCACCAGCTCCTGGGGGCTCAGGCGGTTGATCATGCCCGGCAGCATGGGCGATACTTCCGAAACCCTTGTCTTGGTCACGCTCTTTTTCGGCACCTTGCGGATATCGTGCGGCGAGAAAGGATTCTGCGAGACGAAATATTGCTCATCGTCTTCGTTCGTCAATCTGCCCATGATACTGCCGCCTTCTTTCAGGTAGAAAACAGTGGCGCCGTATTGGTCCGAAATGGTTTTGTTCGGGTCGATGATCGATTCGAGGATGTCTTTATTGCTGAAACGTGTGCCCAGCTGCGTGAGGTCCGGTCCGGCCACGCCACCCTGCCCTGCCACGGTATGACATTTGGAACAGAGCGTGGCGTCGAACATGGCTTTCCCCTGTTCGAAATTGCTGGCTGCAAATCCGATGCTGTCCACAAACTTCACCGCTTCCTCTACCTTCCAGTTACGGCCCGGCCCTTTGGGCTGTACGCCGGAAGCCGCGGTAAACTTGCCGCCGCCTTTCACGATGGAGTCGCCGGAGAGCGCGTTCAGTTGTGCGAACTGTTCTTTAGGCACCAATGCCAGCGCGTTGGTCCTGGCGTTGTTGATATATCCCACGAAGCTGTTGCCGCCCTGGTAACCGAAGGCATTGGCGTACCATTTAAAGTATTGCTGCCGCAGGGAATCGTCCCAGCCGGTTTTGGCGCCTGACAGCACGGTGGCGTAATAGGTTTGTTGCGCCGGCGGAATTTTGGCGAGCATCCCCGCGATCGTCATCCCGTATTGCGGGTTGCGCATGATGAGATCGGAAGAGGACAGCAGGGACTGGCTGGTGGTGGTATCGTCTTTCGCGGCGGCCATCAGCGCTACTGTGGTACCCACGGCGCCGGGCGCGTCGATATATACCAGCACTTTACTCAACAGGCGGTTCAGTTCATTGGTGGGAGCCGGGAAATAGGGTTGCAACCAGGCGGCCAGCGAAATGGCGGCCGCGCCTTCCGGTTTACCCATCCTGGAAACGGTCACTTCCGCCGTACGGATCGCGTCAATTTTCTCTGCTTCGGATAATTTGGACAGATCGATCAGCTGCAATTTGCTGAGGAGCGCGTCGCGCACGGCGGGATTGCCCTGCCGGGCCAGCGCCAGCACGCCGTTGATCACCGCCAGCGGTTCTGTTTGCGCCAATACCTTATCCTGCCATTGCTCCACCGGTTGATGTTCGAGGGCGATGCGCGCAGCATACCGCACGAAACGGTCGGGGTGCTTCAGCTGCGGCAAAGCTGCTTCCACAGCCGCGGGGTTGGGGCCATGATGATATTGCTCCAGCTGGCGGCGCAGCGTATTCTCAGCGGTTGGCGTAGCAGCCGGTAAAGGTTGTGTATAGTCATCCGCTTTTTCATGATACACGCGGTACAGATCGGATTCCAGCCTGCGGCCGCCTGTAAGGAAGTACAAAGCGCCGTCGGGCCCGATCACACCGTCGGTCAACGGCAGCGGGGAACCGGAAATAAACTCCTCGCCCGTGGCTTTATACGAAGCCCCGTCGGGCTGCAGCTGCAGGGCATACACGATGCCGAAGCTCCAGTCGAACGCGAACATCGATTTGCGGTATTTCTCCGGGAAACGCGCCTTGCCGCCATAAACGAGGTTGGTAGGCGAACCCTGGCCGATATTGATCACGGGCGGCAGGTTATCCGGGTACGTGGCCGACCACTTCATGGTACCTGTCCGCCAGCCGAAATCGCTCCCGCCGGTGGCGTGGCAGATCCGCGTTGGCCGGTACCAGGGCAGGCCGAAATCCCATTCCATGTCGGAATCATAGGTGAAGAGATCGCCCGCGTCGTTGAATGCAATGTCGAACGGATTGCGGTAACCGCCGCTCACAAACTCCCAGTGCCTGCCTTCCGGATCGATGTTGGCGATCCAGCCGCCGGGGGGCTTTACGTGTACGGCATGACCGTTAGGGTCCACCATGCGGGGGATCAGGTTGTCTTCCTGCCAGTTCTTCGGCAGCATATAAGCGTCCATTTCCGGCGCCAGGGTATGGTTGCCGGCGATGAGGTAAATGGATTTGCCGTCTGGCGCCAGGATGATGCTGTGCGGACCGTGCTCACCGGATCCCTCCATCGCTTTGAGGAGCGTGATCTTGTCGAACTGGTCGTCGCCGTCCGTATCCTGCAGCCGGTAGAGCCCGCTGCCTTTTTCGAATTCTTTGTTGCCGTTGTGGTTCACCATCACATACAGGCTGTTGAAAGCATACAGCAACCCTTGTGCAAAGCCCATCGTCACTTTCGTGCGCACCGAATCCGTTCCGGGAATGGTGTCTTTCCCGAGGCCCAGGGGCTCGATGCTCACTTTCTGTGTACTGTCGGCCCCGATAGGCGGGAGTTTCAGCCGGTAAAGTGCGCCGAACTGATCGGATACGATGAGGCGGTTCTTGTCGTCGAACGTCATCGCCACCCAGGAGCCGCGCCCGCTGTCGGAGGGGCTGAACAGGTGTTCCGCTACAAAGCCATCGGGCAATTTCAATTTGTCCGTCTTAGGATCTGAGGGCCGCACCGGCCGCTCGTTGCAGGAAGATGCTCCGGCCAGGCACGCAGCCATCACCACCGGTAAGCATTTCAACAGGGAAATTCCAGGTATACGCATGGTAATAAATAAATCTGGTGGGAACGCGTCTACGTTTCCACAACGTGGTTGAATCTGATCCTCACAAAATAAGCAACGGGAGTTTATTTTTCCCCGGATTGTGACGGATAGCGCAAATATTTGATAAATAACTGAAAATCAGTCGGATGAATCATCATCACGTTTGATGTGCAGGTCGCGCTGCGGGAAGGGGATAACGACCCCTGCTTCCTTAAAAGCTTTGTGAATGGCGAAGATCAGCTCGCTTTTTGCGACCCTGCCGGGGCGCAGCCCCACCGTCCAGAAGTACACCTCGATCAATATCGCGCTGTCCCCGAACTCCGAAGCCCAGATCACCGGCTCCGGCGTTTTGAGCACATGACTATTCTCCTTCAGCAACAAATGCAATACCCCTTCCACCTTTTCCAGGTCGGAATCATAAGATACGCCTACCGTCAGTTCGTTGCGGCGAACCGACTTCTGGATGTTCCAGTTGATGAGCTCATCGTTCAGCAGTTCCCCGTTGGGGATTACGAGGTGGCCGCCTTCCAGCGTCTGGAGGAGGCTGCTGCGGAAGCCGATGGATTTCACGGTTCCGGATTTACCTTTCACTTCCACGAAATCCCCCACGTTGAGCGGCTTCTCGAACGCCAGGATCACACCGCTCACCAGGTTATTGACAAGCGTCTGCAACCCGAAGCCGATCCCTACGCCCAGCGCGCCCATGACAAAGGTGGCGCGGTCGAGCGGGATACCCGCCACGGCAAACGCCAGCAGTAATCCCAGCACGAAAATAAAGATCCTGACCACGAGCAACCAGCTCCCCAGTCCCGCCGGCCCGCCGCTTTCCGCCGGGTGCCCCGATTTGTCGGACGCGAAGAACGACACGATCCTGGATACGACGGACGACAATATCAAAATGACGAAAAACGCCAGCACGCTGAAAAATGAAAAGGTATATGTGCCGATGGTACGGTCACTCATGAGGAAATCCTTCACCGGCTCGGTCACGAGTTTAAATGCATAGAACGTGCGGGCGAAAAGGATGAACCAGCCGATGATGAGGAAGAAATAGAAGAAACGCGGCGCCTTTTGCCCCACTGCCGCGAAGTTCACGAAGAACAGCTGGCGTTCCGGCATCTGGTATATTTTGGAAGCCAGCTGCAGCGCTTCATTGATCAGGCGCACCGTCCACAGGAACATGATGGCGATAATAACGCTGATGAACCCGCTGGCCATCAGCGCCTTCGCCAGGTTGAAACGCCCCGTGAGGTTGGCGATGACAGACAACAGCTCCACCCCCACGATGCAATACATGAAATAGATGATCCATTTCTCCCGCAACTCCTCCCGGCGCCCCCTTGCGAGGTACCATCCGCCCACCAGCATGCCGCCGATGGCGAGCCCCAGCATGAACCAGCGCTCGGACCGGGAAGCCTGCAACAGGAGAAAATCCCCGCAGGCCAGCAGGAACAACAGCCACATCAACCACCAGAAACGCATCCAGTACGCCGTGATGAACTGATTAAAGATGACCGTCAGGCAGGCCGAGGCGATCACCCAGAGCAAGCTATTGAAAACCCAGGGCGGATCGGGGAAAATAAACTGGAAGATGCTGACGACGATCAAAATTGCCGACAACACCGGGAACCGCAATACGAGCTGCCCGTTGAAATCATCGCGCAGCAGGCCGCTGGTTTTCACTTTCCCGCGGAGCGTCCGCAGGAAAACGATGCAGAAAGCCGTCAGCACCAACAGTATCGCGATCTTCCCCGCATTATTCTGTATATAAAACCACAGGATCAGCCGGTTCTTTTCCACCGACTGCGCCAGGATTTCCCGGAAAGGACGGGCATTTGCCGGCGGCAGGCCCAGGCTGCCCACTTCCCGCTCGAAGGTTTGCCGCGACAATTCCTTTTCATACCGTTCGATCTGTTCCAGCGAGGATTGCAGGTCGTACACCACGATATCGAGCTGGTCTTTGGCATGCTGGGCGTTGCGGAGCGAAGCGCTCAGCGCACTGTCGATCGGCCCCACTTCCCGGCCCACCACGTACAATTTCCGGAGCAGGTGCATGAACTCCGCGGAATCCGCGGGCGTCGCATACAGGTTGGGATTGCTGGCGATGGAATCGAAGTCGTGCCGGAAACCCACCAGGCGCTTCTTGTAGGCATCTACCTGTATTTTATACACCTGGACGCGCCCCAGCAATTCGTGGATCAGTTTGTAAGAAGTGGTAAGGTTCCGCTCCGTTTGCAACGACCCGGTATTGGTGAAAATACCGTCGCCGGCGGTGGCATAACGCTGACGGACAGACGCCAGCTCCCGGTATATCGCAACCGTGTCCAGCGGGGTTTTGAGGAAGTCCCGGGTGTGGCGGATTGTGCGCAGCATCTCATCCATCAGGCCGTCCTGCTCATTGGCAACACCATGCTCCTTGTATTTCGCCGCATAGTCGGCAGGCGCCTTTTGCAGCATGGAGCGGATAGACTGCAGCACGGAATCCTTCCCGTG
>NZ_CALNBI010000309.1 GCF_937874145.1 uncultured Chitinophaga sp. | reverse complement strand
TGGTACTGCACTATCATGCGGGAGAGTAGGTAGCTGCCATATTTATTGAAAAAAGGTTCAGGAGAAATCCTGGACCTTTTTTTATTTATACCCACCCCAATTCCATTACATCGGCCTGTTCATTATTCTAAATGCTCCATTTTCATTTCACTGGCCTATTCATTGTTCCAAATATCCACAAGCCAATGTGAGTCACTGCAAAATTTCACCGGCAGGATAATTCCAATGAAGTAACCTATGCGGGAGCAGAATCAGATCGAAATACTGATATTGGTAACAGATTATCATTGCCCACGAATAATTTTTCACGATACTTTCATTGCCTTGCCCTGAACTTTTATAAGTTATTACTCCGATATTCGCCATTCCCGGTACGTTCTACAAAATGGGCAAAACACTGATCTCCGTAAACTACTTACTGTGATTCGCCCCCTGTCCAAATCAAAACCGGTTGAACCCAACGGTCCTCAACAGTTTCAAGTCAAAAGTTGTTTCCCTTTTTAGCCCTCAGTGCCAAGAGCGGCGGTGAAAATTGTGGCTTGAAAGGAGCGTCAGCCTAAGTGAAGGCTTTCATTTAAATTGCCTGCATTGAGAAGTGGGTTACCCATCCGATTTGAAACGATGCAATTTGCACTAATTATTTAGCTATTATTTTCGACTGGATCCAAGCTATAGGTTCACCTTCCAAAAGGAAATATTTTACACCGACATATATAACGTGATTTTAGTAATCTGGACCTCTTCATTATTAGCTTAGGCGCCACAAGGGCCTGGCCATTCTAATTACATCCATTCAATTACCTGAAACTGCCAACTTAAACCTAAAAAGATCAGTCTTTCGCAAATCAATCGCCTAATTAAATACATCCAACTAGACGTACATTATTGTAACTTCAAATGGTGCCAAAGAGTACTTTACAGTAATAATGCAACCAATGGAGTAAGTGGTGCTGATGCGCAATCATATCCAATTATTTTCCTGGATTGCTTTTTTACGATAAACAGGGATATAATTGTTCCGTTTGAACAGTTTACGGGTCAATGTTGGCGCCCTCACAGCTATATTCTTCGCAAGTCTTTCAGAGAAATATTACTCTTAAACTTTCTTCTAAAAGTTATTTCACTACGCAGATACAATGCGTAGTAACTGCGGAAATTCATCTTCCCAATAAACCTGGAAACGTATGAAACCGCTAAAAGATAAAATCGTACTCGTTGCCGGCGCTACGCGCGGAGCTGGAAGAGGTATCGCCTCCATGATGGGGGAAGCCGGCGCCACAGTGTATTGTACCGGCCGCAGCGTCAGAGGAGCGCTCGCCTCGGGTCCCAGGCGCCAGGAAACCATCGAAGAAACAGCCGAAATCGTCACGCAACTGGGTGGCATCGGAATCCCCGTTCAAACAGACCATAGCAAAGAATCCGAAGTCATCGCACTGATGGACCGGATACGCACAGATCACGGTCACCTCGACGTCCTCGTGAACGACGTCTGGGGTGGAGACGCCCTCATGCAATGGGGCCAGCCTTTCTGGGAAAACGACCTTTCCAAGGGGTTCCAGATGATGCGCCAGGCGATCGATACCCACATCATCACCGCGAAATACGCCGTGCCCCTCATGCTCCCAGGGAAAAAAGGACTCATCGTCGAAATTACAGACGGCGATGGCTATTTCTACCGCGGGCAACTCTTCTACGATCTCGTCAAAACAACCGTGATCCGCATGGCATACAATATGGCGCAGGACCTCGAGCCATACAACATCGGCGCCCTCGCCGTCACACCAGGTTTCCTCCGCTCCGAAGCCATGCTCGAACACTTCGGCGTCACCGAAAGCAACTGGAAAGAAGGCACCACAGTAGATCCTAACTTCATCGCTTCCGAAACACCCTGGTTCGTCGGCCGCGCCGTTGCCGCTCTCGCCGCCGATCCAAACGTATTCGAAAAAAGAGGGAAAGTCTTCAGCTCCTGGAACCTCTCCGATGAATACGGCTTCACCGACCGTAACGGCGACCGCCCGCATTGGGGGAACTACGTCAAAGCAACCATCCCGGAATACATGCATAAACCGCTCGATGACGAATTTTATAGTTACTGGAGATTAATTTCAGGCAAGAAAATAGGCGCGGACGCCTGGGAGTGATCAACGCTGCAATCCGCTACTGTAGCAAGTTTTATTGGTGCGAAAGAAAAAGGGAATCAGCCAACTGTCGATAGATGTCAACATCAAAATGATTGCGATGTACCGGATCAGGATTGATGGTTCAATTATGCAAGAATCTATTTTAAGCAGTGCGCTTCATAACCGTCGCGCCGGTCGTTCAATTGCAACCATTCAACCATCAAACAATAAAAATCAAAAAGGCGCCGGTAATACGGCGCCTTTCACAAGAACTTGTGGAAACTGCTATTGGAAAACAAATGCTTCCAGCTCCGCAACGCTAAGCTGGTGGCGTTGTTTGCCGGTCATGTTTTTTAGGAATACCGTGCCCGGGGCATTGTCTTCCACATAGCCGATATACGGAACGCCGCGCTTCTCAGCGTATTTATATTGTTTGTCCTGCTTGATGTCGTCAGGGTAAATTTCAGCGTTGATGCCCCGTTGCCGCAATCGCGTTACATACCCATACACTTCCGCCAGTTTTTCTGCACCGGGATGGAAGAAGATGACCTGTGTACCCTGTTGCGCCGTTTCCGGGAACAATTGGAGATCTTCGAGCACATCGTAAATGCGATCCACGCCGAAGGAAATACCAACTCCTGAAATGCCCGGGAGCCCGAAAAGGCCCGTCAGGTCGTCGTAACGGCCGCCGCCGCCGATGCTGCCCATTTTCACCGTATCAGGGGCTTTCACCTCCACGATCATACCGGTGTAATAATTGAGGCCGCGCGCCAGCGTCAGATCGATTTGCGGCTGCGAGCTGAACTGCGTAAGCCCGCTGCCCAGGATGAAACGCAATTCTTCCACACCTTTCAAACCGGTCGGCGAATTCACAAACACCTCTGCCAGGCGGTCGAGCTTTTCTTCGTTGCTGCCTTGCAGCGCGATAAACGCCATCACCTGCTCTGCTTCGTGTGCCTTCAATCCACGGCCGGTCAGCTCGTCCCGGACGCCGGAATCACCGATTTTATCAAGCTTGTCAATCGCAATGGTGATATCGAGCATAAGGTCGGGGCGCCCCACCAGCTCAGCGAGCCCGGTCAGCACCTTGCGGTTGTTGACCTTCATTTGATAGCCGCCCAGGCCCAGCGTAGTAAATACGGTATCGTAGATCGACAGCAGGTCGATTTCATTCAGGAGGGAATTGCTGCCCACCACGTCTGCATCGCACTGGTAGAACTCGCGGTAGCGGCCGCGCTGGGGCTTATCGCCCCGCCAAACGGGCTGCATCTGGTAACGCCTGAACGGCAGCTGCAACTTGCCCTGGTTCATGACAACATACCTTGCGAAAGGGATGGTAAGGTCGTATTTGAGGGATTTTTCGCACAGGAGAAGCCCCAGTTCACGGCTGTCTTTCGCCATTTGAGCCTGTCCGAGGATATCGCCGTTGTTGAGGATCTTGAAGATCAGTTTGTCGCCTTCCTCGCCATATTTCCCGAGGAGGGTAGAAGTGTTTTCCATGGCGGGGGTTTCCAGGGGCTGGAAGCCGAACCGCTCGAATGTCTGCCGGATGGTGGCGAAGATGTAGTTGCGCTTGCGGACCACGTCCGGCCCGAAGTCGCGTGTCCCCTGCGGGATGCTGAGTTTTGCCATGCTATTTCGCGTCAAGAATGTTAGAAAAGTTTAACCGAGGCGGACGATCCGCTCGCAGGCGTCGTGGATAAGCCGGTACACGGGTTCGAAAAGGGCATCGTCGTACCAGGGATCCGGCACCGGCTGCTGGTCTTCCAGCAACAATTGTACCTTTTGCCGGTCGGCCTCGGAGCGCGCTTTGCGGAGTACGTCCCGGTAATTGTCGAGGTCCATGACAAAGATCCGGTCGAACCGGTCAAAATCCTCCGTGGAGAACTGCCTGCCGCGGAGTCCTGCAATATCGACCCCATATTTTTTTGCCACGGCTACCGAGCGCCGGTCGGGCGGATGGCCCACGTGCCAGTCGCCGGTTCCCGCAGAATCGATCTCCCAATCCAGGCCGTTTTGGCCCGACAGGTGGCGGAGGATGCCTTCGGCAAGGGGGGACCGGCAAATATTGCCGAGGCAGACCATCAGTATTTTCATGTAAAAACGCTTGACCGGTATCGTTTGGTAATCAATGATTTCTAAGAAATCACCGCTTCCGGGGATGCCGGTTTTTCCGACCGCAAACCTACCGAATTTTCAGGGAAACCACTAACGCATTTTGAAGGGATTGCATATGTTAAAACTTTGGTGTATTATGGAATTTGAAAGGATCAGCATCATCTTTATGAAAGCTTTTGAAACAGCCTGAAAAATTTTTAACAAACGAATAAAAGTTTGATGCGGTAGAAAAAAGCAATTTTTTTGTATACTTGTAATTTGCCACCAATGCAACAGGAGAACGACAATACAAACAAGCGGCTGAACATGCAATACCGCCCGATGGGCGAACTGATCAGGGGAATGTTATTTATTCTTTTCGGTTTGTATGCACTGTTCTCGGAGAAATTAGGAATGGGAAAGCTGAACTTGTCAGAGACATGGCTGTACATATTGGCCGGCGCGTTGGGAGCTTATGGATTATTTCGTGTCTACAGGGGTATCAAACAATTATTCTTTTAACCAAGTATCACCCACAGTGCGTATGTTTTTAAAAGCTAAAAACTGGATGGGCATGGCATTGGCGACGGCTTCCGTTTCCATGCTGGCCGTAGGTTGCGGAGGCGCAGACAATTCCGGGAAAGGTGAACTGGACACCCCTACGAAAGGAGAAATCCATATCTCGGTCGATAAAACTTATCAGCCGCTGATGGAATCCGAGATCAGGGTGTTCGAGTCGCAATACCCGAAAGCGAAGATCATCGCTCATTACAAACCCGAAGCCGAATGCTTCAAGGATTTGTTCAACGATAGCGCGCGGCTCATCATCGTGACCCGCGACCTGAAGGAGAACGAACTGGAATATTTCAAGAAGGAGAAGATGCGCCCGCAAAGCGCCAAGCTTGCGACAGACGCCATCGCGCTGATCGTGAATCATAAAAATGCCGACTCCATTTTAACGATGGACCAGGTGCGCGAAATCATGAACGGAAAAGCGCAGAAGAAATGGAACATCGTTTTCGATGACCAGAACTCGAGCACCGTTCGCTATATCCTCGACTCCATCAATAAAGGGCAACCGCTGCCGCCGAATACCATGGCAGCTAAGACCAACGAGGAAGTGATCTCGCATGTGGAGAAAGATATGAATGCCATCGGCGTTATCGGAGTGAACTGGATATCCGACACCAATGATTCCACCGCGATCGAGTTCAGCAACCGGATTACAACGGTGAAGCTGCGCGGAGACGGATATACAGATTTCGTGAAGCCGTATCAATACTACATAGGAATTAAATCTTACCCGCTCACACGCGGAATGTATTATATCTTGAAGGAACCGCGTCAGGGGCTGGGCTCCGGTTTCATCACATTTTTATCATCCCAGCCAGGCCAACTTGTGATAGGTAAATTCAAATTATTCCCTGCCCGTTTAAACATCGTGTTCCGGGAAGCCACTTTATCGGAGTAGCCATCCAATTAGAAGCTAAAAACTAAATACTGATAACACAACTAAAACCGGATTGCTCATGAACAGAAGGAAAAGTTTATTTGTAGCCATGCTCTGCATAGCCAACGGAGCTATGGCGCAAACAGTGGAAGATGGTTTGAAGGATTTGTACTACGGCAAATACCAGACTGCCAAACAAAACCTCGAAAAAGCCATCACCGCGAAACCTACGGATGACCGCGCTTATTACTACCTCGGCATCGCCGAGTTGGGACTGGAGAATAAAGACGCAGCTGCAGCCGCCTTCACCAAAGGCCTCACCGCCGTTCCCAATTCCCCGTTACTCATGGTAGGACAGGGGCGTATCGATCTCCTGAACGGCAAAACTGCCGAAGCCAAGCAAAAATTCGAAGCCGCCAGCACCGCCACCGAAGGGCGTGACGGCGACGTTGCCCGTGCCATCGCCGATGCCAACACCGAAGTGAAAGGCGGCGACCGCGGATACGCGCTGGCTGTGATGGATAAACTCTTCAATAACGAAGGACGTAAGAAGAAACAAATGTATACGCCCACTGCGGCTGATTACATCGAACAGGGCGACGCTTACCGTTACCTGGGTGGTGAAAACGGCGGCAAGGCTATCATGGCTTATGACAAAGCCCTCGAGCTCGACGCCAACAACGCGGAAGCCGTGATGAAACAAGGCCTGGTAAACTACAACGCCCGCCTGCTCCAGCAAGCTGTGGCCGACTGGGCTAAAGCCACCAACATGGATGCGAACTACGCACCCGCGTATTTCGAGCTGTACCAGTTCTACATCACCCAGCGTAAGGAGCAATTCTCTCTTCCCCATGCCGCGCAGTACCTGCAGAAGTATGTGGAAGTAAGCGACCCTTCCGACAAGGCGAAGAATGAATATTACCTGGCCGCCATCAATTTCTATCAAAAAGATTATGACGGCGCCATCGCGAAGGCGAAAGCCCTGTTGCCTACAGCCAACGATGTTTACAAAGGTAAACTCACCCTGCTGGCCGCCGACGCGCACCTGCAGAAAGGCGATTCCCTCTCCGCAAAAGCCCTCATGGACGAGCGCGTGAAATCCGTTCCCGCAGAACAGCTGCAGGCAAACGATTACAAACTGCTCAGCGCCATCTACACCAAGCTGAAAAATTCCGACGCCGCCACCCAGGCCGGATACCAGGAAACCGCTGGCATGTACCTGGAGAAATTCGCGGAAACAGACACCACCACCGACGCGGAAAAATTCCGCAACGTGGCAGAGGCTTACAAAGACATGCGCAACTACGGTAAAGCCGCACTTTGGTTCGGCAAGGCACTGGAAGTGAAAGACAATCCCGGCGCGATGACTGACCACTTCTATAAAGCTTTCTATGAGTACTATGCTGCCCAGTACGGCGCATCCGACTCCTCCTGGACCAGCTTTACAGAGAAATACCCGACCCAGCCCACCGCGTACTACTGGAAAGGGATGGCCAACTTCGCGCTGGATCAGCAAGCGAAGGAAGGTCTCGGCAAGGATGCCTTCGAAAAATACATTTCGATGGTGAAGCCTGAAGACGAAGCCCGTAACAAGCGCTTCCTCCTCAACGCCTACACCTACCTGATGCTGTATCACTACAATAAGGAAGATCAGGCCGCCATGCAGCCCTGGATGGACAAGCTGGTAGCGATCGACCCGAACAATGATACCGTTCGCCAGGTGAAGGAATTCCTGGAATCCTCCAACAAAGCCGCCGGCAGCTCTGCGAAAGCAGCCACCGCCAAAGGTTCCAAATAATTTCCGGTTTCAATCCCGGATCACCGGCAGCGCCCACACGGGCGCTGCTTTTTTTATGCCCCTTTTTAACGTTTCCTTCATTGTTTTTACCGGAATATTTAAGTAAATTCAGAGGCGGAGCCTGCCTGTAGCGTGGCCGCAGCCACCATTCTGGCATGTTTTTTTATTACAAGAACCCATACCGCAGTCGAACTAATTGGCCCCGGTAATGTTTAGTTAACGGTTTAAAACAATTTTAACATGAAGAAGCATATCAGTACCGTGGTTGCCCTCTTCCTCCTCGCGGGCGGGGCAATGGCGCAAACGATAGATGACGGGCTCAGGAACCTTTATTACGGAAAATACGCCACCGCCAAATCCGATTTCGAGAAGGTAGTGGCTGCCAAACCCACGGACGATCGGGCGTATTATTACCTCGGTATCGCGGAACTTGGACAGGAAAATAAAGACGGCGCCGCCGCTGCCTTCCAGAAAGGGATGCAGGCCGTGCCCAATTCGCCCCTCCTCACCGCCGGCCTGGGCCGGATTGACCTGATCAATGGCAACGCAGCCGCGGCGCGCCAGAAATTCGATGCCGCCCTGGCCGCTACGGCTAAAAATAAGAACGGAGACGTGTCGCGCGCCATCGCGGACGCCAATACGGAAGTAAAAGGGGGCGACAAAGCCTTTGCCCTCACCGTCATGGAAACGCTCCTGGCCGGCAACGACGGCCGGAAGGCATATAAACCCGTTGCGGCCGATTATATCGAACTGGGCGACGTTTACCGCTACCTTGGCGGCGAAAACGGGGGTAAGGCGATCGCAGCCTACGAAAAAGCCCTGGAACTGGAAGATAAGAACGCCGAAGCCGTCCTGAAGCGCGGCCAGGTGAATTATAACGCAAAACTGCTGGAACAGGCCGTGGCCGACTGGGCGCAAGCTACCACGCTGGACCCGAATTATGCCCCGGCTTTCTACGAACTGTACCAGTTCTACTACACTCCCAAGCCCCGGCAGTTTTCCCTGCCCAAGGCCAAGGAGAACCTGCAGAAGTACCTGGCGCTGTCCGACCAGGCCGATAAAACACGGAAC
The DNA here is from genome assembly GCF_937874145.1 of uncultured Chitinophaga sp. Taxonomy (GTDB): domain Bacteria; phylum Bacteroidota; class Bacteroidia; order Chitinophagales; family Chitinophagaceae; genus Chitinophaga. The sequence goes on along the minus strand of NZ_CALNBI010000309.1, from coordinate 1,928 downwards.
GAGTATTACCTCGCCTCCATTATGTTCCTCGACCGGGATTATGATGGCGCCATTTCCAAGGCGCAGGCTATGATCCCCCAGGCCAACGACGCTTACAAAATCAAGCTGGAACGCCTGATCGCCGATGCATACCTGCAGAAAGGCGATTCCCTCGCCGCCCGGAAGCAATTCGATGACTACTCCGCGCGCCTGGGCGAAAGCAAGCTCGAGCCCATCGACTATAAACTCGGCAGCGAAATCTACAGCCGTATCAAAATGGGGGATTCCACCCAACAGGCGGCTATCGACCAGCAATCGCTGAATTTCCTGGAGAAATACGCCACTTCCGACACCGCCAAGGACCTGGACCGCTACGAAAGCGTGGCCAAAGCCTTCCAGCAGGCGAGAGTGTTTGACAAAGCCGGGGAATGGTACCAGAAATTTGCCGACCTGAAAGTGGAAAAAGGCGAGAAACCCTCCGCCCTCGACCTCTTCAACATCGGACAGCAATACTATTACGCCTCCAACGGCGGTACCGACACGGTCATGCTGGGCAAATCTTCCGCTGCTTTCGGGCAGCTGACTGCTGCTTTCCCGGATCTGACCACCGGCCACTTCTGGCAGGGGATGGCCGCTGCTGCCCGCGATGTGGAAGCCAAAACGGGTGTGGCACAGCCGTTCTTCGATAAATACCTGACGCTGGCCGAAGCTGACCCGGCCAAGAACAAAGCCGGCCTTATCAAGGCCTACACCTACCTGATGGTGTATTATTACAATAAGGACGACAAGGCGAACATGCAAAAATTCATGGATAAACTGACCCCGCTGGACCCGGAAAGCGAGCCCGTGAAACAGATCAAGGATATCATGAGCAAGCCCCAGCAAAAAGGCGGCGGCAAGTAATAAATATTTAAATTTCAAGGATTTGAAATACACGGCCCGGGCACGTTCCCGGGCCGTTTTCGTGCTATGCGCTTAGTCTCAATCGATTACACAAACGGGTGAGCGTCCCGGGAAACCGCGGAAACCAACATCACATATTTTATTATATTACATATACAAAAAAAAGATTAGATTTTCGCGATTGTCGATTTGAATTATAGTTTAGTTGCAGTATTTTTGCGCTTTCAGACAATATATTGGGAAGCTTATGTTTTTTGTCTCTGAATTATTGACAGCAAGCAACACGCCGGTCAGTTATTTTCCTATCCTTTTACAAGTTGTTGCTGCTTTGGGTTTTGTAGGCCTCACCATGGTTGCTACGCACTTTCTGGGCCCGAAGCGTAAGACCAGCGACAAGCTGGAGAATTTCGAAAGCGGTATCGAACAGATGGGCAACGCGCGTCAGCCGGTGGCTGTCAAGTATTTCCTCACCGCAATTCTCTTCGTGTTGTTTGACGTGGAAGTCATCTTTTTCTATCCCTACGCTGTTAATTTTAAAGAGCTGGGCTGGGAAGGGTTCATGGCTATGCTCGCTTTTGTCTGCTTCTTCATGAGCGGCTTCTACTACATCATCAAGAAAGGCGCCCTGAAGTGGGAAGATTAGAACTTAGTTAACTATTAATAAATGCCTGTCGTGTGAATGCGATGGGGTTAGGAGGGTAAAGATTATGTCTCGTCCTGTTCAGTTTAATACCAATGTGAAGGTGGTCGAAATGCCGGAAGGCTATAGCGGAGAAGGGTTCTTTGCCACCTCGTTCGATAAGGTAATCGGCATGGCCCGGAAGAATTCCATCTGGCCGCTGCCGTTCGCCACTTCCTGCTGTGGCATCGAGTTCATGGCTACCATGGCCGCTCACTACGACCTTGCGCGTTTCGGTTCCGAGCGTATCGGCTTTACGCCCCGCCAGTGCGACCTGCTGATGGTAATGGGGACCATTGCCAAAAAGATGGGGCCCGTACTGCGCCAGGTGTACCTGCAGATGGCTGAGCCCCGCTGGGTGATCGCC
>NZ_CALNBI010000308.1 GCF_937874145.1 uncultured Chitinophaga sp. | reverse complement strand
ACGGCGAAGCCGGCCACCAGGCGGATGCCATCGTAATACATTTCATGGAAGATTTCCTGGGGGAAGAATTTAACGCCGTTCCGGAAATGGAAATGATGAAAACGGCGTTCCAGCTGGCGAAGCATGGCATGGAAATCAAAGGGAATACGCGCAGCCGCATCAATGCGATCATGAAGAAAATGCCGGAAATGAACGGCATGCAACGGCTATCCGCCTTGTTCAACGTCTTCGACCTGCTGGCCGGCACTTCGGAATATGAACTGCTGGCCAGCCCTGCGTTTGTGGAGAATGTGCAGCTTACCACCTCCAACCGTTTCGGAATCATAACCGATTACATCATGCGGAATTTCGACCGGGATATCCCGTTAACCGAAATCGCCGGTGTCGCCAACATGGCCGTTACCACGTTTTGCAATTACTTCAAGGAACACCAGCGGGTAACGTTCATCGAATACCTGAACTCCGTGCGGGTGGGCCATGCCTGCAAGCTGTTGTCTGAAAAGGATCATAACATCGCCGAGATCGCCTACGAATGCGGGTTTAACAATCTTGCCAATTTCAACCGACAGTTCAAGAAACTGAAAGGCATGACACCCAGCGAGTACAAACGCACGCTGGTGCTGTAACCACCTGTCGTCAGGCGTTCAGACCGCCATCCATGAGGATATTCTCGCCATTGATATAGGCGCCCGCATCAGAAGCGAGGAGCACTACCAGGCCTTTGATATCATCGCGGTTCGCCATTCTGCCCAGCGGTACTTTTTTGCAGTAGTTTTTCAGGAATTGTTCGGGTTGATGATTGAAGAGCCCGCCCGGACTGATGCAATTGACGCGCACCTGCTTGCCGGCGTATACTTTGGCGAGGTAACGGGTGAGGTTGATGAGGCCTGCGTTATGGAAGAAATAGTCGGGCGGCGGATGGCCCATATCCGTTCCGTCGTAATTGGACAGATCAGGGCCGCGCATCCCCATCATGGAAGCGATGTTGATGATACTCCCCCCGCCGCTTTCTTCGATGAGCGCCGCCATTTCCCGGAGCAGGTCCATCATGCCGGTAGCATTCACCTGCATGGAATCCGCGAATTGGGAGATAGGCGCATCATACCCTTTCATGGGCCGGCTGACGGCGTTGTTCACAAAAATATCGAGGCGGCCGTAGGTATTGCTTATCGATGCCGCCAGTTCCCGGATGGAATTATGATCACCCTGGTCCAATGCCATCGCATCCACCTGTAAGCCTTGCTGGCGGAATGTCTCCGCCACGCGGCGCCCTTCGTCGAGATTGCGGGAAGCAGTGATGACGCGGGCACCGGCTTCGCCTAGCGCTTCCACCATACATTGACCGTATTGCCCGGCGCCGCCTGTAACGAGCGCCACCCTTCCTTCCAGGTTGAATAATTGTTGAATATGCATGTGTAAACTCAATGAATATGAATAGTGATACCGCCTTGCTCCCGGCTTTCCTTCGCGGCGATGAGCGTGCCGATGATGGCGGCGGTGGTGCCGAATTCCAGGCGCGGCCGGCCTTCCTGTACAGACCGCACGAATTCGATGATATTGTCGCGGAACATGGCGTAGGAATTAGTGATATCCACCAGCCGCCAGTTTCTTTCGCCGAACACAGACAGCTGGAATGTCGGGGAAATATCCATGAACAGGTGGATGACGGCGATGACGCCGTTGGCGAATTCCACCGTCACCACGTCCTTCCCCTGCCGGCCGGTATGCCTTACCGTTAGCGGCTGCGGATCTCCCAGGAGCGAGAACACCGCTTCCAGCATGTGCACCCCGTATTTTACCCAGTCCTTCTTCCCGGTGGCCGTCACGAGTTGAAGGGGGCCCAGCGCGCCCAGTTGGGCTTTGGCGGACATGACTTCCGACGCATACCGCATGGAAGAACAGCTCATGATGAATTTCCCTTCCGCAGCGTGCCCAGCGAACCAGGCCAGGTCTTCCCGGCTGATGGCCAGCGGCTTGTCGATGAACAAAGGAACGCCGGCTTCGAGGAAAGGCACGGCCATGGCGCGATGGTGCTCGGGATCGTCGCGCGCGAGGATGACGGCATCGGTGTGCCCGGCCATTTCCTCCAGCGATCCCGCCACGTGATCAATGCCCGTGGCCCGGGCGATGCTTTCGGCGATGGCGGTATCCTGCGCCCAGACGTGGGTAACCTTTGCGCCGGGGATCCCGAGCGTGGCGCGGTTTGCCGCCAGGTAATCCGCCACGGCGGGATATCCCACCCGGGCGATCTCCGCGCCATCAGCCACGCCATTGATAATGGCCGACCAGGAATAGGGATGCGCATTGCCTTCGCTCATCCCGATGATACCGATCTTTATCATGCTTCGCGGATTTTTTGCTGGATGGATTGACAGTAGTTCTTCATCCCCACTACATCGGCGCCAACATTCACGAACTGGTAACCCATGCTGAGGAAATCCTTCAGGCTGTCGATACTCCCCGATGTAGCCGCGAATTTCCCATGCCTGCGGGCGGCTTCGGCTACGAGGCGGCGGGCTTTGAGCAGTTCGGGATGGTCCCACTGGCCGGGGGCGCCAATGCTCTGGCTGAAGTCTCCCGGGCCGAAAAACAGCATATCGTACCCTTCCAGCGCGGCGATGGCCTCGATTTCCTTCAGGGGCTCGTTGTCTTCAATCTGCAGGATCACGAAACGCTGGCTGTTGGCCTGTTGCATGTAATCGGTGAGCGGAATGCCGGTGTAGCCTGCATCCGCACTGCCGCCGTCGATCGCGCGTTTGCCCAGCGGATGGAAGCGGGTCATTTTAACGATAGACTTCGCATCTTCCAGGCTCATGACGTGCGGCACGAGAATGCCCGCAGCATCGAGCTCCAGCGGCTTGATGTAATCGCTGTAACTGCCTCTTGGCACCCGCACCATCACATCCACATCGTGCGCTTTGGCGGAACGGATATGTGTAGACACAACTGACCAGTCCTGCGCCAGGTGCTCCCGGTCCACCCACAGGCAATCGAAGCCCGTCATGGCCGCCAGTTCGGACACCTGTCCGTCTCCGAAATTGATTTTCAGGCAGCTGGCCGTTTCGCCAGCCCTTAATTTCCTCAGTACCCTGCTTTCTCTCATTTTCATATATCCGGTATATTTAAAGTTTATGTCTTTTCAAAATCTGCAAAATAGCATTGGCGGCCGACACGCGCACATCTTCATTTTCATCCGCCAGCAGTTTATCGAGCATGGATAAATCAACCATCGTCCCCCGGATTGCCAGTCCCTCGCCCACCTGGTAACGCTCCCCGGCACTGCCGTGGAGGCATTGCAGCAA
>NZ_CALNBI010000307.1 GCF_937874145.1 uncultured Chitinophaga sp. | reverse complement strand
ACGGAAGAACCGCCTGCAAACGAGCCTCAATCTCGCGCTGGGCTCCGCCCTCGCCTCCATCGGCCTCACCATTCCCGCCGTGGCGCTGGTTTCTATCTTCGCCGGGTTCGAAGTAACGCTGGGGATCGATACGAAAGGGACTTTACTCATGCTGCTGTCGCTCTTCACGATCAGTATTTCCTTCAATGCAGGGCGCACCAATATCCAGCAGGGCGTTGTGCTGCTGGTGATCCTGGCCACTTACCTGTTTACGACCATCGTGCCGTAGCTACAGGAGCCGCCATTCCTCCGCCAGTTCGCGCGCGGCCTGCGCCGTGTCGTGGCAGATCTCTCCGGGTGTCGGGTTGCCCGCCATCCGGAGCAGCATCGCCTGTATCTGCGGATCAGTCATGGGGATGCGGGATTTTTCGAGGAGATAAATGCAATTGGTTTTCCAGATGTCCTCGTCTGTCGCGAACACGGCGCAAAACTCAGCGCTTAGCTCGTGGACGTGCGGCATCAGGTAATTGTAAATGGGGTTGAAATGCGGGGAATTGATATCCTCCAGCCACTCCATGAGCGCCATGGCGTAAGGCCTTGCCACGGTCCACTCCGTTTTCCGGAGCAGCTCGATCGCTTTGTCGTCGCTCTTGTGCGCTGGTACGAAAGCAGGGTGCATACCGGAAGTTACGCCGGTTTCCTCAGAATTTGATCGTAAAGTGCTGTTTTGCCTTGAAATCGGGGCTTATAAACGCAATACCGATAAAAAACAGGTCGATGGTTGTGGTTACGGAAGGATGGGATTTGACCGTCTCCCAGGCACGCTCCATCCCCTCGGTCCAATGCACGTCGTCGAAAATAACGATACTGTCCGGGCGGAGGTAAGGCAAACATTCCTCGAAATACCGCACCGTGGGTTCCTCCCGGTGGTTGCCGTCGATATACACGATATCGGGGCTCGGCATCTGTTGCAGCACGCCGCTGAGCTCCGTGTCGAAGTTGCCGGTATACTGGCGGATGTTGTCTAAACCCAGGGAAGAGAAATTCATTTTGGCGAGCGCGGCGATATTGGGGCAGCCTTCGATGGTGTGGACCGTAGCGCCGGCGGAAGCCATGTAAGCCGTGGAAAGCCCGAGCGACGTTCCCAATTCCAGCACGTTCTTTGCACCAAGATGCTGCACAAGGCGGTAGAACAACTGGCCGAACCTGGCGGGCTTGGCGGCGTGGCGCGCAATGTCGCTGACGCGGCGGGTGCTGGAAGCCCCCATCAGCGATCCCGCACCCAGGTCTGTCACCTGCACCACGTCGCGGCTCTGCAACAGGCGCCTGCGCAGCAATTCCATGGGCTCGTAAGCAGGGCGGAAGCCCTTTTTGTTCAACACTTCCTCCACGAGCGTGAAGATGAAAGGCGAATGCACATCGTGCCGGTTGCCCGCCGTCAAATAATAACGGATATATTTCTTCGCCAATGCCGCCTGGTGCCGTATGCTCAAAGTCAATCAGTTTTATCCCAAAATCGGGGGTAATTCAGCCGCCAAAGGTATAAAAAAGGCGTAATACGACGTTCGGGTTTTATTGACTTTGGGTTATGCAGTAAAATTTATCACTATCTTTACATGTTGGAACTATTTTTGGCATTATATTTTCTTTAAGGTTTTCTTAACATAAAAAGGACATTTCAAGCATGCTCAAGCTAATCAGGTGGACGATGCCATTTGCACTGACGGGATTTGTGACACTGACCGCTACGGCGCAGGACCAGCCCCCGACTCCCCCGGCGGAGATCAAACCGCCGCAGGTCAGGACTGCCGATACGACCATCAAGAAAATCATGGAAGATCTGCAGAAAGTCTCCGACAGCGACAAACAGAACGCCAAAGCCATCGAACAGCTGTCCCTGGGCCGGGAACTGGACAATATCACCAAATACGACCTGATCAAGAACAACCTGATCCAGGCCTCCGAAACCTACTATCTGCTCAACAAAAAGATCATCGACCTCAAATCCAGGACCACCACCTCCAACCTGGACGTATTCATCACCTCGCTCAACAACCCGGAGAGCAAGGAGCTCGGCTTTTCGCTGAGCGACCGCGTAGTGGAACTGGTCGAAAAAATCATCCTGAAAGGTAAATCCGACAAAAACGAGCGTAATACCAAACTGGTGGAATCCACCAAATCCATCATCAACAGCCCGATTTTCAAATCCTTCACCTCCCTCACCCCGCCCCTGGCCATCGCCAGCTCGGTGATGAACTTTCTCCACAGCGTGAGCCAGTCCAACAAGGCCATCAATCACAAACTGCTGCAGGAATTCGAGAAGGAACTCAATAAATACGTGATTTATTACACGGCCCTCAACGACGCGAACCAGAAATTCGAGTTCGGCCTGAACTTCAATAAAGACCAGCTTTCCCTGCTGCAGGACAACATGTACGACCACCTGGCCTTCACTTCCCAGGTGCTCAAAATGCCCCTGCCCGCACGCGGCAACAAAACCATCGCCGAGTCGCTGAACGAATATTTCATCGATTTCCGGAAAGATAAGGTTGTGGACTTCTTCGCCAAGATGGAAGCGCAATACACCAAAGGCGGCAAAATCAATTACGAAGGCCTCCTGCGCGACAATCCCAACCTGAAGGAAGCCAACAACCAACTGGAAGACCTCGTGCTCCAAACCAAACGCTTCGAAAACCTTTACAACGAGTACTTCAGCCTGCTGGACTCCTACTACACCAAGGTGAACCACTCCCTCCGCCTCGCGCAGGATAACGCCCTGGCCGACCGCGCCATCGTGGAAGCCAAGCAGAACGAATTCCGCGGCCTTAAAAACGAAGCCGTACAGGAAATCCAGGCCTCCATCAACATGCGGGAACTGACCCTCAACGTCGACAAAATCAAATACCGCTACCGGATCTTCTAATTCCGGGTTCAGCTATACAATTCATAGTTACGAACGGCTCACAAGACCGTTCGTAATTTTTTTTATAGAGATCGCCTATATCCCCGTACCTTGCAATTGATTTTAACAATATCATGACTACGGTACAATTGGAATATGTAGTAGCGGTAGATACCCACAGGAGCTTCGTTACCGCCGCGGAAAAATGCTTTGTTACGCAACCCACGCTCAGCATGCAGATTCAAAAGCTGGAAGATGAGCTGGGCATCAAGATCTTCGACCGCAGCAAGCTGCCGGTAGTGCCCACCGAGATCGGTTCGGCCGTTATCGCGCAGGCCCGCATCATCCTGAAAGAAAATTCCCGCATCCGCGAGATCATTGCCGACCGCAAAAAGGAAGTGCAGGGCACCCTCAAGGTCGGGATCATCCCCACCCTCGCGCCTTACCTCCTGCCGCGCGTGCTTACGGCCTTCCTGAAGAAATACCCGAAAGTAAAGCTCGAAGTCTGGGAATACTCCACCGAACAGATCATCCAGCTGCTGCGGCAGGAACAGCTGGACTGCGGGCTCCTGGCCACGCCGCTCCACAACCAGCACCTGGAAGAACACCCGCTGTTTTACGAGAATTTCGTGATATACGCCGCCAAAAGCAATAAGCTGTCCGACAAGAAGCTGGTAGATGCCACCGACCTCGACGCCAAAGACATCTGGGTGCTCAACGAAGGCCATTGCATGCGCAACCAGGTGCTTAACATCTGCCAGGACAAGTTCGGCATGGGCGAGTTCAAGAACCTGGAATACAACACCGGCAGCGTGGAAACCCTCAAGCGCATGGTGGAACTGAACGAGGGATATACCATCCTCCCCGAGCTCAGCCTGCAGGATCTTACCGCTAAACAAATGAATATGGTCCGGTTCTTCAAGGCGCCGGAGCCTGTCCGCGAAATCAGCCTCGTCACACACCGGTATTTCATCAAACAGGCGCTCATCGAAGCATTCCGCAAGGAAATCCTCGCCAATGTGCCCGAGAAGATGAAAGTGCGCAAAACCCGCAAGGTGATCGACATCCTGCTGGAAAAGCCGTAAAAAAGAAAATCCGGCACAATGGCCGGATGGATAATGCATAAAAAAAGGGTAAAGCGCGGTGCTTTACCCTTTCTCGTTACCGTCTACTTCTGTTCCGGGACTTTCTTCGTAGCGTCGGTATAGTTATTTTTCAGCTTGGGGAACGACTGCTGCATGATGAGATCGTTCATCACATTGACCGCTTCACTGAGGTAAGGGTCTTTGTTCCGCGCTTTGAGCCAGTCTTTGTTGCGGGCGAGTTTCACCGTATCGGTCCCGATCTTGTCGAGGTCGGTTTGGAGGCTGGAGATATTGAGCGGCTGTACCTTATCGTTTACCGAGTCGTAGCGTTTGAGCGCTGCGGCGTTCTTCTTCTGGTCGGCGCGGTAAGACGCGAGGTCCAGCGGATAGGTCTTCTGCTCATCCAGCTTCTTGAGCGTGGCGATGTTCTCGTTGATCATTTTGAAGGCTTCGTTGTTGGCGACGCGTTCCGCGGATTTCGCTTTCAGCGGGGCTACGTCCACCGGGTCTTGCCAGGTGGAATATTCGGCCTGGGGAACTACGTCCCATTTCAACGCGTCTTTATCTTTCTTTTCGCCTACTTCGTAGTAGGGAGAAGGCAGCACCACGTCGGATTCGACGCCTTTCAGCTGGGTAGAACCGCCGTTGGCGCGGTAGAATTTCTGCACGGTGAGTTTGATGCCGCCGAGGCTGCCGCCCAGGTCCCCTTTCACGAATGCGTCGAGGTCGAGGAGGCGCTGCACGGTGCCTTTACCGAAGGTGCTGGGGCTGCCGATCACCACGGCGCGCTTGTAGTCCTGCATGGCAGCGGCCATGATCTCAGAAGCGGAGGCGCTGAATTCGTTGACCATGATGGCGAGCGGGCCGTCGTAAGCCACGCCTTTATCGCGGTCGCGCTGTTGCTGCACTTCGCCGGAGCGGTTGCGCACCTGCACCATCGTGCCTTCCGGAACGAAGAGGCCGGCCATTTTAATTACGTCGGGCAGGGAGCCGCCGCCGTTGAAGCGGAGGTCGAGGATGATGCCATCTACCTTCTCGGCTTTCAGTTTGCGGATCTCTTCGGCTACATCGTCGTATGAGAAGGCGCCCTGGCGGTCGTTGAAGTCGGCATAAAACTCGGGCAGATAAATATACCCGATCTTATGTTGCCCGTTGATCACGGCGGATTTGGCGAATACATCGTCGAGCTTGATCTCATCGCGGACGATAGGGATCACTTTGATGGTACCGTCCACGCTTTTCACGGTCAGTTTCACTACGGAGCCTTTGGAACCGCGGATATGGGTCACGGCTTCTTCCACGGGGAAACCGCCGATATCTACCGGTTCCTTATCGCCTTCGGCCACTTTCATGATCACGTCGTCCGCTTTCAGCTGGCCCTGTTTCCAGGCCGGGCTGCCGGTTACGATGCTCACGATCTTGATGCGCCCTTCTTCCTCGCGGAGCTGCGCACCGATACCGTAGAAGCGACCAGACATCGACTCCTGGAAGGAGCGTTTCTCCAGCGGCGGCATGTAATCGGTGTGGGGGTCCATGGTGGTGGTGATGGCGTTCACGTAGAGCGAGAAACGGTCGTCGTCTTTCGTGCGGTTTTTCACGCGGTCGAAGTAACGGTCATATACTTTCTTCACCTTATCGCGGGCCTCGGCTTCGAGCTGGGCGTCTGTTTTGCCGTTCTTGTCCTTATCGCGGATGGTGATGAGGTCTGCGTATTTTTCGAGGGTGCGGTATTTGAGGGCCTTGCGCCATGCTTCCACACGGGCGGCTTCGTCGGTAGGCCAGGGAATAGCGTCCGGGTCGATGTCCATTTTCTCCTGTTTGGAGAAGTCGAAAGGCTTCGCCAGGATTTGTGGATAGATGGTCGCCGCTTCCACCACGCGCTTCTTCATGATCTCCGAGCTTTTGTTGAAGAAATCCAGCGGGGCGCCGTTGAGCTCGTCGTCCACATGGTTTTCCAGTTTCTTCAATTCGTCGATATCGCTTTTCAGGAAAAATTTCTTCTCGCCGTCCAGGTTCTTCAGGTATTTGGTAAACACTTCGCGGGAAAAGGCGTCATCGATAGGCTTCGGCTGGTAATGGCCTTCTTTCAGGATCTGTCCCACCAGGGTCATGATCGTCTGGTATCTTCCGGGGGGGTCGTCATTCACACCGATCTTAGCGAATGCAAATATGCCAGCCAACACGCCAATGAGCAATATCGGAACGACCGCTTTCAGTTTCATCTTCATAACCCTATTCTTTTCGGATTTTTCAATTCAGACGGCGGGCGTGCCGTCCGGGATTTTATCTTAACCAAATATAAGCCTAATTCACGGTGTAATAAGGGCCTGCATTCGATTTAACATATTCTTGGAGGCAAAAACCGTGCTATATGCCATTCCGGGATACCGCCTGCCTTTTTAGTATGCCATTGATAAGCCGGAATGGCAGGTTCGTCCTATTTTACGAGCTTGTAAACGCCACCTTTGTTGCTGGCGCCCGCGATTGTCACGAGCATGTAGATTTCCCCGGCTTCATCCTGCCCCCAGCTCAGCAGCTGCAGGTTACCGGATGGTTTGTTGGAGAAGACCAGGTCCTGGCGCGCCCACTTCCCACCCTGTTGCGCGAGCGTCCAGGTTTTACCGTTGTAGTCGCCGAAGATATACTTCCCGGCCAGCGCGGGCAACGCTTTCCCACGGTAAACATATCCGCCGGTAATGCTGATCCCGTCGCCATGGTCGTACTCGTGGATGGGATCGATGAGCACGGATTTATTGGCGCCGTCAGGCACATTGAACTCATGAAAACCTTCCATGATCCGCCAGCCGTAATTGCCGCCTTTGGTGATGATATCCACTTCTTCATACTTGTTCTGCCCCACGTCTCCGGCAAACAGCCGTCCGTTCGCCTTGTCGAAGGATATGCGCCAGGGGTTCCGCAGGCCGTACGCCCAGATTTCGCCTTTGGCGCCGGCGGTTTTGAGGAAGGGATTGTCTTTCGGAACGTTGTAAGGCGACCCGTCTACGTCGATCCGGAGGATTTTGCCCAGCAGGTTGGTAAGGTCCTGCCCGTTGCCGATGGTGCCGTGCTTGTCGCCGCCACCGCCGCCGTCGCCCGAAGCGATATACAGCATGCCATCCGGCCCGAATACGATATCGCCGCCGTTATGATTGCTTTCCGGCTGATCGAATTCCAGCACCACGCGCCTGGTGGACGGGTCGGCCGTATTGGCGGAAGATTTGGCCACACGGTATTCGGCGATCACCGATTTGTGGTTGCGGCCTCTGCCCGGCTTCTCAACCGGCGCGCTGAAATAGAGGTAGAACTTCCCGTTTTGTTTGAATTTGGGGTGGAAGGCCATGCCCAGGAGCCCGCGCTCGTCGTAGGCGGGGTTGACTTTGACCATATCGGCGCTGACGTCGATGAAAGGTTCGGATTGCAGCTTGCCGCGCTGTATGATCCAGACGCGGCCTTCCTTCTGGACGATGAACTGGCGGTCCGACCGGTCGCCCGGAACGGCCATGCACACGGGCGACTGCACCTGGTCGGTCACCAGTTCCAGCCGTGCCTGCTGGGCGGAAGTGAAAAGGGAACCCGACATCATGACGCCTGTAAAAAACAACTTGACTAGTTTCATATGGGAATTTTATGCCCGATAAAAATAATGTTTCCGGCTATACGCTTGTTAAATTTTGGAAGGGCGGAAGGGAAAGGCTTTTGACCGGAAACGCTTACCTTTGGCGCGGAATAAAACCATACCGCTTGGACGAGCCCACTGTACCCCGGAACGACCCATACGCCTCGATGCGGAATGTGGAATTCAGGTATTTCCTTGTGATCCGTTTTGCGCTGATCTTCGCGCTGTCGATGCAGTTCGCCATTATCGAATGGAAGGTGTACATGCTCCCCCGCGACCCGCTCAACCTGGGCCTCATCGGCCTTGCGGAATTCGTTCCCGCCTTCTGCCTGGCGCTTTTCGCCGGCAATATCGTAGACAAGAAAGAAAAACGCGGCATGGTGCTGAAGTGCCTGCTGGGCTATGTGGTGGTGGGTACCGGGTTGTTCCTCCTGACCTGGGACGATGTGATGGCGGGTGTTCCGCAGACCTGGGTGTTGTTCATGATTTACTTCCTGGTATGTTGCGGCGGGATCATCCGCGCCTTCGTGAGCCCGAGCAATTTTTCGCTGCTGGGGCTGCTGGTGCCGCGCAATCTTTACGTGAACGCCACTACGTGGAGCACTTCGGCCTGGCAGATCGGGGCGATCGCGGGGCCGGCGTTGGGCGGGCTTTGCATCGCGATGTTCGGGGTGCATTGGTCGATGCTGCTGGTATTGGGGTGCATCTTCGTGTCCCTGTACTGCATTTTGCAGATCAAGCGCAAGCCGGTGCATTACAAGGAGATGGGCGAAACGGTGAAAGAGCGGCTGACGAAAGGCCTGAAATTCGTCTGGAATACGAAAGTATTGCTGAACGCCATGACGCTGGACATGTTCGCCGTGCTGTTCGGCGGATCGGTGGCCATGATCACGATATATGCGAACGATATCCTGAAAGTGGGGCCCGAAGGCTTCGGGGCCTTGCGCGCCGCGCCGGCGGTGGGCGCGTTCCTGACCATGATGGCGCTGGCTTACCGCCCGATCGTGACGAGGCCGGGTATTAAACTGCTGGCGGCGGTGTTCGGGTTCGGGCTGTGCATCATTGTGTTCGGGTTGTCGAAAAACTTCCTCCTGTCGATGGCGGCGCTGTTCGGCAGCGGTATGCTGGACGGGATCAGCGTGATCATCCGGCAAACGATCCTCCAGCTCAAGACGCCCGACGATATGCGGGGGCGCGTTTCGTCCGTAAGCTCCATTTTCGTGGGGTCCAGCAACGAGCTCGGATCGTTCGAGAGCGGGGTGATGGCGAGGCTCCTCGGGCCGGTGGGCTCCGTGGTCTTCGGCGGCTTCATGACCCTGGGCGTTGTGGTTACCACCTACATCATCTCCCCCGCCATGCGGAAGCTGGATCTGAAAGCGTAATTTCTTCTTCTTATTTAATGATGGATTTCAACCGTTCCAGCACGTAATACACGGCCGGGCAGATCGTGCTGTTCAGCAGCGTGGTGTTGGGGCGTTTGAAGAATTCGTAGCTGTCGGTGTAGGGATAGTTGTGGCAGTCGCCGGGACGCACGTCGTAAATGCCGCAGTAATTATCGGCGCCGAGGAAGGGGCAGGGGCTGCGCTTCACGACGTAGTCGCCGTCTTCGTCGAGCCGCAGGTACGTTTCGATGAACACGCTTTCGCGGAGGCCGAGGTGTTTGGAGATGCGCTTGATGTCGGGGGTTTTGAAGCGGGGGGAGATAGTTTTGCAGCAGCCGGCGCATTGGAGGCAGTCGATTTGCGCAAACGCCTCGTCGTGCAGTTCCGGCAGGTGTTTTTCAACGCCTTTCCCTTTGCGGTTCTGCATTTTCTGGAGGAATTGTTTGTTGGCTTTCTGCGCTTCCTTTGCTTTTTTCTCCCAATCGGTGAGGCTGACTGACATTTTCACTATTTGATGCAAAAATAGGATAATCCCGCGTTATGAAAATTCCATGACAAACCGCGCCTGGAAAGGACGGCGAATATCAAGCCTATATCCCCTGTAGGCCGGGTATTTTGGCCATTGTGGAAAAACATCATAGCTTTGCGCATTCTTTCAATTAATACCTGCTTACATCATGAATTTATTGAATACATTCAAGCATGCATTCATTGGCCGCCACATCGGGCCCAATGATGCGGAAACCCGCGCCATGCTCGAAAAGATCGGAATCGGATCGTTGGATGAACTGACGGGCAAAACGGTGCCCGCCTCTATCCGGATGCAGCACGAGCTGGCTATTCCCGAAGGGATGAGCGAGCACGAATACCTGGGCATGCTGAAGGATATTTCGCTGAAGAATAAAGTATTCAAGAATTACATCGGCCAGGGTTATTACGACACGATCACGCCCAGCGTGATTTTGCGCAACATATTCGAGAATCCGGGATGGTATACCCAGTACACGCCGTACCAGGCTGAAATCAGCCAGGGGCGCCTGGAAAGCCTCCTGAACTTCCAGACCATGGTGAGCGACCTCACCGGTCTCCCCATTGCCAACGCCTCGCTGCTCGACGAATCTACCGCCGCAGCGGAAGCGATGACGATGTTCTTCAACGCCTTGAACAAAGACCATGATCATATCAGCCGCGGCAAGTTCTTCGTGGACGAGCGCGTGATGCCGCAGACCAAAGACGTGGTGCTGACCCGCGCCACACCGCTGCAGATCGAAGTGGTTTTCGGTAACTACGAAACCGTAACCATCGACGAATCGTTCTTCGGCGCGTTGGTGCAGTACCCCGGCGCCGAGGGCACCGTGGCCGACTACCGCACTTTCATCGACTCCGTGCATGCTACAGGCGCTTACGTGGCCATGGCAACCGACCTGCTGGCGCTGACGCTCCTCACGCCTCCGGGCGAGCTGGGTGCGGACGCGGCGCTGGGCAGCGCGCAGCGCTTCGGCGTTCCTTTGGGCTTCGGCGGCCCGCACGCGGCTTTTTTCTCTACCAAGGATGAGTTCAAACGCGCCCTTCCCGGCCGTATCATCGGTGTGAGCATCGACGCGCAAAACCAGCGCGCCCTCCGCATGGCGCTCCAGACCCGCGAGCAGCACATCAAACGCGAAAAAGCAACTTCCAATATCTGTACCGCGCAGGCCCTCCTCGCCAACATGGCCGCCATGTACGCCGTGTTCCACGGACCGGAAGGACTGAAAAACATCGCCCTGAAAGCCACCCTGCTGGCCTCCGCGCTGAAAGCCAAACTGGCTGCGGCAGGCGTTCAGGCCGTGAATAACGGGCACTTCGATACCCTTACCCTTTCCGTAACCGACGCACCTGCCATCCACGCGAAAGCACAGTCCGCAGGCATCAACTTCCGCAAGGTTTCCAACACCCAGGTGGGCATCTCCATCGACGAAACCACGTCTGTGGCTGATGTGAACGCCATCCTCGCCGTATTCAACGCCGGCCAGGTGACCGAAGCCGAAGTGGAAAGCGCCGCCAGCGGTATCCCCGCCGATCTCCAGCGCACCAGCCCCTTCCTGCTGCACCCGGTCTTCAACAGCCACCACAGCGAAACGGAAATGATGCGCTACATCAAATGGCTGGAAAATAAAGACCTGTCGCTCAACACTTCCATGATCTCCCTCGGTTCCTGCACCATGAAACTGAACGCAGCCACCGAAATGATCCCCCTGAGCTGGAGCCACTGGAGCAAAATGCACCCCTTCGCCCCCGCCGATCAGGCAGGCGGATACCTGCAGATCGTACAGGAACTGAGCGACTACCTCTGCAAAATCACTGCTTTCGACGCGTGCTCCCTGCAGCCCAACTCCGGCGCACAGGGCGAATACGCCGGTTTGCTCGCCATCCGCAATTACCACGAAAGCCGTGGCGAATCGCACCGCAATATCATCCTGATCCCCATCTCCGCACACGGCACCAACCCCGCTTCCGCCGTTATGGCCGGTTATAAGGTAGTGATCGTGAAAGCGCTTGAGAACGGATACATCGATATCGCCGACCTGAAAGCCAAAGCGGAACAACATAAAGACAACCTCGCCGGTGTCATGATCACTTACCCTTCCACCTACGGCGTGTACGAAGAAGGTGTGAAAGAGGCTTGCCAGATCATCCACGACAACGGCGGACAGGTATATATGGACGGCGCCAACATGAACGCACAGGTGGGCCTCACCGCCCCCGGCCTCATCGGAGCCGACGTTTGCCACCTGAACCTGCATAAGACCTTCGCCATCCCGCACGGCGGCGGCGGCCCCGGCATGGGCCCCATCTGCGTGGCGAAGCACCTCGCACCGTTCCTGCCCGGTCACGTTGACCTGCAGACCAACGGCAGCAAACAGGCGCACGCGGTTTCCGCCGCTCCTTTCGGCAGCGCATCCATCCTGCTGATCTCTTACGCCTACATCCGCCTCCTGGGCCGTACCGGTGTTAAGAACGCTACGGAATACGCGATCCTCAACGCCAACTACATGAAGGCAAGGCTCGAAAACGCGTACGACATCCTGTACACCGGTGTTAGCGGCACCTGCGCCCACGAGTTCATCGTGGACCTTCGCCCCTTCAAAGCCACTGCAGGCGTTGAAGCGGAAGATGTGGCCAAACGCCTGATGGACTACGGCTTCCACGCTCCTACCATGAGCTTCCCGGTTCCGGGCACTATCATGATCGAGCCTACGGAAAGCGAAGACAAAGCCGAACTGGACCGCTTCTGCGACGCCCTGCTGTCTATCCGCGAAGAAATCCGCGCGGTGGAAGACGGCAAGGCAGACAAGGCCAACAACGTGCTGAAAAACGCTCCGCACACCCAGGCCGTGATCACCGCCGACGAATGGACGCGCCCCTACGGCCGCCAGCAGGCAGCCTTCCCGCTGGAATACGTGAAAACCAGCAAATTCTGGCCCTCCGTTTCGCGCGTGAACAACACTTTCGGCGACCGCAACCTCATCTGCACCTGCGAACCTACCAGCGCATACGCAGAAGCCGAAGCATAATCTTCAGACTTCCAACGAAGCATAACGAAAGGGTGACTATTAGTAGTCACCCTTTTTTTGTGTTGGCGTGCCTATTGTATGCAAGCCGGTTGCCGATATTTCTGGCCCGATCAACCTATTTATTTATCAACCAACAACTTGTAACATTATGCCAGTATTCCTCTTAATAATTTCAACCGTTTGCGTGTGGATTTTTTCCGTTCATGCATCTTTTAACTATTCAATTCGTTTATCTACGAAACTTTCGTAATTTGCTATCCGAAACCACTTTATCTCCATGTACCGTAATGCAATTGTAGTATTCCTCTGTTTGTTTTGTTTCACTGCTGTAGCCCAGCAGCGTACCGAAATCAAAGGCGCCGTGGCCGATTCCACCAGCAGCGAGTTGTTGGAAATGGCGACTATCACCGCCCAGGACCCGAAAGACAGCAGCCTGATCACTTACACCCTCACCGATAAAAAGGGGGCTTTCCGTTTAACGGGGCTCCCGGCCGGCAAACCGGTACGCGTACTGGTGTCCTACACCGGTTACCGCACCTGGATCCAGACCATTGGCGCCGACCGTTCCGACCTCGGGCGTATCACCCTGGCCCCGGCGCCCCGCGAACTGGGCGTGGTCGAAGTGGCAGGGAACCGCCCGCCCATTACCATCCGGAAAGACACGATAGAGTTTAATGCAGACGCATTCAAGACCCGGCCCAACGCCGTGGTGGAAGAATTGCTGAAAAAGCTTCCGGGCGTGGACGTTGACCAGGACGGGAAGATCACCGTGAACGGCAAACCGGTGTCGCGGATCATGGTCGACGGGCGGGACTTCTTCGGCGGAGATTCCAAGATCGCCCTGAAGAACCTCCCTACCCACATCATCGATAAAGTCCAGGTATCCGATACCAAAACGAAAATAGAGTCGAAAATGGGGATCGAAAAGGATGGGGAAGACAAGACCATCAACTTCACCCTCAAACCCGATAAAAAGAAAGGTTTGTTTGGCAGGATCACCGGCGGATACGGTACCGATGAGCGGTACGACGCCAGCGGGATGCTGAGCTTCTTTGACGGCCCGCGGCAGATCAGCGTGATCGGATCTTCCAACAACCTGAACAAAATGGGCTTTACCGTGAACGAGGTGATGGCTGCCGCACCCATGCGCGGCGGCGGCATGACGATCTCTTCCGGCGGTGGGGGCATGAGCGTCAACGGCATCAGCTTCGGCGGCGGTGGCGAGGGTATCCGCACGGGCTCCATGGTAGGGCTGAACTATAACGACGAATGGTCTAAAGACCTTAAAGCCAGCTCGAGTTACCAGTTCAACAACACCCATTCCAAATTCAACACGATCTCCGAAAACCGGTACAACGATGGCCGCAGCGTGCTCGGCAACCGGGGTGGATATGGCCGCAACCAGTCGCACAACATCAGCATGAATATGGAATACCAGCTGGATTCCATGACCATTTTGAGCGTGGCGCCCCGGTTCACGAATACCCGGCAAAGCTCCAACAGCACCAGCGAAGAGGAAACTTACCGCGACCTGGACGACAAAGCGAACGAACGGAACGGCCGGAACATATCAAAAGGCGACCAGAACTCCTTTGCGGTGGATGTGCACGCCATGCGCACGCTCAATAAAAAAGGCAGGAGCATCAGCCTGCGGCTCCATGGCGATTACGGTATCAACAATGGCAATGCGTTCAACTATTCCGACCAGCAGTTCTTCGTCAACAACCTCCTGGATTCCACCAGCGTGCTCGATCAGCGCAGCATCACTTCCGGCAGGAACGAGAATTATGATATCGGCATTACGTACGTTGAGCCGTTAAGCGAGCGCTGGCGCCTGAATTTCGGGTACAGCTTCCGGTTCGGCCAGAATAATTCCAGCCGGGAAACGTTTAACTTCGATGAACTGGAAAAAGGATACAGTGAATTCGACAGCCTCTATTCCAACCGTTTCAACAACAAACAATCCACGCACTCCCCTACCGTCAACTTCCAGTTCAGCAACAAGAAAAAGACCATCAACGCCACCGTAGGCGGCGGCGTCCTTTTCAACAGCCTGGAGAACCTCAATGTGTATACGAAGGAAAATTTCCGGCAGGATCAGACCAACTTCAACCCGAACACCCGCATCATGTTCACGCTGCCCAATAAAGGCCAGTTGTCGTTCAACTACAACGCCAACACCATGCAGCCCACTATAGAACAGCTGCAACCCGTTCCGGACAACAGCAACCCCCTCAATATCCGGCTGGGGAACCCCGACCTGAAAACGACCTTCTCGCAGATGTTCAACATCGGCTATAACAAGTTTTCGCCCAAGGGATTCGGGATGTTCAGCAACATCGGGTACCGGCCGGTGAGCAACAGCATGTCGACCTACACCAAAGTAAACAGCGACGGAAGCCAGGTGACGCAGACGATCAACGTGAACGGGGTGTACAATTTCAACGGGCATATCAACCTGAGCTATAATAAAGTAAAGAAAGACTACCAGTACCGCGTGAACGGCGGTGCGTTCGGCAGCTATGCCAACAACGTCAACTATTCCAACATCAACAACGTGCGCGGCGATACGGCGGTGCATAAGAACGTGAGCAAAAACCTGATGCTGGGGCCCAACATCAACGCGTCTTTCTCCTGGAAAGAACTGCTGGACCTGACCATGAACTACCGCCCCAGCTACAGCCAGGTGACCAACAACCGCACCAGCGTTAAAACAAGCAACTTCACGCAGCGCGCCAACCTGGGCGGCACGTTATACTGGCCGAAAAATTTCTTCATCGACAACGACCTGGCGTACAACTACAACGCCAACATCGCGCCGGGCTTCAAGAAAGGGGTGGCCGTATACAGCGCCGCCATCGGCTACGAGTTCATGAACCGGGCCGCCAACGTGAAGCTGTACGGATACGACCTTTTCCGCCAGAACACCAATATCCGCCGTATGGTAACGGAACTCGGCACCTTCGATACGCGGACAGACATGGTGGCGCAGTATTTCATGCTTTCCTTCACCTACAATTTCGCCAAGTTCGGCTCCAAGATCGGCAGCAGCCGCCGCCGCGACGGCGGGCGCGGGCTGGATATGATGATGTGGTAATTCCGCCATTCCGAAATATAAAAAGGCCGCCTGTTGTACGGGCGGCCTTCTTTTTTGGAACTGCCTTTTTTATTTCGAGGCGACGCCTGCGGCTTTCAAACGCAGTGCCAGCTGCGCGTCAAAAAGGCTGCGGGGCTCCACGGGCCTGCCCGGCGAGTCGTTCGTGCCTTCGTTTTTGAATGCGATCTTTTTATCGGATTGGAACCCGGCGAAAACTGGCTGCGCGAAGGTGTGGTTCTTCCGCTTCTGCAAATCCCAGAAATCATACGTAAAATCCCAGGTGGAGCGGTGCTCGAAGTTCCAGAAAACGAGATCGCGGCCGTGATGCGGGAACCCTGGCTGCGGCCCGCCGATATTGCGGAACACGCCGCCGCGCACATTGTCGAACAAAGTAGCGTAGGGCTGGCCGGAATGGCTGTCTATATTCTGATCCACCGCCATGCGGCAGGATGTAACCACGGTATTCACGCCGGTATAACCCGTTCCGGGACCGTGATGGCCCGACAGGAAATCGCAGTTTTTGATGAGCACGCCGTAGCCGGAACGCGCATGGATCGTGCTGTGGCCGCCTTTCCCGCCGAACCGGACGCCCGTTAGCGTGATGCGGTAGCCCGCGCGGATGAAGACGCCTTCGTTCCAGTGGTCGAACACACAATCGCGGACCCAGGAATCCTTCACGAATTCCATGGCCACGGCGCACCAGCCAGCATCGTGGATGCTGTCTTTATGATGGACGAATTCTTCCGGATAGCTGTTCCAGTTGCCGGTGAAACGGATGCCTTCGATGCCGCATTCTTCCAGGGCGTCGAAAGATTCGATGATGAAATCGTGCCCGTCTACCGGCTCGATGGCGATATGCAGCGGGTTTTCGAAGCGAACGCGGTTGCCTTTGACTTCGGCGATGGTGTGGATCTCCTGGATGTTCATGCCGCCGTTGTTGCCGAAGAGGCGCGTCCAGTCCTTATGCAGCTCCTGCGGCGCAAAATACCGGCGGGTGAAGGTTTCGCTTTTATGGCGGAGGGTCACGTCCTGCCCAGCTTTGAGCGCCGATGCATCCACAACGGTTACCCAGTGGCTGCCAAGATCCGCAGTGCCGTGGAGCACCGCCAGTTTGCGGATATTCCGTTTTTCAGGTTCGAAGCGGAACTGCCGGGTGCCGATGCGCATTTTGCTGGCGAAGATCTC
>NZ_CALNBI010000306.1 GCF_937874145.1 uncultured Chitinophaga sp. | reverse complement strand
TACGGCTCCCGGGGCGCCAACGGCGTGATCCTCATCACCACCAAACGCGGCAAACCCGGCCCCACCCGGTTCAACGCCAGCTATTCCAAAGTATTCTCCGCCGTGCAGCGCTTCATGCCCATGATGAACACGGAACAATACCTGGCGGTGAGGAAAGAAGCCTTCCTTAACGACGCTGCCTTCCCGACCCGCGACAACGCCCCCGATCTGACCATCTGGGACCAGCACCGCTATACCGACTGGCAGCGCACTTTCTTCAGGAACGCGCAGTCCGACGATGTGCAGCTGAGCGTAGAAGGCGGCCTCCTGCAGAACACCTACCGCGTGAGCGTAGGCTATACCTCCACCACCGAAATGTATAACCAGGGCCGGGGCAACGACCGCCTGACCGTGGGCCTGTCTTTCAACCACCGCAGCCCCAACGGCAAACTGACGGTGGAGCTGGGATCCAACACCAGCTATACCAATAACGAAACGGCCGCCACCCTTAACTTCTTCACCCTGCCGCCTAATGCCCCGGGGATTTATGACGAGAAGGGGCAATATAACTGGGAGCCCTACAGAACCATGTTCGGCTCCAACTATCCCTTCAGGGATATCAAAAACTGGGGCGAGAACCAGACGCTGAAGAACCAGACCAATGTTGGGTTTACGTATGAAGTGCTCAAGGATCTGACGGCCGGCGTGCGCGTCAGCGGGGAATTCTTCACCAACAATGGCGGCTCCTACATGCCGAAAGCCCCGAAGGACCCCTTATACTTCCCGATGAGCATGGCGTTTTACACGAAGGGGACGGGCAAGAGCCTGCTCATCCAGCCGAAAATCAACTACGTGAAACTTTTCGGCGGCGCCCGCGTCAACGTATCGCTGGCGGCGGACTACAGCTATGCCTCGCAGGATGCGGCAACGATCATGGCCATGATGTTCTCCAACGACAATCTCATCAAAAGCTATGCGAACGCGCAGATCGTGCAGGCCATGAACAACTTTGCCGAGCTGAAAGTGGCTTCCATGCTGGCTTCAGTATCGTTCGACTGGAAGAATAAATATATCGTGAGCCTGAACGGCAGGAGAGACGGTTCTTCGCGCTTCGGCAGCGGCGCCCGCTACGGCAACTTCGGCTCCGCAGGGCTTTCGTGGGTGCTTTCCAATGAAGACTGGTTCCGGGACGCCGGGATGGACTGGTTCAGCTTCGCGAAGATCAGGACCACTTACGGGGTGATGGGCAATGCCAACATCGGGGATTATCAATACCTGTCGCGCTGGTCGAATATCCCGGCGGATGGTTTCGAAAAGCTGCCGGACGACCAGACGATCTACACCCTCGTGCAGCCCGTGAACCAGCAGTACAGCTGGTCCAGCGCCAGCAAGTTCGAAATAGGCGCCCGTGTGGGGCTGTTCAACAGCAAGGTGAATATCGAAGGGAACTTCTACCAGAACCGCGATGGCCGGCAGCTCACCAACATTACCACCCCGAACTTTACCGGGTTCCCGTCTGTGGTGGGCAACTGGCCTGCCGTGATACAGAACAGGGGGGCGGAACTGATGCTGGACGCTTCGGTCCTGAATACCAACACCTGGGGCATATCCGCACGTTTCCAGATCAGCAGGAACCGCAACACGCTGATCGCTTTCGAAGGGCTGGATGATTCCCCGTACCGCCAGATGTACCGCATCGGGTATTCCGTAAACGCCCGTTCTTTTACGCGCTACATCGGCATCAACCCGCTGACTGGCAAGCCTGATTACGATGATTACAATGGCGACGGGTACAAGCAAGGGGGCGGCGCTTCCGTTAACTTCCCCAACCTGGACGAAAATGACCACTATAAAATCATTGACCTGAGCCCGAAGTATTTCGGCGGTTTCGGCATGCGGCTGGATTTCATGCGGTCGCTGTCGCTGGATGCACAGTTCAGCTTCGAGAACGCCCTGGTGGCCGATGAGCTGAATAACATCGGTTATGGCGGGTTGGACAACATGGTGTTGTACGATGAGATCGAAAACCGCCACTGGCGCCAGCCGGGCGACAGGGCGTTGTACTCCAGGTATTCTACCGTCAACAACGGCGGGTTCTTCGGGTCCGACGCTTACTACGCCAAAGGCGGGTTCGTGAGCCTGGACAACCTGAGCATTTCCTACATGCTTCCCGCCAAATTGCTGGAAAGGATCCGTATGAAGCAGGCAGTATTTTCTATCAATTCCTCCAAGATCTTCAAACTCACCCAGTACCGGATGCTGGACGTGGAGCTGGGCCAGGTGCCGCAGATCAGGAGGATCGCCGCAAACCTGAGATGTAGTTTCTAAAAATCAAAAGCATGAGAAAATTAACTTTTCATATCGCCCTGGCAGGGGCATTCCTGCTGGCAACGGGTTGCAATAAATTGCTGGACATCAAGGACCCGGTGAATTCCATCACTACCAGCCAGGTTTTCCAGAACGACGAACAGGCGGCGACAGCGCTGAACGGGCTGTATTCCTACCTGATCAGCGGCGGGGAATTCGAAGCCCAGTATGGCATACCGCTGGGATCGGACCTCTTCAGCGCCGGCGGCGTCACCATCACCGCGGGGCATTCGGCCGATGAGTTGTATCACCCTTCCCTCAGCGGGCAATACGAATATTACCCGGAGTTCGCCAACAAGCTGAGCCTCCTGCGGCTGAGTTTTACACATAAAATCTGGAGAACGGCGTATAAAGCTATTTTCAACGCCAACGCGCTCATTGAGGGCGTGAGGGGCTCCGATTCAAAAGAATTTACGGATGCCTACCGGAAACGCGTACTGGGGGAAGCCCTGGCGGTTCGCGCAATGAGCTTCTTTTACCTGGTGAACCTTTTCGAGAACATCCCCCTGGCTTTGTCCATCGACTTCAACCAAACACAAAACCTCCCTTCCGCCAAACCGAATGAGGTATACCAACAGATCACCCGCGACCTGGAAGAAGCATCCGGCTACCTGTCTGAAAGCTATGACGATAACAATGCCGAGCGCATCCGGATCAACAAATGGTACGTGAAAGCCATGCTGGCGCGGGTATACCTGTTCACCAAAAATTACGAAGCGGCTTACCGCCATGCGGACGATGTGATCGGCCAGACGGGGTTGTTCCAGCTGGAACCGCTGAACCGGGTTTTCGCCTACGATAGCCGCGAGGTCATCTTCCAGCTGAAGCAGACCAACATCCATAACGGCCGCGGGAACGGTACGCCGGAGGGCATTACCATGACCGGTAAATACATGACGCCCCTGCTCGTCAATGCTTTCGAGACAGGAGATAACCGGAAAGCAGCCTGGACGATGCCCATCGGCGGCACCGGGAGCAATCCCGCGGGCTTTACGCCCAACAAGTACAAAATCAACGCGCTGAATCACGTGGTAGGGGGATTCCGGTCGGAATACTATGTGGTGATGCGGCTCGCCGAAATGTACCTCATCCGCGCCGAAGCCAATATGGGCAGAAGCACCGCCAATAAAAACAACGTCATCGACGACCTGAACGAAATCCGCCGGCGCGCCGGGCTGGGCGTCTTGCCCTATACACTCACCGACCAGCAGGTGACGGACGCTATCGCGCAGGAACGGCGCATCGAGCTGTTCACGGAATGGGGCCACCGCTGGCTGGATCTGAAACGAACCGGGAAAGCCGCCGAAGTGCTGGGCCAGATCAGCTACAAGCAGCCCTGGAGCCAGCATCAGCTGCTGTATCCTATTCCTCCGGAAGAAATCCTCTGGGGCAATCAGCTTTCCCAAAACATCGGGTACAACTAATCGATCACTCTTAACGCAACGAAAATGTTCCAGATATATAAAAGCGCAGGTCTGAAAGCCGCCCTGCTGGCCGGATGTATGATCTCCATGTTTGCTTCCTGCAAGAAACATCAAAGGGAAGAAGTCTTCCCCGCGTCACTGACCGTCGTGAACGGGCTGAACGACCAGACGTCGTTCCTCACGGCCTATTTCGGGGAGGGGCAACCCAGGATCTACGCCCGGCTGGCCTATATCGGCAATGGCGCTGCCTTCGAGTACGGCACCGATAAAACCGAACAGCCTGTCCGCCTTTACCGGAACCATGATACACTGCACATCGACAAGCCTTTTGTCCAGAGCAGGCTGCAGCTGGAACCGGGAAGCATCTATACGCACTTCGTGTATGGCGCTCCCGCAGCGGTGAAGCAGAAAACGGTAAAAGATCAAATACCATCGCGCAGCGCGCAGGATAGCGTGGCGAACCTCCGCTTTATCAACTTGTTCGAGAACAGGGCGATAGACGTGGTGCAGCTGGAGCCCGAAGCCAGGACCATGGCGTCTAACCTGGCGTACGAACAACTCACGGATTTTATGAAAGTGCCCGTCACCGCATCGGTGCAGCAATTCCGGTTCGAGTTGAAAGACCATGCCACCGGCGCCACTCTCGCCACCCTGACGGAAGCCAACCTCTTCCCGGGTACAACCCTGCCCAACGTAGCCTGGCTGTTCAAGGCGCGGACGATGGTGATCACCGGCACCTGGACCGGCGCGGGTAACTTCTCCGCCAGGGCAACCACCATCGGTCATTATTAAAACCAGTTTTCATTCAAAGCAAATAAGTATGCACCCAATATTAAAGGTCGAGAACCTATCGCATAAGTATGCCAGTTCCTGGGCGATAAGGGAGATCAATTTCGAGATCAACGACACCGGCGTAGTCGGTTTGCTGGGCTCGAACGGAGCAGGGAAATCGACCACGATGAACATCATTTGCGGTACGTTGCTACAGACGGAAGGGAATGTTTCCATCAACGGGCTGAAGATGAAAGACGATCCCATCGCTTACAAGCAGCAAATCGGATTCCTGCCCCAGCAGGCGCCGCTGTATCTGGATTTTACGGTACAGGAATACCTGGAATATGCCGCGCAGCTGCGGCTGATGGAGAAACGCGCCATCAAGGGAGCGGTGGATGAAGTGCTGGAGAAAACGTCCATCACCCACATGCGGAGCCGGCTGATCAGGAACCTGTCCGGCGGTTACCGCCAGCGGGTAGGGATCGCACAGGCCATCATCAACAAACCCAAAGTGGTGATCCTCGACGAGCCCACCAACGGCCTCGATCCCAACCAGATCATCGAAGCGCGCAAGCTGATTAAAGAAATCGCGCAGGACCGGGCCGTGCTGTTGTCTTCCCACGTATTGTCGGAAGTGAACCTGCTGGCCAAAGAGATCGTCATGATCGAATCCGGACAGGTCGTGTTCTCCGACACGCTCGACGCCTTCAACAACATCCTGCAGCCCAATACCATGGTGGCCAGGATGCTCAATATGCCCGGGGCCGACGAACTGCTGGCCATCGCGGACGTGCAGAAAGTAGAACTGTTGCCGGATCATAAGTGCCGCATCTGGTTCCAGCCGAACGACGACCTGGCCGAGAGGATCGTCAGGAAGAGCGCCGAAAAGAACTGGCGGCTCACGGCGATACACACCGAATCCTCTGGGATGGATGATGTGTTCAAACAATTATCTTCTTCTTCAACCTTACAGTAATGAGAGTAATATTGAATATAGCGCGGGCGGAATTAAGGTATTTTTTCTATTCGCCGATCGCCTGGTTTTTACTGATCCTTTTCCTCATGTCCAGCGCGGGCATCGTCATGGGAAACCTGGCAGATACGGCCGTACAGCAGGATGCCATGCTGGAACTGAAGGGGAGCGCCTTTGAAGGGTTCCTCAACATGCCGCTCACCCGAATGGTGATCGGTAAAGGGATCGATACGGTGCTGATGATTTTCTTCCTGTTCATCCCCCTGCTCACCATGGGCGTCATCAACCGGGATTATGCTGCCGGCACCATCAAGCTGCTGCATTCTTCACCCGTCACCATCCGCCAGATCGTACTGGGGAAATTCCTCGGCGTATACAGCTTCGTTTGCATGATGATCATGCTGTTCGTGGCGCTGGTAGCGGTGCTGACCTTTTCCATCCGGGAGGTGGAAGTGCTCCATATCGCAGCGATGCTGCTGGGATTCTTCCTGCTGGCGGCGATGTATGTAGCGGTGGGGATGTTCATTTCCAGCCTCACGACCTACCCGATCGTAGCAGGTATCGGCACCTTCGTGACCCTTACGCTGTTTGCGTCCATGGCGCTCATGTTCCAGGGTACCGACTATGTGCGGGACGTAACCTGGTTCCTGTCCAGCTCCGGAAGGGTGGAAAGCCTGCTGGCCGGTTTGCTGAATACCAAAGACATCATTTACTTCCTCGCCATCATCACTTTCTTCATCACCTGTACCATTATCAGGACAAAATCCGTTACCGAATCCCGGTCCTGGCGCGTATCCGCCATGCGTTACGGGGCAGCGCTCGCCGTTACGGTGACCGTCCTGGTGGTGACGGCCATCCATGGCTTCATCGGGTACTGGGACGTGACCCGGGGCAAGGTAAATACCCTCCATCCCAACACCCAGGAAGTGTTGAAAAAGCTGGACGGC
>NZ_CALNBI010000305.1 GCF_937874145.1 uncultured Chitinophaga sp. | reverse complement strand
GAGCCGTTATGGCACGCCGCAGGAATTCGCGGCGCTGGTGGATGCGTTCCACCATGCCGGTGTCGCCGTGATCCTGGATTGGGTGCCTTCGCATTTTCCCTACGACGATCATGGGCTGTACCGCTTCGACGGGAGCCATTGTTACGAATATGCGGATATGCGCAAAGGGTTTCATCCCGACTGGAACAGTTATGTTTTCAATTACGGCCGGAACGAAGTGCGCTCGTTTTTGCTGAGCAACGCCCTTTTCTGGCTCGACCGGTTTCATATCGACGGGTTGCGGGTGGATGCGGTGGCCTCGATGATCCACCTGGATTATTCGCGGAAGCCGGGGACCTGGGAGCCCAACGTCCATGGCGGCGCCGAGAACCTGGAAGCGATTTCTTTCCTGAAAGAAATGAATTCCCGCATTTATGAACGTTTCCCGGATGTGCAGACCATTGCGGAGGAGTCTACCAGCTTTTACGGCGTGAGCCGGCCGGTGTTCCTCGGCGGGCTGGGATTTGGGATGAAGTGGATGATGGGATGGATGAACGACACGCTGGATTATTTCAAAAAGGACCCGCTGTACCGCAAATGGTATCATAACCAGATCACTTTCAGCATGATGTACGCTTTCAGCGAGAATTTCATGCTGCCCCTGAGCCACGATGAAGTGGTGCATGGCAAGAGCCCCATGATCTATAAAATGCCCGGCGACGACTGGCAGAAATTCGCCAACCTGCGGCTGTTGTACAGTTACATGTTCACGCACCCCGGCACGAAGCTCCTGTTCATGGGGGATGAGTTCGGGGATACGAAGGAATGGAATTTCAAGTCGGAACTGGGCTGGCAGCTGCTGCAGCACCCCACGCACAGCAAGCTGCGGGAATTCGTCAAAGCCCTCAATCATTTATATACTTCCGAAACAGCCCTGTTCAGCCAGCAGTTCGACCCGGCGGGGTTTGAATGGGTACACCTGGCCGACCAGGAAAACAGCATCCTCGTGTACGCCCGTAAAGGCGCGGAAGGGGAGGTGATCCTGGTGGCGCTGAACATGACGCCCATCCCGCGGGAGGAATATCCCATCGGCATTCCCTGGGGCGAGCCTTTCCGGGAAATCCTCAACAGCGACGCGCCCGAATGGCATGGCAGCGGCGTTGTGAACACCGGGCTCCTGCAGCCGGTGCCCGGCCGGTTCGGCAAACCGTACGATATTATCCTGAGGCTGCCGCCCCTGGGGGCCGTGGTACTCAAAATGGAGCCCGCCAAACCGAAGAAAGTGCGCAAGTAATTCCCACAAAAATGTGATGCTCCCCGCCGGTTCCCACATGGAATCTGGCCGGAGTTTTGTTGTACAATAATCCACGCCATCCATCCGTTTTAAGTAGCGCCATATCTGAATTGAACCAAAGGACCATTATCTGGATTGAATTGACGAACACATCATTATCTGTTATTGAAAACGCTTTAACCGGGTACAACGTATAAAACCACATCACCTTTAAAACCAAATCTTTAGTATGAAAAACTTCCTCCGAAAAGCAGGTTGGCCCGTACTACTCATGGGCATTCTGTCCGTCGTTATCTACGCCTGTAGCAAAAACGAATCCGCCGCGCCGGAAAAAGTGCCGGAAGGCAAGCAGAAAGTTAGCCTCATGCTCACCGATGATCCCGGGTTGTTTGATAAAGTAAACATCGACATCCGCAAAGTGGAAGTGCTGGTAGATACCTGCGCCACCACCGGCCGGGGCGACGATGACGATGATGACGACGACGACGACTGGGACGACCGCGACCGTTGCGGCTGGTGGGAAGACTGGCGCGACCGCTGGCACGACAAGGAATGTTATACCTGGGATTCGCTGGGTATCCGTCCGGGCGTGTACGACATGCTGCAACTGCGCAACGGCGTGGATACAAGCCTGGCCAACGGCTATGTGCCCAAGGGCCGCATCCTGAGCATCCGCATTACGCTGGGGCTGGATAATTCGCTGGTGAAAGACGGGGTGACCTATCCGCTGCGTTCCGTGAACGGCCAGGTGAAGATCGTGGTGCGCGTACGGCATAACGAGTGGGATGAAATCTCTCCCGACAACCTGCAACTGTATCTCGATTTCGACGTACAGCGCTCCATTATCAAGGTTAGAGACGGCAAATTCATCCTCAAACCCTTTATCCATGTATGGACGGTGAAGCAAACCGGTTCCGTATCAGGCAGGTTGCTGCCAACGGATGCGCAATCCATTATCACCGTGCACAACGATCTTGATTCGCTGTACGCCCTGCCGGGCCGTGGCGGCGAGTGGAAAGTGAGAGGCCTCAAACCCGGCACTTACGACATTTTCGTGAATGCGGGCAACGGGTATAAAGACACGACACTGACGGGCATTAAAGTCGAGCGGGCGAAGGATACCCGCGTACCGACGATTACGCTGACCAAATAATTCCGATCAACGCGCAACCTGCGTTTCCTGTAAAGGCCGTTCCGGATCACGGGGCGGCCTTTTTACTGGGGAGATGCCAGATAATTGATAAAAAATGCTAATTTGTGGTATTGTAAAAAACTTCAGTATGAAACGTACGGGAATGACGATCCTGTTGGGCTGCGGCCTTTATTTTACCGCCGGTGCGCAGAACATCGAGAACAAAGTGGACGCGAAGCAGCGCAGGCAGGGATTGTGGCAGGAAAGGGTGCCTGCGAAGCGGGAGGACCCGGCGTACATACTGGAAGGCAAATATGTGAACGGCCGCAAGGAAGGAGTTTGGCTGAAAGCCACGGAAGATGGTGATATTGTAGCGGAGGAAACTTACAAGAACGGCGCGCTGGACGGGCTGTGCAAATATTATTACCCCAATGGCAAGGTAAGCGCCACCGGCCGTATGCTGGCCATTGACCTGGAGGGCCAGAAGGATACCGTCATAACGATCGACGTGACCACCGGAGAGGAGAAGCTGGTGGAGGTGACGCGGAAGGGGCATAGCGTGCGCCATGGCGAATGGCGGCTGTATGATGAAGACGGCAACATGCTGCGGGAGACGTATGAAAAGGGGGAAGTGAGCGAATCTGTCATGCAGGAAAAGAAGCGGCCCTCACAAACTCCTTTGCCTCATGAGGTGCAAACCGGGAAGAAAGGAGCCCGTAAAGAATAAAAACATACCAAAATCAATCCGAAACAACCGTTACAACGTATATTTTTATACGGAAAGGATTCCTTATATTTATTTATCGCTTCGGCGATGAGTGCCCCGTGATAAGATCCATTATTTCTGAATTGAAATGCGGGCACGTTCACCCAGGAGTTACACAGTG
>NZ_CALNBI010000304.1 GCF_937874145.1 uncultured Chitinophaga sp. | reverse complement strand
AAGAATACCAGTTTTTTAACATAATCCATGGTATGCGGGGACAGGGGCTGCCTTTATCTTGACGAATGTAAGATATTTTCCCGTAGTTATCCCCGGCGGGTTCTTCTCCGAAAGCGATTAACGGTGTTTGCCTTTCTTCTGCAGGTAGGCAACGAGCTCCCCCGGAAGGTCTGTTTGCACGATGCCGGTGAGCGGGAAGCTGGCGAAGAATCGGTCGAACCCGGTCCCGGGCTTTTCTTTTTCTTCTTTATCGAATGTCCCGAGCGCGTTCATCCAGACGCGCGCGCCCGTGGCGCGGACTTCTTCGGCAATCTCTTTGCTGTAGAAGGTTTCGTCGAGGTGCAATGCGGGGAAAAGGCCGTAGCCCAGCGTTTCCCTGGTGGCGGCGGCATTCCGCACGCGGGGCAGGATGGGGATGAAGGCGTTGTGCGCGAGCAGGGTTTTGGCGTCCGGGTGGTCGTACAGGAAAAAGAGCACGTACGGCATCATACCGGTCTGCTGGATGAGGAGGTAGGCGTCTTTGGCGGCGTCGATGCCGTCCACTTTAAAGTCCACATCCACGAGGATCCTGCCTTTTGCTGCCAGCAGCGCGTCTTTGAACGTAGGGATCCGGTGCCGGGTGGGCTGGCCGTTGTGCAGGAGCGGGAATTGCTGCAGTTGCGCGAGCGTGTAATCGGCCACGGAGCCCTGCTGGCCGGTGGTGCGGGTGATGGTGCGGTCGTGCATGAGCACGAAAATCCCGTCTTTCGTGCGTTGCACGTCCAGCTCTGCAATATCCGCCTGCAGGCCGATGTTGTCGATCTTCACGCCGCCATCCACCTGCAGGCGGATGGCTTCTTCGATGGAGGCCAGCGAGTTTTCCGGGAAATCGGCGTGCGCGGCGCGGTGGGCGGCCACGAGCACGTATTCGGGATGGCGGCGGAGATCTTTCAGGATACTGTCGGCCCGGGAGCTTTGCGCGTTGGCGGCTGAAAAGGAAACAATCAGGAATAAGGCGGCGAGCATGCGTTTCATGGTAATGCGTGGATAGTTTAATGCCGGCAAGATGCGGCGATTTCCCGGGAAATCCCCCGGAGGGATGTTGCTTTGCTGTTAAATATATTGGTTTTGCCGTTCCCGGGCAAGTGGTTTCGGCGGGCCGGTCAGGAAGATTTGCGGACGACCAGTTCCGTTTTCAAGACTTTGATGATCGTTTTCCAGTCGGCCACTTCGCGGTTGATCTGGTCGATCAGCAGCTGGGCGGCGGTCCTGCCGATTTCACGGACGGGTTGGGAAACGGTGGTGAGCGGCGGGTCGATGAGGCCCGACACGAAATCGTTGCTGAACCCGACAACGGCGATGTCTTCCGGCACGCGCAGCCCGCGCTTGCGGATCACCTGGATGGTTTCGATGGCGGTGGGATCGTTGACGGCGAAGATGGCGTCGGGCGGATTGTCGAGGTTGAGCAGGTGGGTGACGTAGATCTTTACCTTTTCGATGTTGAGGTCGTAGGAGATGAGCAGCTCCTCGTCGTAGGGCACATTATGCTTGCGCAGCGCGGCTTTGTAGCCGTTGATGCGTTTTTCGCTGATCTTGAGGGAAAAAGGGCCGGCCAGATGGGCGATGCGCTTGCGGCCCGATTCGATCAGGTAATTGACGGCCCGGTACGCGCCGTCGTAATCGTCCACGATCACTTTGGGAACTTCCATTTCGTCGCACACGCGGTTGAAGAAGACGATGGGGATCCCTTTGCGCTGGAAGATCTTCAGATGATCGTAGTTCAATGTTTCCTTGGTAATGGAAACCAGGACGCCGTCGACCTGGTTGGCCAGCATCACGCGCGTGTTGGCCACTTCGGTTTCGTAGCGCTCGTCGGACTGGCAGATGACCGTCGTGTAACCGGCTTTGCTGGCCACTTCCTGCGCGCCGATGATGGCGGTGGGAAAGTAGGAGCTTTTGAACTCGGGGACGATGATGCCGATCGTATTTGTTTTTTTGGTAATGAGGCTGATCGCAAGCATATTCCGCTGGTAGTCCAGCTTTTCGGCCAGTTCCAGCACGGCTTGCCTTGTTTCCGGTTTTACGCTCTTGTGGCCCGTCAACGCCCTGGAAACAGTGGATTTGGACAGGTTGAGCTCCTTCGCGATATCGATAATGGTTACCTGGTGCCTTTTCATGCTGCTAAGAAACAAATTATTTCCATTCGTGGGAACATTCCCGCAAATTGGGAATGTTCCCAATTTGGAAAAGTCATTTTTTTGTTCGCGGAATAGTTGTTAGTTGTAATCTTTGGTGTTCAACTAAATTCACACGTATGAAAAAGGGGTTGCTTACCGTCGGCTTTCCGGCGCCGGCTTATGCCACGTTTACTGAATGTTCCGTTTTTACCGCACAGTACGCATAGTTCACACTAAAACACGTTGGTTTTTATGAATGCAAAGATCATTTTACTGCTGTTGATGTGTACGGTGCTTATCCGGACTACCTATGCACAAACACAGCCTTCCCAGGGCCAGCCGCGCACCATCACCGGGAAGATCACAGACATGGGAGGGGAGCCGCTCCCCGGGGTCACGATTGTCCTCAAAGGCGGTACAACAAATGCCATGACCAATGACGAAGGCGTCTATTCCATCCGCATCCCGCAATCCGCCGAAGCGGTGCTGGTGTTTTCCTTCGTCGGTTTCCACACCAAAGAAGCCCGGCTCGCGCCCACGGCCACGGTTTATAACACCAAACTCGAACCGTCCGTGAAAGGATTGAACGATGTAGTGGTGATCGGATACGGCACCGTAAAGCGCAAAGACCTCACAGGGTCCGTAGGCGAAGTGAAAATGGGCGACCTCCAGAAAGCGCCCGTTGCCAGCTTCGAACAGGCGCTGGCCGGAAGGGTGGCAGGGGTGCAGGTTTCGGCGGCCGACGGGCAGCCAGGCCAGGGCATGCAGATCGTTATCCGCGGCAACAACTCCGTAACGCAGGATAACTCGCCGCTGTACGTGATCGACGGTTTCCCCATGGAAAGCCCCGACAACAACGTCATCAATCCCGCGGAAATCGAATCGATCGAAGTGTTGAAAGATGCGTCGGCCACAGCGATCTACGGCGCCCGCGGCGCCAACGGCGTCATCATGATCACCACCAAAAAAGGCAAGATCGGCGCGCCCGTCGTGAATTATCAGACCTGGGTGGGCATGATGCAGAACATCCGCCAGCAGAAAATGATGGACCCCTACGAGTTCGTCAAATACCAGCTGGAAATGAACCCCACGCTCTATACCCCCATCTACCTGAAAGATGGCAAAACACTGGAAGATTACCGCAACGTAAAAGGCATCAACTGGCAGGACCAGGTGTTCCGCGATGCCCTGGGGCAAAATCATAACATATCCCTGCGCGGCGGAACCGACAAAACAAGGTATTCCATATCCGGGAACGTCTTCTCGCAGGACGGGATTATCATCAACAGCGGTTTCCGCCGCTACCAGGGCCGCGCCGTTATCGACCAGACCATCTCCGATAAAGTAAAAGCCGGCATCAACCTGAACTATACCGGCACCAAAACTTTCGGGGTTTTCGCCAACAGCACGGTGAGCGGCCCGGCTTCCGGGCCCACGGCCAGCCTCATGTACAGCGTGTGGGGCTTCCGGCCGGTAACGGGCGATGACGAAAGCGACGGCTCCCTGCTCGAAGAGCCCTTCGATCCCGATGTGGACCCGTTGAGCGAATGGCGCATCAACCCGATCATCTCCACCCGCAACGAATACAATCCCGCTTTCAACAATACGTTCATCTCGAACGCATATGTTGAGATCAAGCCGTTGAAGTATTTCACACTGCGGATCACCGGCGGAATGACCAAAATCAATATCCGCCGCGAAATATTCAACAATTCGCAGACCCGCCTCGGCAATCCGAAAAGCAGTGCGCAGGGCGTGAACGGTTCGCTCGACAATACCGAGATCACCAACCTCCTCAACGAAAATACCCTCAGCTATGTGCGCACTTTCAACAAGAAGCACAGCCTGAACGTGGTTGTAGGCGCCACCGTGCAAAAAATCCGGTCTTACCGCCACGGTTTCGTTTCCACGCAGGTGCCCAACGAAGCGCTGGGCATGAGCGGGCTCGACGAAGGCATCGTTTCCACCTCGCCCAGCGAGAAAACCAGCAGCGCGCTGGCTTCCTTACTCGGGCGCGTAAATTACACCTACAACTCGCGGTACCTGTTTACCGTGTCGTTCCGCAAAGACGGCTCTTCCAAGTTTGCGGCGGGCAATAAATGGGCCGGTTTCCCCTCGGGCGCCTTCGCGTGGAGGATCAGTGATGAGCCTTTCATGAAAGACATCAACTGGATTTCAGACGCCAAGGTGCGGTTGGGGTACGGCATGACGGGCAATAACCGCGTTGGGGATTTCGCCTACTACCAGTCCCTGCAGATGTTCATTTACTCCGGTTATTCTTATGGCAATAACATGGAAGCGGGCATAATTCCCAATAACCTCGGCAACAAAAACCTGAAGTGGGAAACCACGGGGCAAACGGACGTCGGGGTAGACCTGGGTTTCTTCAACAACCGCGTTGCGCTGACGGCGGATTATTATAAAAAGAACACCCGCGACCTGCTGCTGCAGGCCACGCTGCCCGGTTCCACTGGTTACCTGAGCGGGATCCGCAATGTGGGGGAAGTGTCGAACCAGGGTTTTGAATTCACGCTGAATACGACCAACGTCCAAAGCAAGAAATTCAGCTGGACGTCCAATTTCAACATCTCCTTCAACCGCAACAAAGTAGTGCAGCTGAACGAAGGCGAGCCCAGCTACCAGTCGCGCATCACCTGGGGCAACTTCAACAATGCGTTCCCTTACATCGCCATTCCGGGCAAACCGATCGCGCTGTTTTACGGGTTCCTGTTCGACGGGGTGTACCAGTACAGCGATTTCAACAAGCTGCCGAATGGTTCCTACGTGCTGAGGACCGACGTGCCGAACAACACCATGCCGCGCGCCAACATCACGCCCGGGCATATAAAATACAAGGATATCAACGGCGACGGGCAGGTGGATAACAACGACCTCACCATCATCGGCAATCCCAATCCGAAACATACGGGCGGTTTCTCCAACAACTTCGCCTATGGCGGGTTTGACCTGAACGTATTTTTCCAGTGGAGCTACGGGAACGACATCCTCAACGCCAACCGCATCGAGTTCGAGGGCGGCGACGTGGTGAGGAATTACCTCAACATGTTCAAGTCGTTCGAAAACCGCTGGACGCCGGAGAACCAGACCAACGAGCTGTACCGCGTGGGCGGACAGGGCCCGCAGGTGTACTCTTCCCGCACGATCGAAGACGGCTCGTACCTGCGGCTGAAGACCGTGGCCCTGGGGTATACCATTCCGCCCGCCGTGCTCCGCAGGGCGCATATCAAGTCACTTCGCGTATATGCCGCGGCGCAGAACCTGTACACCTGGACCAACTACACGGGTCTTGATCCCGAGGTGTCGGTACGCCATTCGGCGCTGACGCCGGGCTTCGACTGGTCTGCCTATCCCAAGGCGCGCACGCTTACTTTGGGCCTGGATCTTACTTTTTAATGACTGAAAAATTTATGCAGATGAAGCATCGCATCCTCATATGTTTATTGCTCGCGGCCGGGTTAGTGGGCGGCTGCAAGAAGTTCCTGGAAACGGAACCGGAAGATTTCGTGACGCCGGATAATTATTACAATACAGAAGCCGATTTGCGCCGTGCGCTGAATGGCGTTTACAACCGGCTGATCGACAATTTCGGGCGGATGTATTCCCGGGGGCTCTTCAGCTATTTATCTATCAGCGACGAATCCTTTTACAAGAACATCACCATCAATAATATCAAGGTTATGGAATTCGACGCGGGCCAGCTCGACGTGGGCCGTTTCTGGGAAACGTGCTACCAGGGGATCGACCGGGCGAATTTGTTGCTGGAGAATGTGAATAAGCCGGTGATGGATGAGAACCGCAGGAATATGATCCGTGGTGAAGCGTTGTTCCTCCGGGCGTATTATTTCTTTTTGCTGGTGGATAATTTTGGCGGCGTTCCGCTGAAACTGGTGTCCACCAAATCCCCGACCGACAATTACCTGGCGCGTTCCACCGTGAAGGAGGTGTATGCGCAGATCGTAAAAGATATGAAAGAGGCGGAAGGGCTGGTGAGCGATATCAGCAATTATTCCTACAACGAAACCGTTACGAAAACCGCCGTGCAGGCGATCCTTGCGCGGGTGTACCTCACGATGGCGGGCGAGCCGCTGAAGGAGACGGCCAGGTATAAGGATGCGCTGGATTACGCGGATTCCGTGATCGCTTCGGGCCGCCATTCCCTCAATCCCGATTACAAACAGATATTCATCAATCATTCCCAGGATAAATACGACCTGCAGGAGTGCCTGTGGGAAGTGGGCATGTTCGGCAACCAGCTCGGCAGCTCGCAGCTGGCCGGCGCGGTGGGGATTGAAAACGGGCTGGAGTGCCCGGACGACAAAATCGGTTACAGCGGCGGGGGAATCCATCCCACGGCGCGGATGTTCGAAATGTACGAAGCCGGCGATCTCCGCCGCGACTGGGCGATTGCTCCCTACAAATACGTGATATCGAACGGAGTGACGTCCAAATCCAATTACACGGACGCCCAGGTGTATGAACGCACCATCGGCAAATGGCGCCGCGAGTATGAAACGGCGACGCCTAAGAACAGGACCTACAATTCCACCAATTTCCCCGTTATCCGGTATGCGGATGTGCTGCTGATGAAGGCGGAAGCGGAAAATGAGGTGAACGGTCCGAATGCCGCGGCATACGAGGCCCTTAACCAGGTGCGCAGAAGAGGTTACGGCAAACCACTGGGAACAGCAGATGCCACCGCGGATGCACCCGCGGGAATGGGTAAGGACGTTTTCCGGACTTTTCTGCAGGATGAGCGCGCCCGGGAGCTGGCGTTCGAAGGCATGCGCAAGCACGACCTCATGCGCTGGGGCCTGTACCTCGACAAAATGCGCTCCCTTACCGCGGAAATCACCCTTACCGCACCTTCGGCCTGGCGATACGCCGGCAATGCAGCGAAAAACGTGACGGAGAGGAACCTGGTGTTCCCCATCCCGAACACAGAGATCACGGTCAACCATCTCATCATTCAAAACCCGAACTGGTAAATCATGCGCAAGCTTTTATATACACTCGCCGCCGCCATGGCGCTGGCAGCCTGCCAGAAAGATAACGTGGAGATGCCCGGATTCGAAGTGCAAACCGCCTCCATGACCTATAAAGCAGGCGATACCGTACGGTTCAGCTTCCAGGGCAATCCTGACAATATCACGTTCTATTCCGGTGAACCCGGTCATAATTACGAATTCCGTAAAAGGACAGACGCCGCCAACGATCTGCAGATCAACTTTAATACCTGGGTGCGGTTCGGGCTGATTTATCCCAACCTGCAACTTATGGTTTCCAACGATTTCAACGGCAAAGGCACTACGGAAGACGTATCCGCGGCCACCTGGACCGACATTACCGACCGCGCCGTATTTTCTACCGGCGTGGACCAGACGCCCTCCGGG
This sequence comes from uncultured Chitinophaga sp., assembly GCF_937874145.1. GTDB lineage: Bacteria > Bacteroidota > Bacteroidia > Chitinophagales > Chitinophagaceae > Chitinophaga. The sequence goes on along the minus strand of NZ_CALNBI010000304.1, from coordinate 6,090 downwards.
ATCGTGAGCCTGAAGGAATTCACCCGTCCGGTAAAGGACTCCGCACTGGTGTACGTAGCCTTCCGCTACACGGATTATAAAAAACCGCAGGGGCAGAATAGCTGGGTGGTGCGTACCTTCAGTGCCAACAACGTGTCGGACGACGGGGTGGTGACGCCCCTGGCCGTGATGAGCACCGGTGGCTGGCAGAAAGTAGACTTTAAGAATACGGCCACTTCCTGGACGATCACTTCGGCGCAGTTGCTGATGGCCAATGCCAATGCGGCTGCGGAAGATAACGAAGACTGGGTGATCTCCCGGGGCTTCAATCCCTGGCAGATCGCGCCGGATGTGGGCACGGCATTGAAAAACATCAGCACCCGCCTCGACGGCCATAGTTACGTATACGCGAAGCCCGGCACTTACAAAGTGGTGTTCGAGGCCTCGGCGGTGCGTTACAACGGCGAAAAGCGCCTGACGCGCGAAATCACTTTAACCATTACACCTTAAGCAGGATCATGAACGTAGCGATCGATACATCGGTAATTGTAGTTTTCTCGGTATTCATCATGCTGGTGGGCTTTTCGTTCTCCCGGACGGGCCGCAACCTGAAGTCGTTTTTCGCGGCGGGGGAAGCGGTGCCCTGGTTCATCGGCGGCCTTTCGCTTTTTATGAGCTTTTTCTCCGCCGGCACCTTCGTGGCCTGGGGCTCCATCGCTTACAAGTACGGCTGGGTGGCGGTCACGATCCAGTGGACCATGTGCATCGGCGGCCTCGTAACCGGCCTGTACCTCGCGCCCAAATGGAAAGCCACCGGCAACCTGACCGCCGCGGAGTTCATCCGGGAGCGGCTGGGCGTGGGCGTGCAGCAATCGTACATCTACATTTTCATGGCGGTGTCGTTGCTCATCAAGGGATCGGTGCTGTATTCGGTGGCGCGGCTGGTGAGCTCCTCGCTGGGCTTTCCGCTCATGCCGAGCACGGTGGTGCTGGGTTTGCTCATGATCGCGTATACCGCCGTGGGCGGGTTGTGGGCGGTGATGGTGACCGATATCCTGCAATTCGTTATCCTGACGGCCGCTGTATTGATCATTATTCCCCTGGCGTTTGATGCCGCGGGGGGCGTGGATAGATTTTTGAATTTCTCGCCCGAGGGTTTTTTCGATGTCGTGAATGGCGAATATACCTGGGGTTTCATTTTTGCTTTTGCATTATACCACATCTTCTACATCGGCGGCAACTGGACGTTCGTGCAGCGCTACACCAGCGTGGATACACCGCGTTCCGCTTCGAAAGTGGCGTACCTCTTCGCGGCGCTGTATATCATCAGCCCGGTATTATGGATGCTGCCGCCCATGTTGTACAAACTGATCGATCCCTCGCTGCAGGGCGCCGACACGGAAAATGCGTACCTGATGGTCTGCAAGCACGTATTGCCGGCAGGTTTGATGGGCCTCATCCTCACCGGGATGTATTTTTCTACCTCCGCTTCCGCCAATACTGCGCTGAACGTGGTGTCCGCCGTATTTACGAATGACATCTACAAGGGGCGTATCAATCCCGCCGCTTCGGATAACCGGTTGATGTATGTGGCGCGGTTGTCGTCGTGGTTTTTTGGTTTGGGGATGATCGCCGTGGCGCTGATCGTTCCCTACATCGGCGGTATCGTGGAATTTACGCTGAGCATCGCGGCCATTACCGGCGGACCGTTGCTGGCGCCGCCGATCTGGGCCTTGTTCTCCCGCAGGCTTACGGGAAAGGCCACGATGTACATCACCGGGCTGAGCCTCGCGGCTAACCTGCTGTTTAAGATCATCCTGCCCCTCACTTCCGGTATCCGGCTGAACCGTGCCGATGAAATGCTGGTGGGCGTCGGTTTGCCGTTCCTCATGCTGCTGGCTTTTGAATTGTACGCCAGGTGGAAGGGCGGGGAAAGTGCTGAATACCTGCATTTGCAGCAGGTGCGGGCGCAGCGCAAGGTGGGAACGAAAATTACAGATCCCGAAGAAGCGGCCGCTATCCGGCAGCAGAATATTTTCGGGTTGAAGGTGATATCTTTCTCACTGGCGTTCATCGCTGTTTTACTGTATATCCTTTGCTTCTTTGCGGCGGGAAGCGCTACGCTGGTAGCGGTGATCGCCACGATTATCCTGTTACTCGCCCTGATTCCGCTGAGGGCGTCCATGAAGAATTCTGCGTCATGAAAATAAAATTCCCGATCATATGCGCATTGTGCGGCCTGACGGCCGGAAGCGCCGCCGCGCAGGAGCGCGTGTCGCTGGAAAGCAGCGCCCTTCGCCTGGGCTGGACCCAGTCCGCTAAGGGTTATGCCCTGCAAAAGCTGTCCGTCAAACGCAACGGCAGCTGGATGGACCTGCCGCATGCCGGCGGGGAATACACGCTGCTGTTTTCGGCCGCGCAACCCCCGAAAGAGCCGCAGCCGGTGCTGGATGCCGCGGGCAATATGATCAATTTCCCGGAAAGCATTTACCGATACGTCATCCCGTTGTGGAAAGAACTGACGGGCCCCGTGCAACTCAATACCGCCGGGGAAGCGCTGCACTTCTATCCTTCCGGCGTAAAAGCGGAAGGGAAGGGGCAGGCTTTTGCATCGGAGAACGCCCGCGCATCGATGCGCGCCCTCTGGCAAACGGACCCCGCTTTCCCCACGGATGTAACCGTGACCATACAACTGACCGCCAAAACCGATGGATACTTCTCCATCGCCACGCCCACGCTGGCCACCTGGCCGCAGAACGGTTTCGCCTGGGCCGGGATCCCGGGGTATTATCAAAGCAACGCCGTGGAGAAGGATTTCATCAAATCGGCGGTGTATATGCAGGGCATTCCCGATAAGCCGCTGATCGTCCGCGACCGGGCCGCATCCACGCTTTCGCCTTTCATCGAAGGCAAGAACCGCGTTACGCTCGCCGTTACCGCGGCGCCCGGCACCGCCCGCGATCCCTGGGCCGATAAGACAAAAACACAAACTGTGTGGCGCCTGGGCCTGTCGCTCATGAACCGAAAAGGCGAGCTGACGCCCACGCTCTATCACCCGGTTCTCGGGGAAGAGGGGTCGTATCTCCAACGCGGACAAACCGCCGAATTCTCCTTCCGCTACACCCTGCAGGACGCGGATTGGTACCAGGTTTACAAACACGCCGTCAACGATATTTACCGGTTCCCGGACTTCCTGGCGCTGAAAAGCACCAAACGCTCGCTGACAGACCGCATCCTGGCAATGCACCGCTACGTCACCAACGATTCTACCTCGCTGTGGCGCACCGAAGATTTCAATAGCATGAAGATCGGCGCGCAGGCCTATCTCGGCGGGGTGCACGGCTCGGAAAAAGACGCCATGAAGAATTCCGATTACGGCGCCATGTGGATGCTCGCCGGCATCATGAACGATCCTGTGCTGAAGGAAACACGTCTTCCCTATGCCCGTAATTTCAAACTGCAGCAACAAACCGTAGCGCCCGGGTTTTTCCATGGCGCCGCGGCCGGGCAATACTACCTCTCCAAAAGCAAGCGCTTCACCGAAGAGTGGGGGCCTTACGTGGAGCCCATCGGCACTACTTACTACGTGTTGATGGATGCGGGCAACATCCTGCTGTTCAACCCGGGCGATGCCGCCATGAAAAAGGAAGTAGCCGCCGCAGCCGAACGCCTCCTGGGCTGGATGGACGAACAGGGCCGCTGGCAGGTGGCTTACGACCAGGCCACACAGGCGCCCATATTCCGCGAAGTGGAAGATCTCCGGCCAACTTTCTACGGCTTGCTCATCGCTTATAAAATATTACGCCAATCCCGATACCTGGAAGCCGCACGGAAGGGCGCGGACTGGTTCGTTCGCCACGCCGTGGATTCCGGCAGGTTCCTGGGTGTTTGCGGCGACACGCGTTTCGCGCCTGACTTTGCCACCGCCCAAAGCGCCCAGGCATTGCTGGAGCTGTATGAAGTGACGAAGGAAGAAAAATACCGCGATGCGGCGATCAAAACCGCTAAAATGTACACCACTTCCATCTTCACCCATCCCATTCCCAACGGCAAAACAAAATGGGTAAATGGCGTGGAAAGAAAAGATTGGGAAATCAGCCAGGCGGGCCTGAGCTTCGAGCATGGCGGCACTTTCGGCAGCGCCAATTATCGCGGCCCGATCCTGCTGGCCAGTCATGCCGGGATGTTCGTGCGGATGTTCGCACTCACCAAAGATTCACTATTCCTCCATATGGCCAGGGCCGCCGCGCTGGGGCGCGATGCTTTCGTGGATGATGCCACGGGCGTAGCTTCTTATTATTGGGATGTGATGAACAAAGGCGCGGGCCCGTACCCGCATCATGCCTGGTGGCAGATCGGTTGGATCACGGATTACCTGCTGGCTGAAGCGGAGATGCGCTCGGGCGGGAAGGTGGTTTTCCCGAGAGGGTTTATCACACCGAAAGTAGGGCCGCATCAATCCTACGGCTTCGCGCCGGGAAAGGTGAACGGCAAACCTGCGAACCTGATGCTGCGGCAGGGGTTGATACAATGCGATAATCCTTACCTCGATTATTACTGCGCCCTCAGCACAAACGGGAAACAACTCTTCCTGATACTGCTCAATAACGACGATCAGCCGATGAGCACGACCGCAAAAGTTGATTTCAGCAGGTTGACGGATAAGCCTGTGGCGGCGAAGAACAGCTACCCGGTGCAGATTGCGCCGTATGGCATACAGGTCGTGGAGATCAGTTTACGGAAGTAGAGAAATCAGCTGAACGCTGTAGCGGCTTCCGGCCGGAGATACCGGTATGCCCGGATGGGCCATCTTTTCACTAAATTTTATTGCCCGACATGAAGTCGTTCCTGATAAGTATGATGTTATGCGCAGGCGTTTTTGCATCCGCGAAAGCGCAGCGCAGTTATTTCCTCGAAGCGGAAGATTTCCGCATCCGGGGCGGTTGGATCGTGGAGAAGCCACCCGGCGGAGGCGTCTCCAACCACCAGGTGTTGCGCGTGGTATCCGGACAAGTGAAAGCCGCCGACGCATTGACCGTCATCAAAATCGCCGAGCCGGGTTCTTATACCGTCTGGGCCCGCACGATCGATTATCCGCATGACCGTCCGGGTACGCGCCTGTTCCAGGTGATGCTGAACGACGTGCCGCTGGAAAATGAATGCGGCCGCCACGGCAAGGAAGGTTATCACTGGGAGCAGGCGGGCGTCGTTCAACTGGCGCCCGGCGAAAACGTTGTGCAGCTGCGCGACAGCCGCGGGAATTTCGCCAGGGTAGATGCGCTGTTCCTGACATCGGAGAACATCCGGCCGGAAGGCACCACGCCATCCCGCTACAAAACCCCGCACGAAACGATCACGCCCACGCCCGCCGCGCAGCCGGTGTTGCCGGTGGTGCAGGTTCCTGCAAGCGCCCCGGTGGCGGCCAGCCTCGAAAACGAATTCCTGAAACTGGAATGGCGGAAAGGCGAACACTTTGCCGCCCGCACGGCGGTAAAACGCAACGGCAGCTGGGAATACCTGCCCGGTTCGCTGGAAGAACACCGCGTGATGCTCCTCAGCGCCGTCAACCCCCAAATCACCTTCGGCGGCTTCTTCCCCGGGTGGAACGGCTCCAAAGGATACAGCACTTTCACCTGCAAAGGCAAGACTTATACGATCATGGAGCCTGCCAACCTGATGAACCCGTTTCTTTCCGGAACACTAACGGCATTTCATGCCATTTCGGTAACGCAGGTGGAAAAAGGAAAGTTGCAGGTGCGCTACCAGTCGGCGGACGGCCAGGCGATTACCGGCGAATGGACCCTCCGGCCCGGGCACCGCCACTGCCGGCTCGATCTGCAGTTCACGGCGGATAAACCAGCGTATTACAGCCTTGTGGTCACCGCATTCCAGGGTGAGGCGCAACAAAACGTATCCAACATCCTGTTGCCGCCCATGTTCCAATACCAGCGCATCCCCGAACAGCCGCTGATACTGCCGAGCGCCATGATGCCGCAACCGGTGGCCATTACGGAACGGAAAGACAATCATGTCGCGCTCTTCATTTCCGGCACACCCGACGGCTTCCCGCTCGATTGGGCCATGGCAGGAACCTCTGTGATGGGATTCGGC
>NZ_CALNBI010000303.1 GCF_937874145.1 uncultured Chitinophaga sp. | reverse complement strand
GCGAATGTAAAAAAGGATTCACAACTTATCTAGTGGTTCCGGATTTCAACACTTTTACGGTAACGAGTAACTGCCCTGTATGCCGCATGGTATGTTCTGCCGCATGAAATAAGAGTCCCATTACAGTTGATGGAAGTTGTTTTCTGCCAACGCCTCTGAAGGCAGTCAGGCTGTCTTCAGGGGTAACAATCAGTTGCATAAGCGATGCATGCACCTGCTTATTGAAATGGCGGACGCCGAACGGGGTGAAGAGGCGCATCACTTCGACGGGCGCATCGTAATCGTCGGTGGAAACGTAGCCCTGGTAAGCTTTCCCGTTTCGGCCGGTGAAAGCCGGGAGCACGTTGGCGCCCTTCTCCAGTCCTTCCAGGAAGCTGCGGGCCTTATCCACCGGCACCACGAACACCGAGCCCGTGCGATCGTAGGCATCGCCGTTGGAATATTGCACCAGTTCGGCAAAGAGCCGCTGGCTGGATTTTACGGCGGGGAGATTTACTTTCTTCAGAATCACGGTACCGCCGGCGAAGTGGTAAGTGGCGTTGAGCGGGTAGCCGGAAGGGTTATCGATTTTGTTGCCCCAGCTGATCTGTTCCTGGTCGAAGATGGAAATGGTAGCGTAGCGGCTGTCGATCACCTGGCGCTGGTACGCCGGTTCAGACACGAGCTTGCCCCAGGATGCGGGCCATTTCAGTTCCTCGTTGCTCACTTTGCGGTATTCAATCTTCTTTGCGTACGTTTCGCTGTTGCCGTTGCGGACGATTTTGAGGATCAGCCCCAGTCCCGGTGCGATGGAGATCTGCGGCGTTCCTTTGATGGCCAGCGCATCGGTGTACCAAATTTCGATGGTGTTGGACCGGATAATGGCTTTGGCTTTTTTGCAGGGGATGCCGGCAACGGTATCGATTCCGGGCAGCAGTTCGGGTTTAATGTATTCGCTGAAGGGCTTTTTCAGCGTGAAGGCGCCGTTTTTGCCGTCGAGCAGCTGGAAGGTGGCTTTATCGGCGTAGCTGAGGAACTGTTGTTCCGTTTGCCTGCCGGAAGATCCCACGGCCACCCGTTTCCCCTGGATGAGCAGGGTTTGTTCGCCCCGGGAGTCTTTCCCGTTATTGCGGAAACCGTAGGTGACCACGGCTTCGGACTGTTGCGCGGTAGCGGACGCCGTGGCGATTACCATCGCGCATCCGATCAGAATTCCTTTCATCATTCACTGTTTAGTTGCAAAGTTCCAAAGCTACACAACAAAACGAAAAAAGCGCAACCACAAAGGCTGCGCTTTAACACTATCATTCATTTCAACTATGGCTTATTCTGTTTCGGCCACCACTTCCTTTACCTCGGGGATCATGCGTTTCATGATGCCTTCGATGCCGGATTTGAGGGTGATCATGGAAGACGGGCAACCGGAGCAGGAACCCTGCAGGATTACCGTAACCACGCCATCTTCGTAGTTTTTGAACTGGATGGCGCCGCCGTCCATTTCCACCGCGGGCTTCACGGCGTTTTCCAGCAGGTCTTTGATGCGGGTAACTACGTCGCTTTCGTCGCCGCTCATCACGGGAGCCGCTTTGATTTCATCTTCATTGATCACCGCACGGTTATCTTCCAGGTATTCTTTGAGGAACTGGCGGATGGTGGGGATCACGTCTGCCCAATCGGTATCGTTGGTTTTCGTCAGCGTCACGAAGTTGCTGGCGATGAAAACGCCACGGATGAAGGGGAAGGTGAAGAGCTCGGCCGCGAGGGGGCTCGGACCGGTGCTGGCCGCATCGGGAAAATCGATGCTTTTATTCGGATACAGGAGCTTGTTCGCCACAAACTTCATCGTTTCCGGATTCGGCGTCATTTCCGTATAGATACTGATGATGGGATTTCCTGTTTTAATCATTATTAGTCCAATTTTATCTCCCGCAAAATTAACAAAATTTGGCGACAATGCCGGCCAGAACTTGGAGTCTCAGTAAACAGGTATATTTTTGCAATATGTTACAGACTAAAACCCTGCATGCCCGCAAACGGATTGCACTGATCGCGCACGACCATAAAAAGGCGGAGCTCATGGAATGGGCCATCTATAATAAGACGGTGCTCGCCCGCCACGAACTGTACGCCACCGGCACCACCGGAAAGCTGATCGAAGAGGCGCTGGACGTATCCGTCCGCAAGCTGCTCAGCGGCCCCCTGGGCGGCGACCAGCAGATCGGTGCGGCCGTTGCCGAAGGCCGGATCGACGTGATCATCTTTTTCTGGGATCCCATGGAGGCCCTGCCCCACGACCCGGATATCAAAGCCCTCCTGCGCCTCGGCGTTGTCTGGAATATCCCCATGGCCTCCAACCGGGCCTCCGCGGATTTCCTTATGACCTCACCGCTTATGCACCAGGAATACACCGTCATCCTCCCCGACTACAGCCAGTATCTCGGCCGGAAAGTGTAAAATCCGCCATGGTTTTTTTTTAACGCGGGCTCCACTGATTTGCAGGACCCGCAGCCCCCTAACCGGCTGATAATCATGGATGCGCCTGTTGATAATGGGCTTTAAGCGCATCTTCCCCAAAATCGTTCTCTAATTCCCGGAACACCGAATGGACGTGGTTCCCATCGTTCTGCGTATTATCGTATTCAATCAGGAATGTTGGCCCCTGGATGCGGTAATAATGTCCTTCCCCCCAAACCCGGCCGCCGGCCCAGGCAAAATGGATGTTATCCAGGCCTGCCGTTTCAATTTCTTTCCACAAAATGTCGTTCATCAGGCGGGTATACCGGCCGATATACACATCGATCAGCGAACGGAGCTGCTTTTGCTGTGCGGGCTTCAGCGCATTCCAGGCAATGCCCGGCGGATCAAGCTGCCAGGCGCGGCGCTTGTTTCCGGTAATGATGTCCGACGGTGCTTTTTCGGCCACCAGCACGGTTTTACGCTGTTGTTCGTTCAGTCCGTTGACCAGAGAGAAAGCCAGTTCGGTTTCTTGTTTTAATAATTGATGCCCCGTGGCCGGCCCGGATGGCACCTTCGCGGGGTTGGCGCCGAGGAAACCCGGTCCCACCGACACGATGCGGTTATTTAGAATCGTGAAGTTGAGGGAAACGTGATGCCCTTCCATGCGCAGGGCCCAGGGTTTGCCGGCGAAGGGGCTGCCGAAAACGGCGAAGTAAAAGTTCCCGGTATCGCGGTAGGTATCGGTGATGGCGCGCTTCTCCACTTCCCGGAGGATGGCTTCCAGCTCCACCACACCTTTCGCTTTGCGGGCGCCTTCGTTGCTTAAACAAAGGTTCACCAGCGCAAAGGCCCGCTCCTGCTGCGAAGGCGTCATGTCCTTGAGGCGCAGGCCGTACCGCTCCTTCGGCACGAAATGCCACTCAAACCGCTGATCACCCTCGAACGGCGCCGTCATCTTTCCCAGCTTTTCCTTCCCCAGATCAAAAAACAACTGCTGCGCCGCCTGTTCCAGCGTTTGCGGTGCGGAAGTTTTGGCCGGAAGTTTGGATTGAGAAAAAACATCCGGACAAATGCCCAGTAATATCAAACATGCCGGCAGGAAAAGCGTTTTCATATGCGTGGATTCTATTTACAAAATACAAATCCTGCCCGCATTTGGCATTTGGACGACGGAACTTTATTTTCGCAGTTTACGGAAAACCGATACAAGGAAATGGTGAAGTACATATTGACCGGACTACTACTGTGCGGCAGCCTGATGCGCCCCGCAAAGGCGCAACTGCCTCCCAAAAGGGAGTTCAGGGCTGTCTGGATATCGACGATAGCGAACATCGACTGGCCTTCCCGGAAAGGATTGCCGCCCGAGCAACAGCGCCAGGAATTTATCCAGTTGCTGGATTTCCACCAGAAAAACGGCATCAACGCCATCATCTTCCAGGTGCGGCCCGCGGCGGACGCCTTCTACCCGTCTCCTTACGAACCCTGGAGCGAATACCTCACCGGAAGGCAGGGCCAGCCCCCCATCCCGTATTACGATCCGCTGGAGTTCATGATCACCGAAACGCATAAACGCGGGATGGAGTTCCACGCCTGGTTCAACCCGTACCGCGCCGTGGCCAACACCCGAGGCAGCAGCATTGCCGACAATCATATCACGCGTACCCGCCCGCAGTGGTTCCTCACCTACGGCGACAAAAAATACTTCGACCCGGGGATTCCGGAGGTCCGTTCCTACGTGACCGAGCTGATCCGCGACGTGGTAAAACGCTACGACATCGACGCCGTTCATTTCGACGATTATTTTTACCCTTACCGTCTTCCCGGCAAGGATTTCCCCGACCGGGGCTCCTTCCGGCTCTATGGTAATGGCCGCAGCCTCGACGACTGGCGGCGTTATAATGTAGATACGATCATCCAGATGCTCAGCGGCGCCATCAAGGAAACCAAGCCCTGGGTGAAATTTGGGATCAGTCCGTTTGGCGTATGGCGCAACCAGGATAAGGATTTCAGCGGTTCCCCCACGCGCGCGGGCCTCACCAATTACGACGATCTTTATGCCGACGTCATCAAATGGCAGCGCCTCGGCTGGATCGATTACCTCACGCCGCAGCTGTACTGGGAGTTCGGGCACCGGCTGGTGGCTTACGAAGTGCTGGTAGACTGGTGGTCGAAGCATGCTTACGGCCGCCACATGTACATCGGTCACGGCGCGTACCGCATCGGCAGCAGCGCGCCCTGGCGGAACCCGCGGGAGCTGCCGAACCAGATCCTTGCTACGCGGGCATTTGCAACGATTCAGGGGAGCGTATTTTTCAGCAGCCGTTCTTTCAACGGCAATCCTTTCGGCATCAACGATTCCCTGCAAAATCACCTGTACCGGTACCCGGCGCTGTTGCCCACGATGCCCTGGATCGACGATAAAGCGCCGCTGGCCCCCTATTTCACGGACGCTTTCGAGAAGAACGGCGGGCTGGAGATCCGGTGGGCGGACGACGACACTTCCCGGCAGACGCAGCGGTATGTATTATACCGTTTCGAGGAGGGCCAGGTGATCAATGTGAGCGACCCCACGAAGATCCTGGCGATCGTGGGGCAGATGCCCGACCCGGTTTTTATGGACAGACAATATATTAAAGGGCGCACCTATATTTATATCGTTACCGCTTTGGACCGTATGCATAATGAGAGCATGATCAGCGACCCGTTGCGGGTGGAACACGCGAACGGGACGGTCAAATTCGAGTTTGCTCCCTGAAAATGATAGTTTTTTCACAACTTATTCACGGCCGGAAAATTTTCCGGCCTTTTTTATACCCCATCCTGCCCCTACCCGGTGTTCAATTTTTACGATTATCAAATGAAAGACTAGCCGATTTTAAAATTTTCTAAATTTTAAGGCTTTAATCAAACTTTCTGTAAAATAAACCGCATTCTATTAGTATCTTTAAACCGTTCCCAAAGCAAAATACGGTACCTGAGCCAGGGCTTTGTTGCCTGTGGGTGTAGTGTATCTGATAAAGGATAAAAGGAAAATTTAACAGCCAATGCGAATTGTGAGCCAAGAACAAGGTTTGTATCGTCCGGAATTTGAGCACGATGCGTGTGGTACGGGTTTTACCGCCCACATCAAAGGTCGGAAGTCACACCAGATCATCCGCGATGCATTAACCATGTTGGAAAATATGGAACACCGCGGCGCCTGCGGTTGCGAACGCACCACGGGCGACGGCGCGGGGATTATGATCCAGATGCCGCATGAATTCTTGTATGCCGAATGTCTCAAAATGGGTATCCGCCTTCCGGATGCCGGTAAATACGGTGTGGGGATGGTCTTCTTCCCCAAAGAACCCCGCTGGCGCGAAGAGTGCCGCGAGATCATCCAGCGCTGCGCGGAAAAAGTGGGCCTCGAAATCCTCGGGTACCGCAAAGTCCCCGTTCGCCCCGATGGTATCGGTGAAACCGCCCTGTCCGTAGAACCCGAAATCGAACAACTGTTCATCGCCTGCCCGTATCATATTTCCGATCCGGAAGAATTTGAACGTAAACTGTTCGTGCTGCGCAACTATATCACCAAAACAGTGCGCTGCTCCATCCCGAAAGAAAAGGCCGAAATCTATTTCGCGTCCTTCTCCCATAAAACCATCGTATATAAAGGTCAGCTCACCACTTACCAGGTGGGGCATTATTACCCTGACCTCCGCGATGAGCGCATGGTGTCGGCCTTCGGTCTTATCCACAGCCGTTTCGCCACCAACACCTTCCCCAGCTGGAAGCTCGCGCACCCCTTCCGTTTTATCGCCCACAACGGTGAAATCAACACCCTGAAAGGAAACCTCAACTGGCTCCGCGCCGGCGAAAGCTCCTTCCTGACCAAATATTTCACCAAGGAAGAAATGGAAATGCTCTCTCCCATCGTGGACGAAGGGCAATCCGATTCCGCCTGCCTCGACAACGTGGTGGAGCTGCTCAACCTCACCGGCCGCTCGCTCCCCCATGTTATGATGATGCTCATCCCCGAAGCCTGGGACGGCAACGAGAGCATGGACCCCGTGAAGAAAGCCTTCTACGAATATCACGCGTCGCTCATGGAGCCCTGGGATGGCCCCGCTTCCATCTCCTTCACCGACGGCAAGATCATCGGCGCCACCCTCGACAGGAACGGGCTCCGCCCTTCCCGCTTCGTGGTAACGAAAGACGATCGCGTGATCATGGCTTCCGAAGCCGGCGTTCTGCCAATCGATCCGAAAAATGTGAAAGAAAAAGGCCGCCTGCAGCCGGGTAAAATGTTCATCGTGGACATGGACCAGGGCCGCATCATCGGCGACGAAGAGCTGAAGCAGTCTATCTGCTCCGCACAGCCTTACGCAGAATGGCTGAATAAATATAAGATCCGCCTCGACGAGCTGCCCGAGCCCCGCGTTACTTTCACGCACCTCGAGCACGAGCAGATCTTCAAGTACCAGCGCGCATTCGGTTACAGCACCGAAGACCTGGAAACGATCATCTCTCCCATGGCCATCGACGGCAAGGAGCCCGTGGGTTCCATGGGTACCGATGCTCCCCTGGCCGTGTTGAGCGATCAGCCGCAGCATTTGAGCAGCTACTTCAAACAGCTGTTCGCGCAGGTAACCAACCCGCCCATCGATCCCATCCGGGAAAGACTGGTAATGTCGCTGGCGACTTTCCTCGGCAACAACGGCAACCTGCTCGACGAGGATCCGCTGCACTGCCACTCGGTGGCGCTGCCGCACCCGGTATTAACTAACTATGAACTGGAAAAAATCCGCAGTATCGACACCGGTATTTTCCAGGCCAAGACGCTGCATACTTATTTCAAGGCCGACGGTAAGCCCGGCTCCCTTGAAAAAGGCCTCGCCCGCCTCTGCCGTTATGCGGTAGACGCTGTGGAAGATGGTTTTGAAGTGATCATCCTATCCGACCGCGCGCTG
>NZ_CALNBI010000302.1 GCF_937874145.1 uncultured Chitinophaga sp. | reverse complement strand
CGGAACTGTTGAGGCCCGCGATGGTATTGGTGTTGTAGCCGGTGATGTCTCCCGATACCACGGGGATACCATCTACCACATACAGCGGCGCGCTGCTGGCGTTGATGCTGCCGATACCGCGGATGCGGATATTAGGCACGCTGCCGGGCTGGCCGGAGCCGTTCACCGCCTGAACGCCCGCAATATTCCCCTGGAAGCTTTCCTGGATGGAAGCGCGGGGCGCGCGGCTGAGCTTCTCGGTGTTGACGATAGCGGCGGACCCCGTCATGGAGCGGCGGTTCTGCGATCCGTACGCCACTACTACATATTCGTCGAGGCTTTCCTGGTTGACGGACAGCTGCACGTTGTATTCATTCCCTTCACCCAACGTTACGGTTTGTGCCGTATAACCGATGAATGAAAAAGTGAGCTGCCGCGTGCCCTGCGGCACTTTCATTGAAAACTGGCCGTTGGAGGCCGTCAGCGTGCCGCGCGAGCCAGCGGCTACGGTCACGCCGGGCAAGGGATTGCCGTCCCTCGCGTCGGTTACTTTGCCGGAGATCGTCCTGTCTTGCGCAAAGGCACTTGCACTCAGCAGGATCGGTACGGCCAGGAGCGTAGATAATTTCCTCATGTGAATTTAGATTTTGTGAATGGGATACATATGATGAGTCATGAAATGAAGGTCCCTGTCCGCGACACTCGCAGCGCAGGCCCACGCACGCTTTCGGGCATGACAAGGCCGGGCCGGTTCCGGTCACGGATGGCGTTCGTTTAGATTTTCGATTCCCTGGATATTACGTTGGATGACTTACACGACAATTCAACACGCCTTCAGCCGAAGCACGTTTCCCCCATAAGTTGGCATTGTAAAAATGAATTGAAGATAAATTCCTTTGGATATGGGAATAAAGGGTCGAGTTACATCGATAGATTCATAAGTCCGATTTAGATTAAATATAATTAGGTCCGTAAATGGTTATCGCCTCAAAATGATACTGCTCTGTCGCACTGGTGTTTCCTATTAACGAAACATTGGATTACACTGTATTTGGATTCATACTGCTACAACGTGAAATTACTATAAAAAAAAATATCAAGTTAATCTGTAGGGTAAAAAGTTTAAAAAAATGTTAAAAGGCCGCACGATGGCGGCCTTTTAATAAAAATTATTATGCGTAATGATTAGTAGATCTTATTCAGCGCATCTACATAAGCATGTACGCTGGCATTCACGATGTCGGTAGAATAACCGAAGCCGTAATATGACTTCCCGTCTTTATGCACGCGCATGTTCACTTTGCTCACGTCTTCGCTGCCACCGTGCATCGCCTGGATGCTGAACTCATCGATCGTGATCTCGTCGTTGATGATGTTGGAAATAGCGTTGATGGTCGCGTTCACCGGGCCGTTGCCGGCTGCACTTGCTTCCTTCTCTTCGCCGTTTACGCGGAGCTTCACCGTGGCCATCGGTCGCAGGGGATCGCCGCAAACCACCTGCAACAGCGTCACTTTGATCGCTTTGTCGTCGTAGTGGTTGGCGGTACCGTCGCCCATGAGCACGAGCAGGTCGTGATCGTTGATCTCTTTTTTGCTGTCGGCCATTTCAAGGAAACGGGCATACACTTCGTCGAGGTTGATCTTGTCGATCTTGTAACCCAGTCTTTCGAGGTGGTGTTTCAAAGCATGGCGGCCGCTGCGCGCGGTGAGGATGATGGCGTTGGAAGACAGGCCGATATCTTCGGGATCGAGGATCTCGTAGTTTTCACGGTGCTTCAGGACGCCGTCCTGGTGAATGCCGGAGCTGTGCGCAAATGCGTTGCGGCCCACGATCGCCTTGTTCGGCTGCACGGGCATGCGCATCATGTTCGATACCAGGTTGCTGATTTCGTATATGCGTTTGCTGTTAATACCGGTTGTATACCCCAGCGCATGGTGCGTTTTGAGGATCATGGCCACTTCTTCGAGGGACGTGTTGCCCGCGCGCTCGCCGATGCCGTTGATGGTACATTCTACCTGGCGCGCACCATTCACCACGCCGGCGATTGTGTTGGCCGTAGCCAGGCCGAGATCGTTATGACAATGCACGGAAATGATCGCCTTGTCGATGTTCTTCACATTGTCGACGAGGTATTTGATCTTGGCGCCATATTGTTCAGGCAGGCAATATCCGTTCGTATCCGGGATGTTCACCACGGTAGCACCGGCTGCGATCACCGCTTCGATCATGCGGGCGAGGTATTCATTATCGGCACGTCCTGCGTCTTCCGCATAAAACTCAACGTCGTCCACGAACTTGCGGGCGTATTTCACGGCGCTCACGGCTCTTTCGAGGATGGCTTCGCGGGTGGAGTTGAATTTATATTTGATGTGCATATCGGATGCGCCGATGCCGGTGTGGATACGTCCGCGCTTGGCGAACTCCAGCGCCGAGGCGGCAGCGTCGATGTCGGCGGTATTGGCGCGCGTGAGGGCGCAGATGACCGGTTCGGAAACCGCTTTGGAGATCTCCACCACGCTCTGGAA
Organism: uncultured Chitinophaga sp.; assembly: GCF_937874145.1. Taxonomy (GTDB): domain Bacteria; phylum Bacteroidota; class Bacteroidia; order Chitinophagales; family Chitinophagaceae; genus Chitinophaga. The sequence goes on along the minus strand of NZ_CALNBI010000302.1, from coordinate 23,864 downwards.
ATCGCCAGGGCTGGAGATCGGGAAGCCGGCTTCGATCACGTCTACGCCAAGGGCTTCCAGTTCTTTTGCTACGATAATTTTCTCCACGGTGGTCAGCTGACAGCCGGGCACTTGCTCGCCGTCGCGCAGCGTGGTGTCAAAAACGTATACTCTATTTTTATCCATGATAGTATGATAAACAGTTGATTAGTTAAGGTTTTTCAGCACCTGCGCCCCCATGGCGTCGGTTCCCAGCAGGAATTCGTTGGAGGTATGTTTGTTGGCGATGTCCATTGTGCGGTAGCCTTGTTTCAGCGTGGCGTCTACCGCGCGGATCACGCGCTGGGATTCTTCCTTCAAACCGAAAGAAATATCCAGCAGCAGCGCGGCCGACAGGATGGAAGCCAGCGGGTTGGCGATGCCTTTGCCGGCGATGTCGTGCGCGGAACCGTGGATCGGCTCGTAGAACCCTACGCGGTCGCCCACCGAAGCAGACGCCAGCATCCCCATCGATCCGGCGATCTGCGATGCCTCGTCGGTCAGGATGTCGCCAAACAGGTTGCCGGTCACCACCACGTCGAAGCGCTTGGGATCTTTGATCAGCTGCATGGCGGCATTGTCGATGAACATATGCTCGGTTTCCACGTCCGGGTAATCTTTCGCGATCTCCTGCACCACTTCCCTCCACAGGCGGGAAGCTTCCAGCACGTTGGCTTTATCCACGGAGCAGAGCTTTTTGCGGCGGGTGCGCGCGGCTTCGAATGCCTTTCGGGCAATACGCTCTACTTCATATTTATGGTAGATCATGAGGTCCGAAGCCGTTGCGCGGTCTTCGCTGCGCTGCTTCTCCCCGAAATACACGTCGCCGGTCAGCTCACGGAAAAACAGGATATCGGCCCCCTGGAGGATTTCCGGCTTGATGCTGGAAGCCTGCAGCAGGTCGTCGAACAGTTTGATGGGCCGAAGGTTGGCGTACAGTCCCAGCTCCTTGCGGATCTTGAGCAATCCCTGCTCCGGGCGCACCTTCGCACTGGGGTCGTTATCATACTTGGCATGACCGATAGCGCCGAAAAGGATCGCGTCAGAAGCGCGCGCCTTGTCCAGCGTCTCAGCCGGCAACGGATCGCCGGTAGCCTCGATGGCTACGTGGCCCATGATGCCTTCGTCAAACGTGAATTCATGTTTGTAATTCGCCGCGATCACTTCCAGCACTTTCTTCCCCCATGCGGTTACTTCCTGTCCGATCCCGTCTCCGGGTATTACCAATATTTTCTTAGAGATGCCCATAGATGTTTTTAGAAATTAAAAGGTCTTGTTGTTTCGTATGCTTCGATCTCGCCGCGGAGACTGAGGAGATAGTCAATATCGTCGTACCCATTGAGCAGGCACGTTTTTTTGTAAGGGTTGATGTCGAAGTTTTCCTTTTCCCCCGTTGCCTTGATCTCGATGAACTGCTCTTCCAGGTTCACTTCGATGGCGGCGGAGGGTACTTTTTCAACGGCGCGGAAAATCTTCTGCAGAAAATCCTCGCTCACCTGCACGGGCAGGATGAAATTGTTGAGTGCGTTGTTTTTGAAAATATCGGCGAAGAAGCTGCTCACCACTACTTTAAATCCGTAGTCGCCGAGCGCCCAGGCGGCATGCTCGCGGGAGGAGCCGCAGCCGAAGTTCTTGCCTGCCACCAGCACCTTGCCTTTGTATGTGTCGTTATTGAGCACGAAGTCAGCCTTCGGCTGGTTGTTTTCACCGAAACGCCAGTCGCGGAAAAGATTCTCTCCGAAACCATCGCGGGTGGTCGCTTTCAGGAAGCGGGCCGGGATGATCTGGTCCGTATCGATGTTTTCTATGGGTAAGGGCACCACGGAGGATACCAGGTTTGCGAATTTTTTGTCCATGTTGATGGTTCGTTTCGGGAATTAAATCATTGCTCTTACGTCGGCCACTTTACCGGTGATGGCGGCGGCAGCCGCGGTGAGCGGACTGGCCAGGAAGGTCCGGGCGTTGGGCCCCTGGCGGCCTTCGAAGTTGCGGTTGGAAGTGGCGATGCAATATTTACCTGCCGGGATCTTGTCTTCGTTCATGGCCAGGCAGGCGGAGCAACCGGGTTGCCGCAGCTGGAAGCCTGCCGCTTCGAAGATTTTGTCGATGCCTTCCGCGATGGCCTGGGCTTCCACTTGCTTGGAGCCGGGCACGATCCATACGGTGACGTCGTCGGATTTCTTTTTGCCTTTCACGAATTCGGCCACCATGCGGAGGTCTTCGATGCGGCTGTTGGTGCAGCTGCCGATGAAGACGTAATCCACTTTTTTGCCGAGGAGCTGGCTGCCGGGCTGGAGATCCATGTACTGGAGGGATTTGGAGAAGGAAAGCTGTTCCTTTTCCTCGATGTCCGCCAGCGAGGGGATGTTGCCGGTAACGCCCATGCCCATGCCGGGATTGGTGCCGTAAGTGATCTGCGGTTCGATGTCGGCTGCGTCGAAAGTCAGTTCCGCATCGAAAACGGCGTCTGCGTCGGTCTGGAGAGTTTTCCAGTAAGCGAGGGATTTTTCCCAGTCTTCGCCCTTCGGCGCAAACTCGCGGCCTTTGATGTAATCGAAAGTAATGTCGTCCGGCGCGATGAGGCCGCCGCGGGCGCCCATTTCGATGGACATATTGCAGATCGTCATGCGCGCCTCCATGCTGAGGCTCCGGATGGCTTCGCCGGCGTATTCCACGAAGTAGCCGGTGCCGCCTGCGGCGGTGATCTGTGAAATGATATAGAGAATGATGTCTTTGGACACCACGCCTTTTTTTAGTTGCCCGTTAACCGTAATGCGCATGCGCTTCGGTTTGTATTGCAGGATGCACTGGGTAGCCAGCACCTGTTCCACTTCCGACGTCCCGATCCCAAAGGCTACGGCACCGAAGGCGCCGTGGGTGGAAGTGTGGGAGTCGCCGCAGACGATCGTCATCCCCGGCAGGGTGATGCCCAGCTCGGGCCCGATCACGTGAACGATACCCTGGTAGGGGTGCCCCAGGCCGTAGAGCTCCACACCGAATTCGGCGGTGTTGGCCGTGAGCATTTCCACCTGCTTGCGGCTCAGCGCTTCCTTGATGGGCAGGTGCTGGTCGAGGGTGGGTACGTTATGGTCGGCCGTGGCGCGCGTCTTGGCCGGCCGGAACACGGGAACCCCACGCTTCCGCAGGCCGTCGAACGCCTGGGGGCTCGTTACCTCGTGAATGAAATGCGTGTTGATATACACCGCGTCCGGGTGGCCGGACCGGCTCGCCACGATGTGGCTGTCCCAAATTTTGTCGAATAATGTTTTCCCCATGCTTATTTGACTTTATAAAACCAGGATCAATACATGCATTTTGATGCTGATATATAAAATATTCTCCATCAACTTGCAATTTCCTTCAATCCCGTATATTTGCTTTTCCTGTCACTTTACACCTTCAAATCTAATTGACACTTTTAAACCTCAGTTCGTTAAATTTGTCAATATTACGATTCGCAACTGTCATCTGAGGCCATTAACTTATTGAAAGTCAATTTTTTATAATCCGATAACAACGATGTCCAACACGCAGAACGATGCCCTGTTCATATTGATAAAAACGCTTACGAAAGCCGAAAAAAGAAACTTTCAGCTGGCATTTAACCGGGATAACACGAAAGAAGACGTACTTTTCATACAGCTGTTCAACGCGCTCGACAAAATGAAGGAATACGACGATGAGCAGATCCTCCGCCGTGTGCCCGATATTAAAAAGCAACAGCTCAGCAATATCAAAGCCCATCTCTACAAACACCTCCTCACCACCCTCCGCCTGCTGTACAAAACCAAAGATGCGCTCATCGAGCTGCGGGAACAACTGGATTATGCCAGGGTATTGTACAACAAGGGGTTATATCATCAGAGCCTGAAAATCCTCGCCAAAGCCAAAGTTTCGGCACGCGAACAGGAAGAAGTCATGCTCTATTTCGAGATCGTGGAATTCGAAAAGCTCATCGAAACGCGGCACATCACCCGCAGCCTCGACAACCGGGCCGAAGAACTGTCTGACGAAAGCCGCCTCATCAACGAGCAGCTCAACAACGTTTCCCGTCTTTCCACCCTCGCCCTCCGCATGTATGGCCTTTATCTCAAACTCGGCCACGCCCGCGACGAGAAAGACACCCTCATGCTCAAATCCTTCTTCGAAACCAACCTCCCGCCCGTGCAGCGGAGCCAGATGAGTTTTTATGAGCGCATCTACCTCTACCAGGCGTATTGCTGGTATTACTACATCCTGCAGGACTTCGTCATGTATTACCGTTACACCCAGAAGTGGGTGGACCTTTTCAGTGAATATCCCAACCTGAAGGAAACGGATGTGGACCTGTACATCAAGGCGATGCACAACCTGCTGACCGCGCACTTCCATACCATGAACCACGACAAGTTCACCGAAGTGCTGCAGATGATGGAGGATTTTATTACGGAGAAAGAAGAAGCCCTCAACGAAAACACCCGCACCAATGCGTTCGTATACCTGTATACCGGCAAGATCAACCGGCACTTCCTGGACGGCACTTTCTCGGAAGGGCTCAGGCTGGTGGCCGAAGTGGAGGAAAAAATCAGCGAGCACCAACTCACGGTAGACCAACACCGCGTACTTGTTTTCTACTACAAGATCGCCTGTTTATATTTCGGCAGCGGCGACAATGACAACGCCATCATCTATCTCAATAAAATCATCCAGCTCAGGATCGGCAACCTGCGGGCAGACATCCAGTGTTTCGCGCGGATCCTGCACCTGATCGCGCACTACGAGCTGGAGAATTACAGCCTGGTGGAATACCTTATCAAATCGGTTTACCACTTCATCGCCAAGAACAAGGACCTTAGCCTCGTGATGGAAGAGATCCTGAAGTTTTTGCGCAAGAACATGTACGCCAACCCGCGCGCGCTCCGTACCGCTTTCCGCGACCTGAAAGGCCGGCTGGAAGTGATCGCGAAAAATCCCTACGAGCGCCGCAGTTACTTGTACCTCGATATCGTCAGCTGGCTGGAAAGCAAGATAGAAGGCATCCCCGTGCAGGAAGTCATCCAGCAGAAATTCAGGAACAAGGTGCCGAGGATTTAAGGCATGAAAAAGGGGGCCGGAGCCCCCTTCGTCGTTTTTATTACTTTCCTTACGTATTCGTTTACCAACCGAAGTTCTGCGGCTTCAGCTGCGGATTGAGGTTCATTTCCTGCAAAGGCAGCGGGTAGAGATACAGCTTGTCGTGCCAGGTGCGCGCGGTGATATCGGTGTATACGCGGATGCGATCCTCCGCATCCACCTGGATGCCAGCCACCTGCGATGCGGGATATTGCGCGCGCAGTGCGTCCGTCAGTTTCATGCCTACGATCGTTTTCGGATTGTTGATGAGCTCACCGGCTTTCCAGCGGATGATATCGTCGAACCGGAAGCCTTCCTGCGCCAGTTCCACACGGCGTTCGCGGCGGATCTCGTCGAGGAGGACCGGCAGTGTGGGGAACGTGGAATTCGGATCTTTCTGCAACGTGGCGATGATCATGTGCGGCATGCCCACGCGGTCGCGGATTTTGTTGATGGTCTGATCGATCACGGCCTGGGAAGCTTGACCCAGTTCGGCTTTGGCTTCCGCGTAAATCAGCAGCGTTTCGGCGTAGCGGATGATGAAGAGATCCAGGGTGGATTGATTGGCCACCCACTGCACGGGGTCCGGGCTTTTATACTTGGCGCTGGCGTAGCCCGTGGTTACAGCGGGGATGCGCGGGAGCGTGACTTTGTCGGCCGTACCGTCGGCATTCTGCGACACCACGTAATCGCGGGTTACGATGAGCTGCTGGTAACGCGGATCGCGGTTGGTGCGTTCCTGATCAGGGGTTACGTCGCCCTGGTACCGGTTGCTGAGGCCGATGGGCAGCCCGTCGTCGCACAGGATAGACTCCACGAAATCCTTGCTGTAGCTGGGCCAGATATCGTTGATCTGGCGCGTGGTGTTGTGCATCGACATGTCTTTCACGAAACGGCGCGGCCAAACCGCCTCTTTATTGCCGCGGAGCTCTTCCTGCAGGAACAGGTTCACGTAATCCTTCGCGGGGTTGCCGGTAGACCAGATGTCGTAGTTGCCGGTGGTCATCACGGCTTCGGCTGCTTTTACGGCTTCGCCGAGCCATTCGGTGGCGCCTGGGAGGCCCCGGTATTTGCGGTAGGTGCCTTCCCAGAGGCAGATGCGGGCTTTCAGCGCATTGGCGATGTCTTTATTGACACGGTCCTGCTCGGCGCTGGCCGGAACGGGCAGGTTGGCCACGGCGTAATTGATGTCTTTCAGCACGGTGTCCATCACGATATTGCGGGAAGTGCGGGGCGCGAAGAGCTCGGGCGAATTCTCGTTGAGATCGCCGCCGAACCAGGTCACGTCGCCGAACTGCACCACTTTCCGCCACCAGAGGTAAGCGCGGAACATCTTCACTTCCCCGGCGTATTTGGCTTTCACTTCGGCAGGCGCGTCTGCCCTTTCGTACCGCGCGAGGAAGTAATTGGCCTCGCGCTCGTTGGTCCACGTCCAGCCGCCGCCGGTATTCGGAATGGTGTACTGCCCGGCTAAGAATACGTTGCGCATGCGGGGCACGAAATTATCGGAGCCATCGTCTCCCAAATGTCCCTGTGGCGGAACGAGCGTATAGAAACGGTTCGCATAGATGCGGAGGTCGTTTTCGTTCTTGAAATAAGTAGCATCGCTGAGACGGTCCTGCGGAAGCCTGTCCAGGAAGTTATCGTTGCAGGCTGCGCCAAAAACGAGGGCGAGCACGGCGGAAGATATGACGAGTGTTTTTTTCATTTCTTTTCGATTTTTGATCAACAATTGCATCAGCGGTTACAGGCCCAGTTGCACACCGAACGAGATGGTGCGGCTCAGCGGATAGCTCCGCGCGCCCAGCAGTTCGGGATCAAATGCCTTGTGCATTTTAGTGATGGTGAACAGGTTCTGGCCGGTGGCGAACACCCGCAAGCGCTGGATCTTCGCTACGCGCAGCCATTCTTCCGGCAGGGTGTAGCCCAGCGTCAGCTGTTTCAGGCGGGCGTATGCGGCGTTCTGCAGATATTTCGTCTGGCTCTGGAAGTTGCCGCCGCCTTCGAAACGCAGGCGGGGATAATAAGCGTCCGTATTGTCGGGGCGCCAATAGTCGGTATGGTATTCCATCGGCACATCCCACTCGCTGGCAAAACCCCAGAAATAGTTGCCGCCTGCCATCCAGTCGCGCTTGCCTACGCCCTGGAAAAATGCGGTCAGGTCGAAACCTTTGTACTCGATCCCCAGGTTCAGGCCGTAGTTGTATCGGGGCGTTTGGTTACCGATGATACGCTGGTCGCCCGGATCGGACAGCGTATTGCTGCCGCGGGTGATTTTCTTATCGCCATTCAGGTCTGCATAACGGATGTCGCCCGCGAGCCATTTGCCGGACCAGATCTGCGACTGGTCGGCCGCTGCCGCTTCGGCGTCGCTGCCGTAGAATCCGTCTGTCTGGAAGCCCCAGATCTCATTCCATTTCTGCCCTACATAAGGTTGGGAGATATTGCCGGTCGGATTGTTTTCGTAACGGGTGATCTCTGCCTGGTTGTCGGCCAGCACCAGCGACACGTTGTAGCGGATATCGCTGCCGATCTTATCTTTCCAGCCGATCGCCAGTTCCCAGCCTTTGTTCATCAGGTCGGCCGAGTTGCGCGCCGGCGAAGAAGTGCCCAGCAGTGCGGGCAGCAGGCGGCCGGGGGTGATCATGTCGGTCGTTTTGCGGCGGTAGATATCAAACCCGAGCGTCAGCCTGTCGCGCAGCGCGGCTACATCGAGGCCGAAGTTCAGCGTGGTCACTTTCTCCCAGGTGAAGTCTTCGCTCACCAGTCCGGGTGCGCCCACGATCACGCCGGGATTGTTGCCGAACAGGTAAGATGTAACGCCGGTAGGCATGAAGGTGATGTACGGATAAGGATTGTTGCTCAGCTGGTTAGGCAATGTACCATACGAAGCACGCAGCTTCAGGTCATTGATCCAGGATTTGGCGCCGGCGAAGAAATTTTCTTCAGACACGCGCCAGGCAGCAGATACGGAAGGCGAAAATACATTCCGCTTGCCACGGGCATACCGCGAAGTACCGTCGTATCGGCCGGTCAGCTGCAACAGGTATTTTTCCTTGTAATCGTAGTTGGCACGGAAGAAACCGCCGCGTACCGCCCATTCCGACATGGAGTTGCCGACCGACAGCGAAGTAGCGGTAGGGTCGTTCAGGGGCGTGAGGCTTTCCATCGTGGGATCGATCTGGTTGCGGCCGGTGGCGCTGAAGGAAAGGTTTTTCTTCATCTCTTCGTTGTAACCCGCCATCAGTTTCAGGTTGTGGTTACGCGCGAAGGTGGTGAAGTATTCCGTGTACAGGTTCACCGCGTGGTAGCCGTCGTTGGCGGCGCTGCGGATCATGCGGCTGGGGTTGGTCCAGGGATAGGTCCCGATCAGCCGGCCGTCTACGCCAAATTCCCGGAACGCTTTGTACTGGAGGCTTCTGCCTGCCCCGTAGTTGTTCCAGGTTACGTCGCCGATCACGCGGAGATTGCGGAGCAGCTTGATGGTAAAGCCGCCTGTCAGCCAGATGTCCGTCTTGTTTTCCTTCATCCTCCCGTTTTCCGCCATCAGGGCGAAGGGGTTGGTGAAGCTGCCCTGGCCGGCCCAGTTGCCATCCGGGTGCTGGATGGGCATGATGGGGCGAAGGTCGCTGGAGATGAACGCGAAATCGTTCACTTCCGCTTCCGCGAACTGCGTGGCGTTGGGCGTATTGTAATCGGAGCGGTTCAGCGCGGCCTTGAAATTCAGGTCGAGCCAGGAAGTGGCTTCCGCATTGAGGCGCAGCGAAGCATTGTAACGGTTGTAGGTTTGGTTGGCCGCTTTGATGAGGCCGTCCTGCTTGAGGTAACCCAGGCTGGCCACGTAGGATATCTTGCCGGAGCCGCCGCTGAGGGAAAATGAGTTGTCCCACATGGGTGCCCAACCGGGATACAGTTCATCGAGCCAGTTGGTATTGCCGACGTAACGGTATTTGTTGGGATTGTTGGGGTCGACGTAAACGGTAGGATTGTTGGCCGGATCGCGGTAATAGGCTTCAGCGCGGATCGAGTCTTCCACGGTGAAGGGCTCGGAAGATGTACGCCCGCCGTTGGCGCCCGTCCTGTCTGCCTCGCGGAACATGCGGATGTAATCAACGGAGTTGATGTATTTGGGCATGTAGGTGGGGCGGTTGAAGGAATAGGTACTATTGACCGACAGCCGCATGGGCTGGTGTTTGTTCGGGTTCTTGGTGGTGATGAGGATCACGCCGTTGGCGGCGCGGGAGCCGTAAATGGCCGCGGAACCTGCATCTTTAAGCACGGTAACGCTTTGTACGTCTGCCGGATTGATGAGGTTGGGGTCCATCACCACGCCGTCCACCAACACAAGCGGCGCGTCGTTGCCGCTTGTGATGGAGCCGGTGCCGCGGATATTGAAGGTGGCGCCTTTGCCGGGTGCGCCGTTGTTCATGTTCACGTTGAGGTTGGGAACCACTCCTTGCAAGCCCTGTGCGAGGTTCACGAGGGGCCGGCTTTCCAGCACTTCACCGCCCACGGAAGCCACGGCCCCGGTGAGGTTTGCTTTCTTCTGGGTGCCATATCCCACCACGAGCACTTCCTGCAGGCCCGATACGTCGGCTTCCATCACGATGTTGATTTCATCTTTACCCGCCACCGGCACTTCCATTTTCTTGAAACCCATCATGCTGATCACGAGCACGTCGGTATTGTTGGCTTCGATCTCGAAGTTACCTTCCGCATCGGAAGCCACACCTTTGGTGGTGCCTTTGATAACGATGGTGGCGCCGGGAACGGGACCGCCCTTGTTATCGGTGAGCCTGCCTTTCACGCGCTTGAACTGTTTGGCGTCGAGGTCGTTGCCGAGCACTACCAACCGGTCGTCCATCACGCGGTAGCGCATGCTGTTGGCCAGCACCAGCTTCATCACCTCGGGCAGCGTGCTGTTGGAGACGTTGAGCGACACGGGCGGGAGCTTGCGGAGATCGTCGCTGTTATAGAAAAAGCGGTACGACGTCTTCAGCTCGATCATGGCGAGCACCTGGCTCACCGGCAGCTTGTCCGCCCGGACGCTGATACGTTTTTGCGAATAAACGCCGGCGTGCACCTGCAGGAAGAGACACGTCAGCACAAAGCTCATCTTCATGATCAGCAAAAGTTGATACAACCGCCGGTTGGCAGTGCATTGTGTAAATAATTTCATAGATTTGATTGTTAAGTTCAGGCAATAGGAAATCCGTTGAAATCCAAAGCAGACGGATTTCCTGCATACTTATCTGGCGGGGAACGTTGGCGCGTTTCCCGTTTTCTATTTCCTGGAGGTCAGGATCGTAAAGCGGTGGAATCTGGTGTGTTGCGCATTGTAGTCAGTTTAAGTTTAGTAAATGATGATTTTGGTCGCGGATATTTTGTATTTGATTGGTCGGATCGTTGTCAGGATTTCGAGTATCTGGTCTACCGGTTCGTTTTCCACGCTGCCGGTGAACCTGGCCTGTTTGAGGGCTTCGTCCTGTATTTCCACTTCCACATTATACCATCTTTCGAGCCTGCGGGCCAGGGATTCGAGGGGCTCGTCGTTGAACACGAGCCGGTTTTCGACCCAGGCGCCGGCTGTCAGGGAGCTGTCGCGGCTGTCGGTATCCGCCGCCCTGAGCTCCACTTCCGGCATTCCCGGATCACTGCCGGGCGTTGCCGCCGGCAATACGGCCGCCGGTTCCAGGGGAGCGCGCTGCACGGCCAGTTTCTGCCGTGGCGCCAGCATATAGCTTTTGCCGTCTTTTTTCACGGTCACTTCCACCTTACCCGAAATGAGGGTGGTTTCCGTGGTGGATTCCGAATCGTAGGCCTGGAGGTTGAATTCCGTGCCCAGTACGCGGACCTCCACGTCGTTGGTGGTTACAATGAATGGATGTTCTGCGTTTTTCGCCACTTTAAAATATCCTTCACCGTTGAGGCGCACCTGGCGGGCGCCGTCCCGGAAACCTTCGGTGTAGGAAAGGGAGCTGCCGGCGTTGAGGATCACCTCGGTGCCGTCGGGCAGGGTGAGCTTCGATTTGCTGCCTTTGCGCGTTTGCACGGTGCTCCATCCTTTATCTTCCTGCTGCCCCTGCCCCGTCCAGAACCAGATACCGGCACACACGGCGGCGGCCAGGGGCACCGCTGCCAGCCACAATCGCCTGCGGCGGGGCGGTTCGGGGAAAGCTTCGGAAACGGCAGGCTCAGGTTCGTCGCCGGCGGCGGCAAAAATCCGCCCCAGCAATTCCTCATTCCGCTCCTGCGATTGCCTTTCCCTGCTGCGGAACTGCAAGGCGCCCAGCATCTCGTACTGCCGCGCCGCATCCGGAAACTGCTTCTTCAGCATCTCCATCTCCAGCCGCTCCTTGTCGGTAAGCCTGCCCGACAGTTCCTTGCCGAATAATTCCCAAAGCTTTTGTTCATGTTCCATGCTGGAAAAAATCAGGTGGTTATATAGTTAGACACAGATTTCCGGCCGTCCAGTTAAGACAGTCGGAAAAATTTTCAAAAAATAATTATTTGCGCGCAAGCGGTAAGCGAAAGGGTTTACGCAGGTCGATGGCCGACCCCAGTTTCTTCAGCGCGATGGTAATCTGGGCGTTCACCGTATTGACGGAGATATCCAGCACTTCCGCCACTTCGCGGTACGAAAGGCCGTCTTCCTTCACCAGTTTGAAAATCAACCGGCACCGCAGGGGCAGATCGTTGACCGCCTGCTCGATCTGGCGCAGGTTTTCGCGGCTGATCAATGATTCTTCGGGAGATACGACGCAGGGCATGAGCGTGGCGTGCCGGTCTTCCAACTCCTCGTACGGGAAAACGGATCGCGAAGTATGGTTCAGGGCGGTGTTGCGGACTGCGGTGTAAAGGTAAGTCTGGAAATAATGGATGTCCAGGAGCCGGGCGCGCTGTTGCCAGAGTTTGACGAACACATCGGCGACTACTTCTTCGGCTTCTTCGCGGGAGCGGACGAGCGCGGCGGCAAAATAGATGAGGCGGTCGCTGTAATAGGAAAATAGCTGGCCGAAAGCCAACTGATCACTGTTCTTCGCGATTCTTTCCAACAACTGCTCCATCCGCGGAATTTAATAACGTAGATATGCAAGTTACAGGACAAAGGCACGCATTCCTGATATGATTTTCACATTGAAACCCAATTTTTTCACCATATCCTGACGTCTGTTTGACTCCCGGGATGGCAGATCATCCCTCCTGCCGGGTGAATGTCGCGATCTTATCCCCGTTCTTCCAAAGGTCAACGGTGTTGGGCGAGGTCAGTTTCAGGAGAAAGCGGACGCCGGGCTGGTTGGCGGGATCGAAAACCCAGCAATCTGAACCGGAGGAGATGAACTTTGCAAACTGTTTTTGATGCTTGATCTCGTATTTCAGGTAAAACCCTTCGATGGTGAACTGGTAAGACTCCCCGGGCTTACCGCCTGTTTCGAGGTAAATGCCGGGTTGGAACCCGGTGGTGTTGGGGCCCCTGTTGGGAATGACGTTGGTGTAGGAAGCGGTTTTTGCCTGGGTGCGCCAGTAAGCGGCCTTCTCCGCGTCTTTCGGGACGCTCCAGCCCTTCTCGTGGAATTCGGCCATATGATTATAATACCGTTGCAGGGAACCGGTCCAGTAGCGGAGGCCTTCCGAGTTCTCGATCGTCTTCATCCGCAATGCGTATGCTTTGGCGGTATCTTTCGCGAAGCCGAAATATCCTTTCAGGTGATAGCCCACCGCATCGTCCAGGGCAGGGAGATATTCCAGCTCCACCGATTTGGCGAGGTATCGCTCGCCTTTGGCGTGATCTTCGGGCCACTTCAAATAATCGTAGGCGCCGAGGCCGCGGTATAGCTGGCCCAGCTTATAATACGCCATGCGGTTGTTTTTGGTGGCGATGCGCTCTTCCATGAGCGCCACCCATTTGGTGGTCCATTCTTTGGCGCGGGCCTTGTCTTTGGCCACGAAGATGCTGGAATTGATGGCGAGGGTTTCCATCGCATCGGCATCACCGAGATGGCCGGCTTTCTCCCACCAGCTGATGGCCACGTCGAGGAGGTCCTGGTAATATTTGAGGCCGTCGCGTTTGGCGGCGCCGGCGTAATATGCGTCGCCGATGCGCTTCAGTGCGTTGATATTTCCTTTCTCCGCACGTTCGTACAGGTTTTCCCTGGCGATGCGTTCTTCGATACCATCGCGGGCGTCATTATATTTTTTTGCGCGGCGCGCCTTACCTTCCGCCACCATCCCGGAGATCCAGGTATAGGTTTCGGTGGATAACTGGGCGAAGTCCTGCGCCAGCTGTTCGTTCTTTGCCTCATTGTATGCTGCCTGGGCCTGTGCCTGCCGCACGCTGGCCATGGCGTCGTTATAGGCTTTGTTGTTGGTATTGGATGAGGTGGTGGAAGTGGTGTTATTTATAGTCGCCGTTGTGGGGGAAGAAGGTGAGGATTCCTCCCGGGGCTTTCTTTTCTTCGCTTCCAGTTCCATAACGGCGGACACGGCTGCTCCCCCCACCTGCCCGGGTTCGATGTGGGTAACTTCAACTTTGACCACGGAAGTCTGCCCCACGATATCATCTCCCGGAACGTTTTTGGGATGGTAATACATGGACTCCCCTACCGTCAGCGCATTGCCGACGGGGATGGTTTCGTTTTTATGGCGGATGTGCAGGACGATGGTGACGTAGCCGTCGGATTTCCCGTTGCAGGCGCCGGAGAGTTCCTGGCAGCTGTACATTTTGGCGGGGTAGATGCCTCCGCGGTAATAATGGCCTTTCTCCGGTTGATGGCGGGAGCTGGTGAGGGTGACGAGGTACGCCTGCTTTTGGGGGTCCATTTTATAGTTTACCTGCACGGCGTGGAAAAATCCGGAGCCGGACTCCATGTCCCGGGGATCGGTGTTGATCACAAGTGTTTGCTGGCTCCAGGCGGAAGTTGTGGAAAGGATAAAAATAATAAACAGGTATAATGGCTTCATCAGGTCGGGTGTATTCGTAAGCTGCAAAAATCTGTTGCGGCGGCGACAAAAAGAATACTCATTTCTGAGTATGTACAAAATATTGGTTTCCAGTCACCGGAGCGACAAACATTTTTCCTGCGCTAATATGTGCCAGAAAATCAACACATTGTCCTTAATCCTTATACCAAAAACCTGCTTTTAGGTGTGTAAAAGCCGCTGAATGGCTACCCTGCGCGCTTTCCAAAGTTGTTCAGTTCTTTATCCACATATGGGGGTAACTTATGGGTTTGTGCAGGGGGTTTGATCATTACATTTGCACACAGTTCTTGACAACGCCAGTGCTGGCTTCCGAACGTTTCCGACGAAAGGAATTAAAAGGGAACCGTGTGAAAATCACGGGCAGACGCGCTACTGTAACCCCCTGTAATGCCGGTTTCTTCATTCTGCCACTGCTTCGCCTCAAAACGGAGCGGGAAGGCCCGCCCGGCAAGGGATAGCCAGGAGACCTGCCAGCACTTCGGACAACGTCATAACCTTCGCGATTCAAGGTATTGGCTGATGGCCCCTGCTACCTTCCTTACGAGGATAACGGACCTCCGTCACCCTTCGAATCACGTTCAACATTGGCAACTATAACTGGTTAACCATATAAAAAAAATTGTATGAATAACGAGAACGAGATATTACTGAAGGAAAACAAAGACAGGTTCGTACTCCTGCCTATCAACTATCCCGCCATCTGGGAACAGTACAAACGCCACGAAGCCAGCTTCTGGACCGCCGAGGAAATCGACCTCTCCGGCGACCTGGCCGACTGGGCCAGGCTCAACGACGGCGAGCGCCACTTCATCACCCACGTACTGGCATTCTTCGCCGCATCCGACGGGATCGTGAACGAGAACCTGGCCGTTAACTTCATGAGCGAAGTACAGATTCCCGAAGCCCGCTGCTTCTATGGTTTCCAGATCATGATGGAAAACATCCACTCCGAAACTTACGCCCTGCTGATCGATACTTATGTGAAAGACCCCGTTGAAAAGGACCGTCTTTTCCACGCCATCGAAACCGTGCCGGCCGTGAAGAAAAAGGCCGAATGGGCCCTCCGCTGGATCGAGAACGGCACCTTCGCCCAACGCCTCGTAGCATTCGCCGCCGTGGAAGGCATCTTCTTCTCCGGCTCCTTCTGCTCCATTTTCTGGCTGAAGAAACGCGGCCTCATGCCAGGACTCACCTTCTCCAACGAGCTCATCTCCCGCGATGAAGGCCTCCACTGCGAATTCGCCTGCCTGCTGTACTCCATGCTCGAAGGCAAGCTCCCCGAAAAGGAAGTACACGAAATCATCTCCGACGCCGTTACCATCGAGAAGGAATTCATCACCGAAGCCCTCCCCGCAGCGCTCATCGGTATGAACGCCGACCTCATGAAACAATACATCGAATTCGTTGCCGACAGATGGCTGGTGGCACTGGGATGCAGCAAAATCTACAACAGCGCCAACCCCTTCGATTTCATGGAAATGATCTCGCTCCAGGGCAAAACCAACTTCTTCGAAAAACGCGTGGGCGATTACCAGAAAGCCGGCGTAATGGGCGAAAAAGGTACGCAAACCTTCAGCCTCGACGAAGATTTCTAATCAACTCATATAACCTCAATAAGCCATATTCAATTTTTCACCCACTAAATTCACCACACTATGTTCGTTATAAAAAGAGACGGCAGAAAAGAAACTGTCAAGTTCGACAAGATTACGGCAAGGGTAGAGAAGCTGTGTTACGGACTCGCGCCGGAATACGTTGATTCAATAGATGTAGCGAAGAAAGTGATCCAGGGATTGTACGACGGTGTTACCACCAGCGAGCTCGATAACCTCGCCGCGGAAACCGCAGCGTCCCTGACAACCAAGCACCCCGACTACGCGCAGCTCGCCTCCCGCATCGCGGTAAGCAACCTGCATAAAAATACACTCAAGTCGTTCTCCAAAACGATGAAGAAACTGTACGAATACGTGGACCCCAAGACCGGCAAAAACGCCGGACTGCTGGGCGACGATGTATGGGAGATCATCAAAAAGAACGCAGAGATCCTCGACTCCACCATCATTTACGACCGCGACTTCGCGTTCGATTACTTCGGATTCAAAACGCTGGAACGCTCTTACCTCCTGAAAGTGGACGGCAAGATCGCCGAGCGCCCCCAGCACATGTTCATGCGCGTGGCCGTTGGCATCCATAAAGAAGACATCGACTCCGCCATCAAGACTTACGAACTGATGAGCGAGCGCTGGTTCACGCATGCCACCCCCACCCTGTTCAACGCCGGCACCCCCAAACCGCAGATGAGCTCCTGCTTCCTGCTGACCATGAAGGGCGACAGCATCGACGGCATTTACGACACCCTGAAGCAGACCGCCAAGATCTCCCAGAGCGCAGGCGGCATCGGCCTCAGCATCCATAACATCCGCGCAACGGGCTCCTACATCAGCGGCACCAACGGCACTTCCAACGGCATCATCCCCATGCTGCGCGTGTTCAACGACACCGCCCGCTACGTGGACCAGGGCGGCGGCAAGCGCAAAGGCGCATTCGCCATCTACCTGGAGCCCTGGCATGCCGACGTGTTCGAGTTCCTGGACCTGCGCAAGAACCACGGTAAAGAAGAAATGCGCGCCCGCGACCTCTTCTACGCCCTCTGGATGCCCGACCTGTTCATGAAACGCGTGGAAGAAAATGGCGAATGGAGCCTCTTCTGCCCGCACGAAGCACCCGGACTGGCCGATTGCTGGGGCGAGGAATTCGAGAAACTGTATGAAAAATACGAATCCGAAAACCGCCAGCGCAAAACCGTGAAGGCGCAGGACCTGTGGTTCGCCATCCTCGACGCACAGATCGAGACCGGCACCCCTTACCTGCTGTATAAAGACTCCGCCAACCGCAAGTCCAACCAGCAGAACCTGGGCACCATCAAATCCTCCAACCTCTGCACCGAGATCATCGAATACACGGCCGAAGACGAAGTAGCCGTGTGCAACCTCGCGTCCCTGGCGCTGCCCCGTTTCGTGATCGACGGCAAGTTCGACCACAAACGCCTCTACGATGTAACCTACCAGGCTACCATCAACCTGAACAGGATCATCGACCAGAACTACTACCCGGTAGACGAAGCCCGCAACTCCAACCTCCGCCACCGCCCCATCGGCCTCGGCGTGCAGGGCCTGGCAGATGCGTTTTTCCTCCTCCGCTATCCTTTCGAAAGCGAGCAGGCGCAGCAGCTGAACAAAGAAATCTTTGAAACGATCTACTTCGCTTCGCTGACCGCTTCCAAAGACCTCGCCATCACCGAAGGCAAATACGCTTCCTACGAGGGATCGCCCATCTCCAAAGGCATCCTGCAGTACGATATGTGGAACGTGCAGCCCTCCGACCGCTGGGACTGGACCGGCCTGAAAGCCGAGATCAAACAGCACGGCGTGCGCAACTCGCTGCTGCTGGCGCCCATGCCCACTGCCTCCACTTCACAGATCCTGGGCAACAACGAGTGCTTCGAACCGTATACTTCCAACATCTACACCCGCCGCGTACTGAGCGGAGAGTTCGTAGTAGTGAACAAACACCTGTTGAAAGATCTCGTGGAGCTCGGCCTGTGGGACAATGATATGAAGAACAAGATCATCGCGGCGAACGGCTCTATCCAGGGCATCCCCGAGATCCCTTCCAATATCAAGGAACTGTACAAAACCGTTTGGGAGATCAAGCAACGCACGATCATCGACATGGCGGCCGACCGCGGCGCGTTCATCTGCCAGTCGCAGTCCCTCAACCTGTTCGTGGACAAACCGACCGCTTCCAAGCTCACTTCCATGCACTTCTACGCCTGGAAGAAAGGCCTCAAGACCGGTATGTATTACCTCCGTACGCAGGCTGCGGCGCAAGCCGTTCAGTTTACGGTGGAAAAACAAGGCGGCCAGAACATGGTGCCCGTTGTACCTGCCGAAGGCGGTTCCGAAATGGAAATCGTGGAAGGCGCGGTATGCACCATGGAAGAAGGTTGCGTAACCTGCAGCGCGTAAGTATTATTCATTGCAGATAATAAAACCAGGCCCGGGAGCATTTGCTTCCGGGCTTTTTTAATCGTGATCATTTCGCCGGAAAACCCTTCATCCCGCATCCCCCGAATGTAATTCCACCCTTCCCCAACGCCAGTTTACAGCAAGTTGCTTAGCCCCTGCGGGCAAATCGGGTAATTTTCCAGCCCCAAATATTCAGCCATTATGTTACCTGAGAATTTAAGCGGGCTCAGCGATCTGTGGATCCTGAAAACCCTCTACCAGGGCGTCCGCAGTACGCACCCCTCGCTCGTGAAGTGGATAGAAACCGATTTCGCGTCGGATGAGATCGATAATGAATTCGTGATGGATATGGTCCTCCATTCCCTGCAGTTTCTTGAAGAAGCGCTGGTGCTGTCGCCGGATGAGACGCTTGTCCGCAACAGCGAGCCCGAAATCAGGGCCAGCCTCGCCGACATGGATATGGTCGCCCTGTGGGTGAAAGACATCGGCACTGCCCGGAACCTTTACCGTTCCGAAGCGGCCATCAAATCCATTTACTGCCTGTACAAAACGATGGCCGCCTGCTTTTTCGAGAAACGGCGGCATTTCCCGCATGAGATCGCAGGAACGGCGTTGCTGGCCGCTTTCGCGGGAAGCGGGCTTGTAGACGAAGGCACCGCCGCCAACATCACCGAATTGTTTGTCGACCGCGGAAAAGTAACGGTAAAAGATTGGGAAGAATGGCATGAGATCACCCGGGATGAGGGGCTCGACGGCATCTTCAGCGCGTTTGTGCGCGAGATAGAAAAGAAAGCCCGCCTGCAGGGCGCGCAAAAGTAAGCCAGTATTTGATCCTAATCCTTCATCGCCCCTACCTCCTTCATTACCATCG
This sequence comes from uncultured Chitinophaga sp., assembly GCF_937874145.1. GTDB lineage: Bacteria > Bacteroidota > Bacteroidia > Chitinophagales > Chitinophagaceae > Chitinophaga. Next base: position 4,874 of record NZ_CALNBI010000302.1, on the reverse strand, counting down.
CTTCGTCCATCGCGCCCTGAACGAATTTGCGATATTTCCTGCCGGGGTGGATAAACAACGTGGCCGGTAAACTTCCTTTCCATTGCGCGTCGATGATCGGGGCGTACTTATTGGCATTGCTTTCTTCCATCCACCACACCTCCCCGCTCAACCCCAGCTTATTCACAAAGGAATCGATCTGGTGAGGATAGGCGTCGTCGAGGTCGAGGCTCAGGTACACGAATTTGATATTTGGATTTTGCTTTGCCGCCTTTTCGAAATAAGGCAGCTCCTCCACGCAAGGCGCGCACCACGTTGCCCAGAGGTTCACCACCATCGGGGAATCCGTCCGGGCCAGGCGCGCCTCCAGCTCCGCGGGGCTCACGCGGGCGACGGCCGTGGCCATCCAAAGGGTCCATATGAGAAAACAGGTGCTCATAATTCTTCCACCGGAAATTTCCAGTCGGTCAGCAGCCCGATGCGCCGCTCCTCCGGAAGCGATGGCGTATTGTACTGCCCCGCCGCATTTTTCTGCCGCATGGCTTCGTAAATGCTGACGGCCGCCGCCACGGAAATATTCAACGACTTGATAATCCCCATCATCGGGATCACGAAATTACCATCCGCCACCTGCCGGAAATCTTCGCTCACCCCGGTTTGCTCGTTTCCGAACACCAATGCCACGGATCCCGTAAAATCGATATCGTACAGGCTTTTGGCGCCGTCGGCCAGGTGCGTGGTGTAAATCTTACCGTACCGGGAACGGAGCGTTTTCACCAGCTCCGCGGTATCGTCGAACTCATGGACCGTCAGCCACTGGATAGCGCTGGACGAGCTTTTGACGCCCCATTTTTTATGGCGTGGCAGCTTGGTGGTGAGCAGGTATACGTCCTGGATGCCCACGGCATCGCAGGTGCGCAGGACCGCCGACACGTTATGGGGGTCTTCCACATTCTCCAGCACCACCGTAAGGTTGGCCTGACGTTTGTTAATTACCGATAAAAGCCGTTCTTTCCGTTCCGGTGTCATGCCGTTATTTATATTTGTGTCAAAAATAACGAATTTAACTGCCGATATGGACATTCAGAATATTTGCCAACGCTTAAATACCAATAACAACTTCCTATGAAACTCAAGAAGATACTGAAACGTGTCGGCATCGGGCTCCTCGTGCTCATTGCGATCCTGATTGCCATCCCGTATCTGTTCAAAGGCCAGATTATGTCGAAGGTCAAAGCCGAGCTGAACAAGAGCCTCAACGCCAAAGTGGATTTCAAAGACGTGGATATCAGCCTCTTCCGCCGGTTCCCGCGCCTCGCCGTAGCTCTTGAAGAGCTCAGGATCACCGGCGTGCAGCACTTCGACGGCGATACCCTGCTGGCCGTGCGCCGGCTCGATCTCGCGGTAGACCTCATGTCGGCCATCAAAGGCGATAAGATCAACGTGCACAACGTTTCCCTGCAGCAACCGCGCATTTACGCCGTAGTGGATGAAGAAGGCCGCCCGAACTGGGACATCGTAAAGCCCGACACCGCCACCGCAGCTACGCCGGCGGATACCAGCAGCAGCGATTTCGCGTTCAGCCTGCAGCAGTACAGCATCGAAGACGCCGTGATCAAATACGACGACCACCAGGGCCATATGCACCTGGCCATCGCCGGGCTCAATCACAAAGGGAAAGGCGACTTCACGCAGTACAACTTCACGCTGACGACCAGCACCACCGCCGCCGCGCTCAGCTTCGCGCAGGGATTCATCCCCTATCTCCTCGATACCAAAGTGGAGATCCTCGCCGATGTCCAGATCGACAACAAAGCCGGCAAATATACCTTCAAGACCGACAACATCGCCATCAACAACCTGAAGCTCAGCACCGAAGGGTTCTTCCAGCTGCTGAACGACAGCGCGTATAACATGGACATCCGCTTCCAGGCGCCCAGTACGGATTTCAAGGACATCCTCTCGCTGGTGCCCGCCGTCTACAGCCAGGATTTCGCCAGCATCAAAACTTCCGGCGCAGCCACCCTCAACGGTTTCGTAAAGGGCATTTACGATGGCAACAAGATGCCCGCCTACGAAGTGCACCTCGGCATCAAAAACGGCTTCTTCCAATACCCCGACCTGCCTAAACCGGTGAAAAATATCCAGCTGGCGGTGAACGTCACCAACCCCGACGGCGTGCCCGACCACACCATCGTGGACGTGCCACAGGCGCACCTGGAAATGGACGACAGCCCGGTAGACTTCCGGCTCATGATCAAAACGCCTGTATCCGACCTCTACCTCGACGCCGCCGCCAAAGGCCGCCTCGACCTCGCCAAAGTGGCCCAGGTCGTGAAATTCGAGAAAGGCACCCAGCTCGCCGGCATCCTCGACGCCGACCTGCAGGCACGCGGGTATATGAGCGCCATCGAAAAGGAACAATACGAAACCTTCCACGCAGCGGGCAAAGTATCTGTAGCCGATCTCGCGTATAAAAGCAAGGATTATCCAGATGGCGTGAACGTCCATTCCATGCTCATGTCCTTCAACCCGAAAAACGTGACCGTAACCGATTTCAAAGGGCAATACCTCGGCACGAACTTCAGCGCCAACGGCGAGTTGAATAACTTCCTGGCGTATGTTTTCCGGAATGATGCGCTGAATGGCCGCCTGGCCATGGAGGCCGACCAGATCAACCTCAATAAATGGATGGCCTCCGGCGAAGAAACGACTCCCGCCAAAGCAGCGGACACGCTGGCCGCCGTGCCTTTCGCCGTTCCCAATAACCTCGATTTCATCCTGCAGGCGCAGGCGGGGAAAGTGATCTACGACAAGCTTGATCTCAACAACCTCAACGGCACGCTCTATGTGCGCGACGAGGCGGTGATCATGAAAGATATCAAAGCCAACGCCCTCCAGGGCTCCATGAAAATCGACGGCTCCTATTCCACCAAAAACGATAAGAACAATCCTGATATCCTCATCTCATACGACGTAAAAGAGCTTGATGTGCAGGAAACGTTCAAAACGTTCAACACCGTGCAGAAACTCATGCCCATCGGGCAGTTCCTCAGCGGGAAAATGAGCAGCCAACTGACAATGACGGGCAAGCTGGGGAAGGATATGTCGCCCGTGCTAAATACCCTCACCGGCGACGGCAACCTGTTGCTGATACAGGGTTTCCTGAAGAAGTTCGCACCGATGGACCAGCTGGCCAACCAGCTGAACGTGTCTGCGCTGAAAGATATTTCCATCCGCGACATCAAGAACTATTTCGCGTTCCAGAACGGCCGGATGACCGTGAACCCCTTCCGCGTGAAAATGAACAATTTCAACATGCTCATCGGCGGTTCGCACGGTTTCGACCAAACGATGGATTACACCATGCAGCTCGCGCTGCCGCGCGCATTGCTCGGCCAGCAGGGCAACAGCCTCGTGAACAATCTCGTGAAGCAGGCCAACAACAAGGGCATCCCCGTGAACGTGAGCGACACCGTGTATCTCAATGTTTTGCTGGGCGGCAACATTATGAAGCCTTCCGTGAAAACGGACCTGAAGGAAGCGGCCGGTAAAGCGGCGGATAACCTGAAAGACCAGGCCACGGCCATGATAAAAAGCAAAGCGGATTCCGCGCAGAAAACCATCAGGGATTCACTGAACCATGTGAAGAACGAAGCCGTGAACGCGGCGAAAGATGAACTGAAGAAGCAATTGCTCGGCGGGAAGGATTCCACCGGTTCCGGCGGCGGGCTGCAGGGCGCAGGCAAGGCGGCGGAAAAAACGTTGAACAATACCCTCAAAGGATTGATCAAACGCAAAAACACCGCAGCCGATTCAACAAAGAACTGAGATGATTTGTAATATTAAGCGTGGCACAGTTTGTGCCGCGCTTTTTTTATGGACAGCATTTTACAAAACCCCTTCTGCAATGCCAGCTTGCTGGCCGGACTGCTGTTCCTGTTCATGGGCCACATGATCCGGCGATTTCCCCCACGCAGCATGAAAGCCTGGTACGGCTACCGTACTTTTTCCTCCACCATCAACCAGGACACCTGGAACGAAGGCAACCGTTACGCCGCGTATATTTCGCGGTGGCTCGGCTGGATACTCGTACCATTCGGCCTGTTGATGGGATGGATTTTCACGCGGCAATCGGATTTATTCCTCTATCTCACGATCACGCCCGTAATTGTGGGCGCGTTGTTACTGACGGGGATCACGGAGTGGCACCTGTTGCAGTTATTTGATGAAGATGGCGCTCCCCGCAAAAAAAACGGCGGGAATGAGAAGCCCGCCGTGTAGTCCGTTATTTTTTACTGAGCACCAGTACCGCCGGCACCGGCCGTTGGCCCGCGGGGTCTGACGGTTTAATCGTATTCTGATCATTGACGTAGAGCGCCGAAGAGCCGCCACCGTCGAGGTTGAGGGCTTCCACGCAGCCGAGGTCGGTGAAGATCTTCGCCATTTCCTCGAAGTTGGCGCCTTCCGCCACCCCTTTGTTACGCCCTTCGATCACCATAAGCAGGATGGTGCCATCCGGCCGGTAACCTACCGCAGAGCGCGGGTGCAGCGCGGCGATGCTTTTACCCATTCCTTCCTGTTCCCAGGTGATATGCGGCTGCCCGTTCTGTACGAGCACAGGGCCACCGCCTACAGCTTCGCGCATCTTCCAGCGACGGGCGCCGGACGGCGCGCTTTTGGTAGGTTCCACTTTTTCTACCGGTGCGTTGTAAGCATAGGGCAAACGTTTCTTCCCCACGTTGTACACCCAGGCAATATCAGGCCGGCCTTTCCGGTCGATCCCGAAGGCCCCGCGGGTAACGTAGCGCTTCGGCGAAGCGTCGGGGGCGGGCTGGGGGTTCACGGCGAAAACTTTCCCCTTCTTCACAACGATATTGAGGTTGCTGTTGTCT
>NZ_CALNBI010000301.1 GCF_937874145.1 uncultured Chitinophaga sp. | reverse complement strand
AGCGGGATGCGCAGCCGGCGGGCGGCCCACATCACATTGGTATTGGCCCGCGTGCCGTGCACGTGCACGATATCTATCCGCTCCTGGATCATTAATGCGCGAACCTTCTTCCACACGCTGATATCGAACGCTTTTTCGCTGCCGATAACGAATACGGGAACGTCCATGTTTTGCAGCAGGCTTACCATCGGCCCGTCCGTGAAGGAAAGCACCACCGGCTCAAATCGGGAGCGGTCCAAAGATCTCACCAGGTCGAGCACATGGCTCTCCCCTCCCCCGATCTTGCCCTGGCGGATGGCTTGCAGCACTCTTATTTTTCGTGTAGCTTCCATTTTACAGCTTTTCCATCCATCGGTCATACCATAACTGGAATACCAGGATATTCCATAATTTCTGGTGGCTTACCTTGCCGCCGTCGAGGTAGCGTTTCAGCAGTTGCTGCACATGCGCGCCGTTGAAAAGGCCGGTTTTGTTCAGCCGTTCTTCCGACAGGTAATATTGCATCTGCTCCCTCAGCTCATCCCGGAACCATTCCTGCAAAGGCGCTATGAACGGCCGTTTGGGCCTGTCCATCATCGATTTCGAGATGTATTCGTGAATGATCGATTTAAGGATGTATTTGTTGATATTGTCTTTGGTCTTCAAAGCGGCGGGCACGGTGGCCAGGAACTCTACCAGCCGGTGGTCCAGCATGGGCTCGCGGCCTTCGATGCTCACGCTCATCGTAGCGCGGTCCACTTTCACCAGGTTATTGTCGACCAGGAAAGTGCGGTAGTCGATAGCCAGCAGCTTATTCAGCGATTCGCCGATATTGTTCAGCTCGCCGTTCAGGTCGAAATTGGTTTTATAGCGATCCGTTTTCACGCCCATATAATGCGACGCTTCGCTTTCCGTCAGGTATTGGCTGATATATTTCAGCGCCTGCTGCGGTTTGCCGGCGGCCCAGATGAGCTTCATCTTTTCGTACCGCGAAGCGAAGTTGTATTGTTTGGAGAAATACGGGATGTTATCGGGCGGAATCAGCCCCATCGTGCGGCTGATAATCGTTTGCAGGCTCCGCGGCAGCTGGCTCGTGTATTTAATGGCCTGGTTGAACTTGTTATAGCCGGCGAACAGTTCGTCGCCCCCGTCGGCGGACAAAGCCACTTTCACCTGTTTGGCGGCCAGGCGGCTGACCAGCGTGGTGGGAACGGTGGAGTTGTCGGCGAAGGGCTCATCGTAAATATCGGGCAGATGTTCCAGCACGTCTTTGGCATCGTCCGGCCCGATGATCCATTCGTTATGGTCGGTTCCCAGGTGGCGGGCGATTTTGCGGGCTTCGGCGGATTCATCCCATGCCCGTTCCTTATAACCGATGGTGAACGTTTTGATCCGGTTGGCGGAACCCGACTGCAGGATAGCGGCCACGCTGGCGCTGTCGTATCCGCCGCTCAGGAAAACGCCCACCGGCACGTCGGCCACCATGCGGTATTGATATGCGCTTTTCATGAGCGCATGCGTATGCGTAATCACTTCCTTCTCCGACATTTTCACGGCTGGCTTGCGATAAGCCTCGAGCACATCCCAGTAGGTGATTTCCTCGGGTTCGCCGTTGCGGAGGTCCAGGCGCAGGTAATGGCCCGGCAGCAATTTGCGCGTATGCCTGAATACGGTGTACGGTGCAGGGATATAGCTATACTGCAGGAACAGCGAAACGCTGTTGGGATCGATCTCCTTCTGGAAACGGGGGTGCTGGTGGAAGCTCTTCAGTTCGGACGCGAAAAGCAGCAGGCCGTCTTTCCAATAGAAATAAAGCGGTTTCACGCCGGCCCGGTCGCGGCAGATGAACGCTTCCTGTTTCTCCTTGTCGATGATGACGAAGGCGAACATGCCGATACAGCGGTCGAGTACTTTTTCGCCCCAGCAGGCATATCCTTTCAGCAAAACTTCCGTATCGGAACCGGAAACGAAATCATAGCCGTCCGATTCCAGTTCTTTGCGGATTTCCCTGTAATTGTATACTTCGCCGTTGAAAATAATGCTGAATTGCCCGAAATGCATAGGCTGGTGGCCCGAGCTGGAGAGGTCGATGATGGAAAGCCGGCGCTGGCCGAGGCCCGCTACGGTGTCGCCGATCCGGAAGCACTCATACCCCGCGTCGTTGGGTCCGCGATGCTCCAGGACGTCTGTCATGCGTTCCAGTACATCCTGGGTGGATTTTCCGGAAAAATCAATAAATCCTGCTATTCCACACATAATCGTTGCTTTTTTTAAAATTTCGGATATTCCAGAAAACACCGCGCCAGAACGCCTTCAGGTGCACCATTTCGCGGCGGCCTAGAAAGGTCAGGGTGTTTTTGGGGATTGTCAGTAGGGAAAAATAGGCCATAAATACCAGCCGCCGCGGAAGGCTGATGTTCCTTCTCATAAACAGCAGCCTGTTACGGGTAATGTAATATGTTTTCAGGGGGCTGTTCTTGCCGGTGGACATCGATTCTTTGTGATAGATCAGTGATTTGTACTGATAATACACCTTGTATCCTTTCCGTTTGAACATTTCGCACCAATCGAATTCTTCGTAATACAGGAAGTACACTTCCGGCATGAGGCCCACTTTTTCGAGGGCTTCCCGGCTGATCATCATGGCGCCGCCGTGCGCGTAATTGGTTTCTTTGATTTCGTCGTACTGCCCGTTGTCCTGCTCTTTGCAACCAATCATGCTATTGCGGCCGGTCATGATATCCACCGCCTGGTAGCCCGCATATTCGATCGTTCCTTTATGAAAGAAGTAATGGAATTTGGGGCAGGCGATGCCGGCTTCGGGATATTGCCGGAAAATATCCAGCAATCCCTCGATCAGGCCGTCGGTAAACTCCGTGTCGTTGTTGACCAGGAACAGGAATTCGCCGGACGCTGCATTGATACCTACGTTGTTGCCACCCGCAAAGCCCATGTTCTCGCTGTTCAGGATCACTTTCACCGCGGGATAGGCCGCTTCCAGTATGGCTTTGGGTTGCTCAACGGACGCATTGTCGACTACGATCACCTCGATATTCCGGTAGCTGTTGCCCGCGAGGGAACGCAACAGGTCGGCCGTTACGGCGGCGTTGTTGTAGTTCACCGTAACGATGGACACGAGGGGATTATATTCAGTTTTTTCTGGCAACATTCAGCAAGGGGTTGTTGATGTCAGTTTTATGGTGCTGTGTATGGATAAAGCTCTTGTTGGCGCCTTTGATCCGGAAGAGGATCATCACCATCATCCACATGGCCTTCGGCAGGCTCAGCATGGCCGTCAGCATATAACGGCGGTAAAAGAGCGCCGGCAGGGGCAACGCGAGGCTCACCATATTCAGGAGAAACAGCGCGCCCCAGCACCACAGCGGGATCGTAAGGAAACTGCCGAAAACAAGGGAACATGCTGCCAGGAACACAATTGCTGCGATCAGCAACATCCGTGGCAGCATGAGATTATGGCAAAAGGCAAGGTTGAAATAGTCGAAATTTCCTTTCAGCAAATTTTGCAGCCCGGGTTTCCAGAATTGCCTGAAATACAGGAACTGGCTGGAGATCCATCTCCTGCGCTGATTGCTGAACGCGGCGGAGTTCTCGACCTTTTCGTCGAAAATGAGCGCGTCTTCCAGGTAATGGATGCGATGCCCGCGGGATACGACTTCCAACTGCAGCACCTTGTCGAACCCGCCGGTGGCGTCGATGTTCTCCATGACCGATTTGATGAGCGGGTAATGGAAAACCATGCCCGACCCGATCACGGAGGAAGATAAACCCACTGCATTGCTTCCTTTGCGGTAGATGTGATTGGCGATGATTTCGTTTGCCGTATCAAGCACGGCGAAGGGCGTCTCGATGTTCTTGGCCACCCTTTGCGCCTGTATGGCATGGTGCCCCTGGCGGTATGCCTGGTTCACTTTGGTGAGGAAATCGGGGGCCAGCACGTTGTCTGCATCGCTGATGAGCACCAGTTCGTAGCCTTCGCCGATATGGGCAAGGGCTGCGTTCAGGGATTTGGCCTTTGTGCTTTTGTCGAACGAAACCGGCAGTACATGCACCTGCGCCGCTTCCAGCAACCGGAGGGTTTCCGGCTGGAGGGAGTCCGCGATCACCCAAACGTCGTACGACTGTTTCGGGTAGTCCAGTTCCGCATAACTGCGGGCCACGGAAAGGATGACGGCATCTTCCTTATAGGCGGGAACCAGGATGGCGACTTTGGCGGGAGCGTCTGTTTCGGGTTGGGGAGACGGCCGGCGGGCAACACATTTCCCGGCGATCGAGAAAAAGAGGTTGTACAGTACGCATCCGGTTAAGTAGGTAAGTAAAAATATCTCAATAAGGAGGATCATTATACATTGTCTTTTTGAATAAGCGCAAACGGCGTATTCACGATGAGCCACATATCGTACATGAAATTATGCTTGCCGGCATAATCGATGTCGAGGTTGATGCGTTCTTCGACCGACATTTCTTTTTTGCCGCGCTTGCTGATCTGCCAGAGCCCGGTGATGCCGGCGGGAGCCAGGAAGCGTTCCGCCCAGTCGTCGGTTGTGAGCGTAGTGGCTTCATAAAGCGGCAGGGGGCGGTTGCCTACCAGCGACATGTCGCCGCGGAGTACGTTCAGCAGCTGCGGCAGCTCGTCGAGGCTGCTGTTGCGGAGGAAGTTGCCGAGGCGGGTGATGCGCGGGTCGTTCGACACCTTGATAAAAGTAGGTCCGTTACCGTTGGTGTCGTACTGGTTCATGTGTTTCAGCTTGTCCAGCTGCTTATCTGCATCCGGGACCATGGTCCTGAACTTATAGAATTTAAATACGCGGTAGTTGCGGCCTGCGCGGGGCGATGCATAGAAAATCGGCCCTTTGGATTCCATCCGGATCATCGCTGCGATGATCAGCATGAAGGGGCTCGCCACCAGGAGGCCTACGGAAGAGGCAACGATATCGAGGCTGCGTTTCAGCACGGCGTCTACCGGGCTTTTCTTCTTTACTTCCCTGACGGGCGGCACGGTGATGCCGGGAACGTTTTGCAGCCGTTTCAGTTTCTTTACAAAGTTGATTTTTGAAACGAGGCGTTGCTGCATGCAGGCGGGTGTTACCAGTTCATCGATGAAAGCATGTTTCTTCACGAATGCCTGTTCGCTTTCGCCCGGCACGTCGACGAGCAGGAAGAAGGGAATGGTGCGGAAGATGGTGTGCAGTTCAAAGAAGCGGCTCCAGGATACGCAGTCATCAGCCTGCAGGGCGGATTGGTGTACGATAATCGCCGAGGGTACGATGCGGTCGCGGTTCAGCAGTTGCAGTACCTGTACCTGTGCGTCCAGCGTATTGTTTACCTGTTGCATCTTGCCGCTGGCGGAGCCTGCGGCGGTAGCGGGGCGGTAACCCAGGAGAAGCACCAGTCGCGGGTCAGACTGGGCTATTGCCTCATTCACATTTTTAGCAGCATTTTGTTTTGCCGTATTCAGGGGTGCCACAATTACGGGTGTACTCATGTTCATGCTATTCGGTTGAAATATTCAGGGTAATAAACATTGCTACGGATGTACTCAGGCAACAACCTGCAGTTGTTGTTTGTCCAGTATCACTTTCACGCGTTCCAGCAGTTCGATGGGATTGAAGGGTTTTCTGATAACATCGAAAACGTTCAGGTAAAGTCGGGTCACGGATTCAGACTGATCGTTGAGGCTGCCGCTCAATACCACTACCGGGATGTTTTTGTAGAGGTGGCTTTCGGACAGGTATTCCACGAGTTCCCATCCGTTGATATTGGGCATAGCCAGGTCGGTTACAATAAGGTCGACCATATTCCCCTGTGAGAGCCAGGCCATTGCGGCGAGGCCATCCTGCGCGGTTACGACATCGTATTCTCTTTTAAACATCACTTCCAACAGCATTCTGATCGGCGCGCTATCATCAATTATCATTACTTTCTTTTTCATACCTTCTTTCTTTAAAGTTTGTCAAAGTACTATTCCAAAGCTCTACGCAATGCAAATAGCGTCAGAAGGTTTTAGATCGGATCTGGCAGTAAAATTATCTTTTTGAAGCTTTTCAGGGGATACTGGTGAGGAGGTCAGGTTAAAATCTACAATGGTTAATTAAGTCAAATCTACAATATAATTCTGAATTCCTAATATGTCGATATGATTAATTTTTTCACATTAACCATTCTCAACGGGGGTAAAATTATTACACGTTCTGCTTCTCTCCCACTTTTTTTGGCGAAAGGCATTTTTTTTCCGGTAAAAGCGTAAAAATGAACATTGAATGTTGGAACGTTCGTCCTATTTTTGCCTACCTTAGTCCTTGTTTGCGGTGCAGGCCAATTACCTATGTTGCTGCCAACGCCCCATCCCTTTTCATTATTAAATACCTTCGTTTCCATTATGAAGCGACTTTTCCGCCCTCAACCTGTATTACTGGCTGCCGGCATCGCTGGTTTCCTGGTTTTATTTATTATAACGTTGATGCACCGTCAGCCGCCGCTGCACGATGAGCCTTACTTTCTGCATAACGTGGCGTTGTACCAGGAGACCGGGCTCAGCAGGGATTTTCTGCTGGAGATGAAAGACCAGGCCCCCGGCCCATTGTACCAGTTTGTACATACGGCGCTCCTGCCCTTCACGGGGCTGGATGTACCCGGTGTGCGCCTGGTAAACGTATTTTTCCTCGGTGCTATAATTGTGCTGCTCGCCCTGTTGTTGCGGCAGATCTGGCAGGCGGATATGAAGAAGGCCTGGGCCGTTTCGCTCTGTGTGCTGGCGGCTCCTGTGGTTTGGCAAGTGTCCGGCATGGCGCTTACCGAGATACCCAGCCTGTTTTTCAGTTTTGCTTCGGTAGTAGTATTATGGTTCGCGCTGAAGACGGACCGTACCTGGCCAGCGCTTGGCCTCGGTTTACTCGCCGGCGCACTGGCCGGCCTGGGCATCCTTGGCCGTGCTCCTTTCCTCGTACTGTTACCGGCAGGCGGCGTCATGGCGCTCATGTACCTGCTGCGGAAAGATTATTTACGTGTTGTAACAATAATAATATATGGAGTGGTGGCGCTGGCATGTTGCCTGCCGGTATTCCTGATATGGAAAGGCTTCACGCCTCCGGCGCAGGCTTACATCAGCCATGGCTTCAGCATATGGCACGGGCTGCTCGGTTTTGGTTACGCGGCATTGATCACCCTGATCCTGGCGCCGCGCTGGTTTGTGTTTAACAGGAAAACGTTGTACTGGATGGCGGGCGGTTACCTGGTATGCCTGGCGCTGAACCTGTTCGTACTGCATTTTACCTATGCCCCGCTGAACAAAGGGCTTGAGAAGATCATGCCCGGCTTCTTCATGCGCCTCTATCCTTTCCTGATTTCCCCCTTCCTGTGCGTGCTGGCCATCTACTTTATGGTATGCATGCTCATCTGGTTGAAAAGATATGTTGCAACACCTTTTAAAGTGTTCCTGATCTTTTTAATCGGCCTGTTATTGTGCTCCAATTTCGCAGTTACCCATCTTTTCAGCTCCCGCTATATCGCGCAGATCGTACCGTTTCTGATCCTGGTTTTATGGCCTGCGGAAGAAATAAATCATTCAAAAATAGCGCGTTATGCGGTAGGTATGATCATTGGAATCGTATCGCTGGAGACGTATTTTAATTTCGCTTAATACTGCATTCCCCGATTTCACAGATCGAATTCCGGCGTTCACGAAGGGAAATCATGATTTCCCAGAAAAAATTATGTTATTAGGGAGATGCACCATAATATTGCAAAAAAAACCGGATATACCGAAGAAGCAAATTCGCTTCCCGGAAAGAGACATGTCAACGTTCTCCCGATATGCCGGCTCCCCTTATACTTGAATTTTTTCGTTGTTTAACCTGTTCCTTCGCAAAACCTCAGCGCCCGTCGTGGGCCAGTTATTTTTACCATTCCTTTGAATTTGACAAGGCGGAAAAGTTGTGCATTGCCGGAAGTACATGCTTTCGGGCGTTGCGCTCCTCATAAATCGAAACTTTCGCAAGTTTGAATATCCGGTTTTTACCGGCTTTTTTAAGCTGTGATAGTTAATGAAAAAATATAATTGATATGGACATAATATATTTCATAAAGGCGTTGCTGAAAAAGAAATGGTGGATCATTGGCGGAACGATTTTCGCGATCGCCGCCGCATTCTTTTTCACAATGGGCCGGCCCCGATTGTATTCATCTACTGCCCAGATTTCCACCGGATTTACCATTAAAGACCAGATCACGCTTCGTGACGAAGGCAATAATATATTTGAAGCCGACGTCAAGTTTGAAAATGCCATGCAGACGATGACGTCGCCCCTCGTGATCAGCCTGCTGTCTTATAAATTGTTATTGCATGACCTGTCTGGCCCCAAGCCATTTGTTGTGTTGAAGGAACAGGACCTGAAGTCGAAAGAATACCTCGCCTTCAACCGCGAAGCGGCCATGCGGATCTGCCGGGAGAAACTGGATTCCCTGCAGATGCTGTCTTCCTATGATCCGGATGAGCGCAAAGTGCAGGAGTTCATGAAGCTTTGCAAATACGATTATGAAGCTATCCGCAAGATGCTGAACGTAAACCGTGTGGCCCGCACCGATTATATCGACATTGCATACCGTTCAGAAAACCCCGAGCAGTCGGCCTTCGTGGTAAACACGCTGTACAGCGAATTCATCCGCTATTATCGCAGCCTGCGTTCCGAACGCACCGTGGAAAACGTGGAAACGTTCGCCGAACTGGTGAACCAGAAGAAAACGGAACTGGATGCCAAGGTGGAAGCGCTGCGCATGTATAAAACTTCTGAAGGCGTTCTTAATATCGAAGCCGCCAGCGGTTCGGAACTGGGGCTGATCAGCCAGCTGGAAAAAGCATTGCTGGACGAGCGCTCAAGCCTCAATATCATGACCTCCACCCTGGGTTCCCTCACCACCCAGATAGCCGCTGCCGGAACGGGCAAGGTGACTTACGGTTCCGCCAACGCCAACGCAAACGTTGTTTCGATCCGGAAGGAAATCAACCGCCTCAACGATGAAAAGCTGCGGACCGGCACTACCTCCGAAGAAGTGGAAGAAAAGATCAAAGCCCTCCGCAAGCAACTGCAACAGGCCGAATCTGCGCTGCCTACCTCCAGCACCGGCGGCCCCAGCACCGTGGTAACGAAGGAAGAGCTCATCCAGCGCAAAATTACCCTGGAAGCCGATATCAGCGCCTCCCGCCAGAACATCGCCACGCTGGAACAGAAGATCCGTTCGCTGAAAGGCTCACTGGGATCTTACGCCAACAAAGAAGCCACCGTAAGCACGCTCCAGCAGGAAGTACAGCTGGCGCAGGATGAATACAACCGCCTCAAGGAGAAAATGAACTCCGCGATCGACAACCGCACCGTGCCCACCGACAACTTCCGCCAAACGCTGAAAGGGCAACCGGCTATCAAACCCGAATCCTCCAAACGCGCGATCATCATGGGCATGACCGGCATGGCAGTATTCTTCCTCACTTCCCTCGGCATCATTTTCAAAGAACTGTTCGATACCAGCATCAAGTCGCCGTCCAACTTCCTGAAGAGCGTAGACCTGAAGCTCATCGCCACGGTGAACCATGCCGACCTGCACAAATTCAGTATCCTGGAAGTATTGCAGGCCAATATCGACGATACCAAAGCGGTGCGAAAACGACAGAACAGTTTCCGGGAACTGCTGCGGAAACTCCGTTTCGAAATGGAGAAAAGCGGAAAATCGATCTTCCTTTTCACCAGTACGGAATCCCAGCAGGGCAAAACCACGCTGGTGCAGGCAGTGGCCTACAGCCTGAGCCTCAGCAACAAGAAAGTGCTCGTTATAGACACCAACTTCTGCAACAACGACCTCACGGTCGCGCTGGACGCGAAGCCAACACTGGAATCCTTTTCTATTTCCCGGGAAGCGTTCGCCTACGAAAAAGTGAGGGAACTGGTAACTACCTATTCCATCGACAATATCGAGGTGATCGGTTGCAAGGGCGGCGATTACACGCCTACGGAGATCCTGCCTGCCAACCACCTCCTGAACTACCTGCCCGATCTGAAGAAGCACTACGACTTTATTCTCATGGAAGGCGCTCCCCTGAACGATTATACAGACAGCAAGGAGCTGGAAAAGTATGCGGAAGGGGTGATCGCGATTTTCAATTCCAATGCTACCCTGAAACAGAATGATAAAGATTCTATCGAGTTCCTGCATTCCCTGGACAGCAAGTTCCTGGGCGCCGTGCTGAACAACATCCATGACGATTTCCTCGAATTATGATTTAACCCCACCCAAAAAAATGAAAACGACAAATGAAACATTTCGCTCCATTTTCTCACTATCCGCCCCCAGGGCGGGCAGATATCCGTGGGTAGACTACGCCAAGGGTATCGCCATCATATTTGTTGTTTACCGTCATGTGATTTATGGCCTGCTTTACCGTGGCATTGAAATCACACCCGCGCTTATGGACGCCAATGAGTTGCTCTATGGATTCCGGATGCCGCTTTTCTTCTTTTTATCGGGACTTTTCTTCGCCGGCAGCGTTCAGCGCAAGGGAGCCGATAATTTCCTGCTTTCGAAAGTCAACACCCTGCTTTATCCCTACCTGTTGTGGGCAGTCCTGCAGTTAACGCTGCAGCTGCTTTTTTCAGAATATACAAACGCGAAAAGGGGGATCGGCAATTTTGTGGACATATTGATACATCCGCGAAGTATGCTGCAGCTATGGTACCTGCTGGCGTTATTTAATGTGTCTGTCCTCTATTTGTTTGCAGACAAGGTGCTGAAGCTCCGCCCATGGATGCAGCTGGCGATCGGGGTCGTTTTCCTGGGGCTTAAAGACTTTGCCGGGGATATCAGCACAATTACCGACATCCTGGTCTACTACATTTATTTTGCCTGCGGCCATATCGCTGCGCCTTATTTCTTCCGGGAAAATATCCAGGAGCGCCTGGCCTCCCTCCCGGGATTATTGGTGCTCCTGCCGGTGTTTGTCGGGGTACAGTATTACTGCATGCAGCACCAGGACATGAACATTTACCTCTTTTCGGTGCTTGCGATTGTAGGCGGTATAGTGGTGATTATGGCTTCCATGTTGCTTGGGAAGCACGGGAAACTGGGTTTCCTGAGAACGATCGGGCATTATTCGCTTTATATCTACCTGTTGCACGTCAGTATCGTATTCCTGTTACGTATGTTGCTAATCCAGATCGGTGTTACGGCAAATGTTCCGCTCAGCGCATTTATTCTCGTAGTCTCGGGGATTTACCTCTCGATCGTTGTTTACCGGTTGATGCAGCGTGTGGGTATGGAATATATGTTTAAAGGTCCCTTTAAGGAAGCAACACCCAAGAACGGCGGGAAGAAAATGCCGGTCAATAATATGTTCGCCTTATGAGGAAGAAAGTGGAAAAGAAAATTATCAGCGAAGCTTTGCATAAGACGCTTCTCATGCTTTTTGTAGCAGCAGTGCTGCTGTTCCTGGCGCTTAAAACGGTTTTTGGTTAAGAAATGTTCGCACTAGATAAAAATAAACGCACCTGGCTGATTGTCCTGCTCTGGCTCCTGTTAATTCCGGCTATTGCATACATTGCCGCTTCCGACTACAAACTGTCCGTGATGGTGGTTGTGGGGATATTGGGGCTGTCTACCTGCATCCTGTGCGTAATGTATTACAAACTTGGCTTTTACATCTACATAGGCATCACCATGATA
The DNA here is from genome assembly GCF_937874145.1 of uncultured Chitinophaga sp. GTDB lineage: Bacteria > Bacteroidota > Bacteroidia > Chitinophagales > Chitinophagaceae > Chitinophaga. The sequence goes on along the minus strand of NZ_CALNBI010000301.1, from coordinate 14,656 downwards.
TTGCCTATGCTGGAGCGGCTGTCCGGTTCGGAGATGAGTACGGGTGTGGTGATGGACGGATTGCTGCTCTGTGCGTTGCTGGGTTGCCTGCTGACCCGCGGAGATCCTACCTTCAGGAAAGTGAATTTCCTGAAAGACCCGCTGCTGGTTACCACCTATCTGTATTTGCTGGTGATCATTCTGCAGGTTGCGAATCCTTATGGCTTCAATCCCACCGGCTGGGCGATTTTCATGCGGGTGATCATGCGGAACGTGCTTTTCCTGTTGCTGGCGCTGAACGTATTCAACAACATGAAAGACGTGCATACGTTCTTCAAATTCTGGATCGCGCTGTGTACCGCAGCGGCGCTGTATGCCTGCATGCAGCAGTGGTTCGGGCTCATGCCTTTTGAAAAGGCGTATATGGCCAAGTACCCGAAGCTGTTCAATACGACGATCATTCTTTCCGGCATCCGTATATTTTCCTTCATGTCGGATGCGGCGGCTTTCGGGATCATCATGGCCTGCAATATCGTGATCTGCCTGATCCTGATGACGGCCAGTATCAAAACCATGAGCCTGCCGAAGAAAGCCGTCTTACTGCTCGTGATTATATTTCACTTGCTGGCGCTGGGCTATTCCGGCACCCGTACTGGATATGTGATGTTGCCGGTAGGCCTTATGTTGTTTTTTATCGCGAACCTGCAGAAGCGGAATACAATCCTGGTTGCCATGGGTTTTGGTTTCGTGGCGATGGTAATCCTGTTCGGTCCATTCCACGGCAACCCTACCATCATCCGGGTGCGTACGGCTTTTCTCGGGAAGCAGGATGAATCGGTGAATGTGCGCGACCGGAACCGAGCCGTGGCGCAGCCATATATCTACTCCCACCCTTTCGGCGGCGGTGTGATGACCACCGGCGGCAATGCGCTGATTTTCCACCGGGGGCACCCGCTGGCCAATTTACAGACCGATAACGGGTACCTCCGCGGCGTACTGGAAACCGGCTGGCTCGGGCTTATCCTTATGGTAGCGAATTTTTATTTCCTCATCCAGATCGCAGTCAGCAACTTTTTCAAACTAAGGAACGAACTGGATAAACTATTGATGATCGGCATAGCAGCCGCCGTCTTTGAAATGTCTTTGGCCCAATACACGCAGGACGCATCCACGCTGGTGGAATCTGCCATCATGCTCAATGCGTTTACTGCTATACTACTGAAAATAAAATACTTATACACTTAAATTTATGAACATGAAATGTATTTCCTTGGTCGTTGTTGCTCTTGCACTCACCTTTACCACGCAGGCACAGGTACAGAAGAAGGATACATCCGTACTATTAAAGCTTCCTGCCGACCCGTCTACGGTTGCACGTTTCAAAGCCAAGCTGGTGGAGCTGGCAATGACCCATCCTGATATGCAGCAATACGCAGTGCGCAAACAGATCAACAAATACGAAACCAACATCGCAGGATCTCAATGGCTGAACCACTTTACCGCAGCAGGCAACCTGAACGAATTCACCATCAAGGGAAACAATAACGGCAATGCCAATTTCCAGACATTCTATCCCCGTTACAACTTTGGCGTGTTGCTGCCGATCGGCAACCTGATCAAGATCCCCAATGATGTAAAACGGACCCGCGCCGAGAAAAAACTCCTCGAAACGCAGGAACAGGGTGAAGCACTGAGTGCAAAGGCGCTCGTACTCCAGCAGTACGAGGAATATGCTGCCGCGAAGCAATTGTTCGAGCTGCACCTGCCCGTGCTGGAAGACGCCCTCCAGCAGCATACCCAGGCGGAAGAGAAATTCCGCGCCGGGGACGATACCATGCCGCTGCAGATGTACAAAGAATCATACCGCCTCTACAATGCTGAGATGGCGAAGAAAGTAATGTTGGAGAAAGACCTTCGCCAGGCCAAACTCAAACTGGAAGGTATGGTCGGCACTACCCTGGAGCAGGTGATGCTCATGCTGTAATCCACCGTTATTCTTCTTAAACCACAATCGTCCGATTATGATGTTAGGCAATGTGCTGGCGTTGGTGATGACGCTGACTACAGCACTACAGGATGGGCCGTATGCACCGATGAAAAAGATAGAAATCAGGGTGACGCAGTGGCAGACCAGGCAGGCATTGATTTATTTGCCGGAAGACATGAAACCGGGAGAAAGATATCCCCTGCTCATGGCCTTTCATGGCAAAAGCATTGCCGGTACAGACCCTGCAAAGATTTTCCGGGAAGGCGTTGCCAAACAGATCAAACTAGGGAAGAAAATAGAAGCCGTCAGCAAAGCAGACGGAAAGCTATATAAATTCATCGTAGTGGCGCCGCTGGAAGAAGGCTGGTCGACCCCTCCCCAGAACGTTAACGCCATGCTGAGCGATATCATCAGGCGATACCCGGTTGATACGACCCGGATTTATCTGACCGGCTACAGCGCCGGCGGATGGTCGGTAGAATCGGCCAAGACGCATGACAGGGAGCTGAGTGCCCGTATCGCAGCATGTGTTACCATGTCGCCCGCCAGCCTGGATCCGCCTTATGAAAAGCGGTTCAAACTGGTGGCCGACAATAATATTCATACCTGGTATTTTGTAGGTACGCAGGACGATTATTTCAGGGAAAACATCCGCCGCAATATGGATAGTACCGCCAGGTACGGAAAAGGGCTGACCAAGCTCACCCTGTACCCCGGCGCCCACTGTTGCTGGAGCTCGTTCTACACCCCGAAGTATCGTGAGAATGGTATGAATATTTATGAATGGCTAATTCAGTATAAGAAAACATACGCAATCAAACCGAGAACCAAATGAACAGACGCAAAGCCATAGGGCGCCTGCTGTTGCTCAGCGGCGCCGGATTGGCGGCCGGCGCGGGCTTTACCTGGTTCAGATACTATCGTAAACCCGCACTTGAAGAACTGGACGGATTCAAGCCAATGATCGAAGAACTGGCCGAAACGATCATCCCCGAAACAGATACGCCCGGCGCCAAAAGCGCAGGCGCAGGCGAGATGATCATCCGCCTTGTCAGGGAATGCACGCCCCGCAACGCGCAGAACCGTTTTCTGACCGGGCTCGCCGATGTGCAAGATTACGCCCGCTCCCGGTTCGGGAAACCCTACATGGATTGCAGCGAGACAGAAAAAGATGCCGTGACCGCACATTTTGAAATCCGCGACCGCACCGGGAAAAGCCTGCGCGATAAAGCCATGAACAAACTCATCGGCCCCGCCTTTTTCCAGACCCTGAAAAAGTATACGGTCATCAGCTACTGCACTTCCCGCCAAGGCGCTACACGCGGCCTCCAGTACGATTATTTGCCCGGCGTTTACCGTGGCAGGATTCCATTGGCGGCCGGGCAGAAAAGCTGGGCCACAAGCTAAAAAATACCGATATGGCCTTTTTTTACATCCTGTTTTACATTAGTCTCTTTATCCTGTTTTACAATTACCTGGGATACGGGATACTGCTGGTCATATTGACACGTATCAAACGCGCCTTTTCAAAAAAAGCCGATACGCAGCAAGACTATACCCCCGCCGTAACTTTATTGGTTGCGGCGTACAACGAAGCGGATTTTATCCGGGAGAAAATCGGCAACTGCCTGGCGCTGGACTACCCGGAAGACAAACTGGCCATTATTTTCATCACCGACGGGTCCGACGACGGCACGCCTGACATTATCCGGGAATCGCCCCGTATCGGCTGCTGCACGAATCCCAGCGCGCGGGTAAAACGGCCGCTCTCAACCGGGCGATGAAATACGTGCAAACACCATTCGTGATTTTCTGCGATGCCAACACCCTCCTGAACGACCAGGCGGTCCGCAACATTGTAAAACACTATGCTGATCCCCTAACCGGAGGCGTAGCCGGAGAAAAAAGAGTAATTCCGCAAGGGGATGCCAACGCGGCCGGTACGGAGGGCATTTACTGGAAATATGAATCTTTCCTCAAGAAACTGGACGCCGAGCTATATTCCGTTGTAGGCGCCGCCGGGGAATTATTCTCTGTCAGAACGGAACTGTACCAGCCCGTGGAGGAGAAAGTCATCCTGGATGATTTTGTCATTTCCCTCCGCATTAACATAAAAGGCTACCGTATTGCGTATGCTCCCGATGCATATGCGATGGAAGCGCCATCATTTTCCATCACGGAAGAACATAAACGGAAAGTACGCATCAGCGCGGGAGGTTTTCAGTCGATTTTGCTGCTCAGCGAATTGCTGAACGTTTTCAAATACCCGCTCCTGTCGTTCCAGTATATATCCCACCGGGTGCTGCGGTGGACGCTTTGCCCGCTGAGCATGCCGGTTCTCCTCCTTTGCAACTTTGTGCTGGTCATCGCCGGGGCGCCGTTTTTTTATTCACTGGTGTTAATCGGGCAGGTACTTTTTTATGGGATGGCCCTGACCGGCTACCTGCAGGCCCTTAAGCAAACTAAAAGCCGCCTGTTCTATATACCTTTTTACTTCGTGTTTATGAACGTGGCCGTTTTCCAGGGCTTTGCGCGGTTTATTTCGAAAAGCCAGTCTGCCATGTGGGATAAGGCCAAACGTAGTATTGTCTAAGTCTTAATAACATTACAAGGTGACAATTCAGGACGATAAAAGAATATACGGGCTGGACGCGTTGCGCGCCATGGCGATGTTGCTTGGCATCGTGCTGCATGCCGCGATCGCCTACAAGGTTTTTCCGAATCCGACCTGGCCGGCGGACGATGCCTTTCATTCCTACTGGTATGATGGCAGCTATTGGTTGATACATGCATTCCGCATGCAGCTTTTCTACCTGGTAGCCGGCTTTTTCGCCAGGATGCTCTATCTGAAAATCGGCGAAAGAAAGTTTATTGTCCACAGGATAAAGCGGATTGCGGTGCCGTTTGCCGGCAGCCTGGTCTTCATTCTTCCCTTTACCATCGCCCCTTTCCTCTATTATAAATACTTCATAGCCGAACCTTTTGCGTATGAAGAGGCCCGGGCGCTTTTCCGCACTCAATTGTTGCGCTGGAACGGAATGGCGCATTTGTGGTTCCTGTACTACCTGCTGATTTTTTATGCCGGTATGCTGCTCTTCCTCCACAAGAGCGTGCAGCGGCTGGTTCCCGCGGCATGGTTGAAATTGACGTTTAACTTCGGAAGGGCTCCGCAGCTGATGCTGGCCGTGCTCGTACTTGCCGGTATTCAGCTGGCATTCTTCGAAGGGCCTGTGGTGGAAGTATCCACCGGTATCTTCCCGAAAATTTCCCACCTGCTGTATTACGGCTTGTTTTTCGTAATCGGCTATTACATACATAAGAATGCGGGGCAGCTCGAACTGATTGCAAAACGTACCGGCCCGCTGTTGGTTACCGGGGTGGTGATAGCGCTGGGTTTGTTTATAGTAACGGTGCTGCCGGCGGGTTTGACGTTGCCGTTGGGCATTGTTAAAGCCGGCTCCGCCCTGCAAACGATGCTGCTCACTTTCGGCGGCATGGGCTTTTTCCTGAAATATATGAACCGTCCCAACGATACGGTGAGGTACATTTCTGATGCAGCGTACTGGTTGTACCTGGTACACCTGGGTGTGGTAGCAGGCCTTCAAATCCTGTTTTTGCAATCCGCCGTTCCCGGGCCGCTTCGTTTTTTCCTGGTGCTGCTTATTACGGCCGGCTTCGGGATTGGTACCTATCATTTGTTTATCCGGTATTCCTTTATCGGCAATATTTTGCATGGTCCGCGTACGCGGATGAAATATGTTATAAATTAATACAGTGTAATTTTGTAGCATGTGATAGCGGGAAATCATTAATCGACTGAAACCCGCCATTTACTGATCAATTTGTCGCTTTTACGGAATTCTGTATTTGAAGTGAATAATTCTTTATAACTTACATTGTAATCCTCTTATAGGTAATATTTTTACCATACCGATGTAAGAACCAACCGCAATCTCGCGTAATATTTTTGACCCCATTCCTGGAAAAGCTTTAATAATATGATCCGGCACGTCCGGTTGAAAGACATGTGCATGTTTGTATGCAACCAAATAGTTTATTAGAGCCAATCTACCTCACATGAAATATTTCTACCACCTACTTGTTTTCATACTCCTTTTCGGAGTAAAGAACGCTAATGCGCAAGTGTTGGACCCCAACGATCCGGTTGTGACATACAACCCGGCATCTCCCCCCGCATACCCTGCCTGGGGAAGTATCGGAAAATGGGTACGTACCAACCGGAACCTTGGCTGGAATACCGACCAGTTCAAGGCCTATTACTATAAGGGCATGGCATTCCGGTTGAAGTTCCCCGCCAATTACGACCCTTCCGGTGCGAAGAAGTACCCGCTTATCGTGTTCTTCCACGGTATCGGCGAAAAGGGAACTGAGTTCGACAACGAATTCCAGCTTTATCATGGTGCCCAGAAGCATATGCAGATGGTCAACAGCGGAGCTTACGACGGATTCCTGTTATATCCCCAAAACCAATCCGGTTATTTCGGTACTTCTTACTATGATGGTATCCGCGAGCTGATACACAACTTCTTTGCGTCGCAGATCAATGTGGACGTAAACAGGATCACTGCCGAGGGGCTGTCCGGAGGTGGTGTATCCACCTGGGAGTTCCTGCTCCGTTTTCCGAAGGATGTTGCCGCTATCGGCCCTATCAGCGCTGCTTACAGCGACCTGGCCAATAGCGTGGAGACATATAAATGGACGCCTATCTGGTGGTTCCAGGGAGCATCAGATCCCAATCCTGCCCCGGGCATTGCCCAGGGCGTTTACAATATCGCTTCCGCCGCCGGTGCCAATATGAAACTGTCCATCTATGCCGGCGGGCATGGTATCTGGGGAAGCGCCTGGAACGAGGCCGACTTTTTCCCTTTCATGAGCAGGGCGCACAAAGCCAACCCCTGGCCGCTTTCGGGAAGAACGGAATTCTGCCCCGGTGATCCCATTTCATTGACCGTTGGGCTTACCGCCGGATTCGACGGTTATGAATGGAGAAAAGACGGTGACATTATTCCTGGTGCCACTTCCAATACCATCCAGGTAACGTCTACCGGTACTTATGACGCACGCATCAAGAGAGGAACAACGTGGTCTGTTTGGTCGCCGATCCCGGTGGTCGTAAAACTGAAAGGCGCCACCATACCGCCTCCTATCACCGTTTCCGGGCTGATGAGTAAAGTACTTCCTGCTCCCGACGGGCTGAATAAAGTAACCCTGCAGGTTCCGGCCGGTTATGCTTCCTATCAGTGGAAACGCACCAACGACCCCGCCATTATCGGAAGCGCCAATACCTATGACGCTACCACTCCCGGTACCTATACCGTAAAAGTGACGGAACAATTTGGCTGCTCCAGCGATTTCTCCGTTCCCTTCGAAGTGATCAATGCCAATGGCGCCAACAAACCCGAACCCGCCAGCGGGCTGACGGTTACAGATCTTTCCAAGACTGAACTGCAGCTGAACTGGACAGACAAACCCAACCCGCAATACAATGAAACCGGGTATGAAATTTACAGGGCATCGTCTGCCGGAGGAACCTATCAGTTGATTGCCATAACTGCCGCAAACGCTCAAACATATACTGATAACGGGCTCGCCGCCAATACGTCTTATTATTATATCGTCCGTGCGGTGAATAATACCGCAGCGTCAGCGTCCAGCAACGAAGCCAGCGGCAAAACCCAGACCGACAATATACCTCCCGCTGCACCCGGCAACCTCATCGTTACCGGCAGCACTGCCAGCCAGATCTCCATTAAATGGGACGCGGCAACAGACGAAGTGGGTGTAGTGAAATACGACATTTATATCAACGGCCTTAAATCCTATACGGTTAACGGGGACGTGCTCAGCTTCACGGCGCTTAACCTTGTTGCCGGCCAGTCTTACTCGTTCACCGTAAAAGCCCGCGACCTCGCCGGCAATTCGTCTCCCGCCAGCAACCAGGCAAACGGCACGGCGATCGTTTCAGGCCTGAATTACAAATATTATCAGGGCACCTGGTCAACGCTCCCCAACTTTGCCAACCAGACCATCATCAAGACCGGCATTTCCGGGACTACTGATATTTCTGTGGCCAACCGGGCAGACAACTTCGGGTTCCTTTGGGAAGGCTTCATCCGCATTCCTGTAAGCGGCAACTATACGTTCGAAACATATTCCGACGATGGCAGCAAGCTGTACGTGAATATGACGTATGGCCATACCAAAACAGCACTTGTCAATAACGACGGCGCTCACGGCGCTCAGTACAAGGAAGGTACTATCTACCTCGCGGCAGGCGTATACCCGATCGCGGCTACCTTCTTCGAAGCAGGCGGAAACGCAACGATGAAGATTTTCTGGAAGAACACCGCACACGGTGTTACGGCGCGGGAAGAAATACCCTCATCCTTCCTCTCCCCCACTGCGCCTCCCGCAGGCAGCAATCCGCCGGCCGCACCTACGGATGTGACGGCAGCTGCCGCCAGCTACAATTCCATTAACGTATCGTGGGTGGACAATAGCAATAATGAAACTGGTTTCGAAGTATACCGCTCCACCTCCGCCGCCGGTACCTACACGATCATTGGTGCAACCGGTGCGAACGTCACGACTTTGAAAGACAGCGCCCTGGCGCCTCAGACCACCTACTACTATAAAGTGAAGGCGGTGAACCAGAATGGCAATTCCGGTTTCCATAAACTGGCAGGCAACAGTGTGTTCTACAGCTACTACGAAGCGTCAGGCACCTTCGGGACATTCACCACGCTGCCCGATTTCAACGCGTTGACACCGTTAAAAACCGGCGTTCTCACTACTGTGAACCTGAGCGTGACACCGCGTGCCGACAACTGGGCCGTTAGGTATGAAGGCTATATCACGGTACCCGCCAATGCCACATATACTTTCTATACCAGCTCCAACGACGGCAGCAGGTTGTATATCGGCGGAATGGCTGCCGCCAACCTGGTGGTAGAAAACAATGGCACGCGCAGCAGCACGGTGGAAAAATCCGGCACCAAAACCCTGACAGCCGGAACGTATCCCATTTATGTCACCTATTTCGACAATACGGGTTCTTCGGCGCTGACGGTTAGCTGGCAGGCTACCAGTGCAGGGATTTCGAAACAACAGATCCCGGCCAGCGCTTACGTAGACAATCGCAACAGGGCTACCACCCTGGCCCTTCCCGGCGCGCCTGCGGCGCCTACCACACTGGCGGCAAACGCATTGTCCGGCTCGAAGATCCAGCTCACCTGGAACGATAACGCCAGCAATGAAACAGCTTACCAGGTGTACCGCTCCATCACCGATAATTCCAATTTCACATTGGTAGCCACCCTGGCCGCAAACGCAACGGCCCAGGCTACCTATACGGATTCGGCGCTTTTCGCCAATACCCGTTACTATTATAAAGTACGCGGCAAAAACGAAGGCGGCACCAGCGGCTATTCCAATGAAATCAATGCAGTAACGCTGAATACCGCGCCTGAACTGGCGGCCATCTCCAACCGCTCCATGCGTTATGGAACGCAATTGTCCATCCCCGTCAGCGCAACTGATGCAGACGGTGAGGCACTTGTGCTTTCGGCTACCAACCTTCCCGCATTCGGTGCGCTGACCGACAATGGAAACGGCACGGGTACGCTCGTGTTCAATCCTTCCAACAGCGACCAGGGCGTATACGCCAATATTGAAATCAGGGCTGCTGACGGAAACAGCGGCGTAGCGGTACAAACATTCAACCTTACGGTGAGTGACAACTTTGTGCCGGTAATCGCTCCCATCACCGATGTTACGGTGAATGAGAATGCCAGCCAGCAATTCAGTATCACGGCCTCCGACGAAAACGCGACGGACGTACTTACCTGGGATGTTACAGGATTGCCTGCATTCGCCACTTTCACTCCGAATGGCAACAGCGCATCTGTGCAGCTCAACCCGACGCTCCTGGATGCAGGTACTTACACTGTAACCGTGAATGTATCTGACGGAAGGGAAGGCATCGATATTAAAACCTTCAATATCATCGTGAAAGATGTCAACCCGAACAAAATGGTTTACATCAACTTCACAGACGGCTCCGCCAACGCGGTAGGAACCGGTTACTGGAATAATACCAGCAAGCAACCGGCGCTCAACGATGTGTTCGCGAACCTGAAGGATTCGACCCTTGCAACCACGCCCATTGCACTGACCATCTTAACCAGGTGGCAGGATCTTGGAAACGGCAGCAATAACCTCGGCGCCGTAACCAATAACAATTCCGGCGTGTACCCCGACAACGTTATGCGTTCGGCTTACTGGAGCGGCACCCAGAAACAGACCATAAAAATTTCCGGTCTTACCTACGGTTCCAGCTTCAAGTATAACTTCACGTTCTTCGGAAGCCGTGGCAGTGTGAGCGATAACAGGACTTCCATCTACACCATCAATGGAAACAGCGTTTCGCTCAACGCCGCCAACAACTCGGCCAATACGGTAAGGTTGCTGAATGTGGTGCCGGATGCGAATGGCGAAGTACTGCTGGATCTCACCGCCGGTGCCGGATCTGCCTACTCCTACCTGAATGCCATGGTGATTGAAGTGGCTTACGACATTCAATTGCCGCCTTCCAGCCCCAGCGAACTGGCTGCCGTTGTTACCAACAACAATGTCAAACTGACCTGGAAAGACGTTGCATTCAATGAAACGTCGTATGAACTGTACCGCGGAACTTCTCTTGAAGAGCCGTTTACGCTCCTGCAGACGCTTGGCGCAAACGTGATCACTTACTCGGACGCCACCGTGAACGCAGGTACGCAGTATTACTATACGCTCCGTGCTGCAAATGCTTATGGTGCGTCCGCTTACACGGATACCGTAAGTGTGCTCATCTCCAACAAGAACCCCGTACTCGCCGCTATCGCTCCGGTGTCGATGAAGACGGATGATGTTACCAATATCGCCCTCACCGCTTCGGATGACGCAGGCGATGTGCTTACGCTTACCGCAACAGGCCTGCCCGCATTTGCCGTGCTTACAGACAATGGCAACGGCACCGGTACGATTGCCCTGACGCCCGGAAGCGCGCATATCGGTACCTACAAGGATATCGTAGTAAAAGCCAGCGACAATAAAGGCGGAAGCACGGAACGTACTTTCACCATCGTGGTAAAAGACAAATCAGTTGCCTCCATCTATGTAAACTTCAATAACAGCAGCCCTGCCGCCGCACCGTGGAATAACTTCAACGGATTCCCGCACAACAACTTCGGCATCACCAACCTGGTTGGGGAAGACGGTGTTGCAACCGGCATCACGATCCGCGTTATTGACCAGTTTACAGGCGAAAACGCCGCAGGCGCCGTAACCGGTAATGAAACCGGTATTTACCCGGATGCAGTTATGCGCACGGCATATTACGAATCTTCGGGCCTGCCGCGCAGGATCAGGATTTCCAATCTGCCCGTCAACAGGAAATACAACCTCGTGTTCTTTGGCAGCAGGGCGGACGTAGATGGCCGTTATACCGACTATAGCGCAGGCGGCCAGACCGTTACGCTTAATACGGCAAACAATACGCAGAACTCCGTGCGGATCAATGGTTTGTCGGCCAATGCCAGCGGGGAACTCGAATTCACCGTTCAACGCAACGGCGCTTCCCTCGAGGCAGTTATCAATGCCCTGGTGATCCAGTACTACAACGAAACCACTACCCCGATCGCTCCCAGCACGCTGAAAGCCTTCGGTAAGAGCAAGAACCAGATGACGGTAACCTGGGACGATAATTCCATGATCGAAACCGGGTACCAGGTATGGAGAGCTTCGGCAGAGAACGGTACTTATGCACTGGTTGGCACAACTGCAGCCAATGCGGTAACTTACCAGGACAATGGCCTTGCCGCCAATACCAGCTACTACTATAAAGTACGGGCTATTACCGGCACCACTCAGTCTCCCTACAGCAACGTAGCACAGGGCGCAACATTCGCGTACAGCATCTTCGTGAACTTCAACAGGGATAATCCTGCTCCGGCCCCCTGGAACAATGCGAACAACGTACCGGTGGAAAACGCCACATATAACCTGGTGAACGACGGCGGCAACAACGCCGGCATCAGCTACACCATCATCCAGAACTTCAGCGGCGAAAACCCCTCAGGCATGGTTACCGGCAACAACTCCGGCGTGTATCCCGATAACGTGATCCGCAGTTCCTGGTGGCTCGACCTGGGTGTTAAAGCCAAGATGCGTATCCAGGGATTGAACCAGTCTCAGGCTTATACCTTCGTATTCTTCGGCAGCAGAGATGGTGGCGGAGACCGTACAACCGTATACGCAGTCAATGGTAAATTTGTAACCCTTAACTGCTCCTACAACACTTCTCAGACTGTTCAACTGGAAAACATCGTTCCGGACGAAAACGGTGAAGTAGTGATTGAAGTGAGCCTGGGCAACAGCTCGACGTTCGGATACCTCGGCGCCCTCGTTATCCATGGCTACAATGCAACCGGCACCGCTCCCAGCGGCCTGGACGTGATCCCGCCTGCTACACAGCAATTCCGCGCACCCGGCGTACAGGCTGTGGGCAGGGAATCCGGCAACACGGACAAACTCGCTACAATGGAAAAAGCGGACGAAAACAAAATCGAGCTGATCGCTTACCCGAATCCGTTCATGCAGTACATCAACCTGGAGGTGAAAGCCAACGGCACGCCGAAGCGCCTGACGGCCAGGGTGTTCGATATGTCCGGAAGACTGGTGCAGGCGAGGGTTCTGGGCGAATTCGGCCAGGGTACGCATAAGATCAACCTCACCCAGCTTGAAACACTGAAACCCGGCTTGTATGTAATTAGCGTTACAGACGATAAGAACAACGGCAAGAGTGTTAAAGTTATCAAGCATTAACCTGTAAAAACAAGTGTTAATATAAAGTCCGGTAGCAATACCGGACTTTTTTCTATTTTTAATTATGAACCTCAACACCAAGGCTGTATCGCAGCATACCTACGATGCCATTGTTGTCGGATCAGGCATCAGCGGAGGTTGGGCTGCCAAGGAACTATGCGAAAAAGGGCTGAAAGTTTTACTTCTCGAAAGAGGCCGCAATGTGGAACATGTCAGGGACTATCCTACCGCCACCAAGCATCCCTGGGAGTTTCCGCACCGCCTCCTCAACCTTAGTACCGACCGGGACGAAGATCCCGTGCAAAGCGCAGCGTACGACGAAAGCACCAAACATTTCTTCGTTCGCGACAAAGAGCATCCCTATATCCAGGATACGCCTTTCAGCTGGATCCGGGGATATCACGTAGGCGGCCGGTCGCTTACCTGGGGCCGGCAATGTTACCGGCTCAGCGACCTCGATTTCGAAGCCAATGCCAAAGACGGGGATGGCGTGGACTGGCCGGTTAGGTACAAGGATATTGCGCCCTGGTACGATCATGTGGAGCGTTTCGTTGGCGTGAGCGGCCAATCCGAAGGGCTGGCCCATCTCCCCGATGGCGAATTCCTGCCCCCGATGGACCTGAACTGTGTTGAAGAGCACCTACAGGAACAGCTCCGGACAAAATTTAAAGACCGGTTGCTGACGATCGGGCGGGTAGCCAATTTAACCCGTGGGTTTACGAATCGCGGCCCCTGCCAGTTCCGTAATCTTTGCGCGCGCGGCTGCCCGTTCGGCGGCTATTTCAGCAGTAACTCGTCGACTTTGCCTGCCGCCATGGCTACCGGGAACCTCACTATCAGGCCGTTTAGCGTGGTAAGTGAAGTGTTGTATAATAAAGAAAGTAAACGGGCTACCGGTGTACGCGTTATAGATGCGGAAACGAAAGAAACAACTGAGTTTTTTGCCCGTATCATTTTCCTGAATGCATCCACCATCGCCACGGCTTCTATCCTGTTGCAATCCAAATCCCCTGAATTCCCGCAGGGAATGGGGAACAACCTGGATCTCGTTGGCCGTCATCTCATGGATCACCATTTCAAAGTGGGCGCAATGGGCACGATCGACGGGTGGAACGATATTTACTATAAAGGGCGCCGCCCGGTTGGTATCTATATTCCCCGTTTCCGCAATGTAAACGAACAGACCCGCCGCAGCGATTATGTGCGCGGATTCGGATACCAGGGCTATGCTGAACGCGAAGCCTGGAATGATCACGCCAATGTTGACGGTTATGGAAAGGAATTCAAGCAGCAACTCACGGCGCCCGGGAAATGGGCGATGTGGATGAGCGCATGGGGCGAAACTTTGCCTTATGCCGATAACCGCATCACCCTGCACGATACGGAACGCGATAAATGGGGCCTGCCGCTCGTAAGGGTGCAGTTCGAAATCAAGGACAACGAAAAGCATATGCGCAAAGACATGCGCGACAGCGCGGCCGAAATGCTGGAGAAAAGCGGGTTTAAGGAAATACAGTCTTTTGATTATAACTACATCGGCGGAGAATGCGTTCATGAAATGGGAACCGCCCGCATGGGGCGCGACCCGAAAACGTCGGTGCTCAACAAATGGAACCAGTTGCACGATGTCCGCAACGTATTCGTTACAGACGGCAGCTGCATGACGTCTTCCGCGAATCAGAACCCTTCGCTCACCTACATGGCCCTCACTGCGCGAGCCTGTGATTTTGCCGTGGATGAAATAAAAAAAGGCGATCTGTAAACCGCCTTTCGTCAATAAAAAACGGGCTGCCTGAATACCAG
>NZ_CALNBI010000300.1 GCF_937874145.1 uncultured Chitinophaga sp. | reverse complement strand
AAGGCCTGGTAGGCCCCATCTTCGTGAAAGGCAAGCAATATCCCGGCCAGGTGCCGATGACGCCTTTCGGCGGGTTGCTGAAAGATGAAGAGGTGGCCGCGGTGCTGACCTACGTCCGGAATTCGTTCGGCAATAACGGGGGGAGCATCACCGTTGACCAGGTAAAAAAGATTAGAAAGGCCACGGAAAATAAAAAAGATTTATATTCCACAACGCAATTGCTCAAAGAACACCCTATGAAATAAGAGTAATTGGCCTTAATCAAAATTTTCAGCGTTATGAACAACAAACTAAGATTGTTTTATGGCAGTTGTTTTGCCCTCATTACTACTGCATTTTCATTCAGCATCCGGGCGGGTATCCTGCCGCAGCTGGCCGAAACTTTCCAGTTGAACGCCACGCAATTGGGTTTCATTAATTCGATGTGGTTCCTGGGTTTTCCCATTTCCATGGTCATCGGCGGTCTTTTCTATTACCAGATAGGGCCCAAGCGCATCATGATCTTCGCCTTCTTCGCGCATACGCTGGGCATTCTGCTCACGATCTATTCCGGGGGGTATACCGGGTTGTTGATTTCCACGTTGCTGCTAGGCTTAGGGAACGGCTGTACCGAAGCGGCCTGTAACCCCATGATTGCGGACAGTTACACCGGAAAGCAGATGAACACCCTGTTAAACCGCTTCCATATGTGGTTCCCGGGCGGTATCGTGATCGGAAGCCTGGTGTCCCTGGGTATGACGCACCTGAAACTGGGCTGGGAAGCGCAGATATGGATCATCCTGTTGCCGACATTGGTATATGCCTGGCTGTTCTATGGCCAGGAATTCCCGAAACCGCATCACAAGGAAAGCATATCCGTAGTGGAAAACCTGAAGGCCATGGCCACGCCGCTCTTCATTTTCATCGCCGCCTGCATGACGCTCACCGCCATCAGCGAATTCGGTCCCCAGCAGTGGACGGGCATCATCATGGCCTCCAGCGGTGCTGAACCGATGGTGATCCTGGCGCTGGTAACGGGATTGATGGCTGTCGGAAGGTACTTTGGCGGAGGGATCGTCGGCAAGTTCGATCAGACGGGCGTGCTCCTGGGGTCCGCCATCTTCACCACCATCGGCATTTACCTGTTCAGCACGGTAACTGGCGGGATGGTATACGTGGCCGCGATATTCTTTGCCGTGGGCGTATGTTACTTCTGGCCGAATATGATCGGTTTCGTGGCCGAGAAAATCCCCAAAAGCGGGGCGTTCGGCATGTCTGTAGTGGGCGCGATGGGCATGTTCTCCACATCGATGTGGAACCCCGTGATCGGCGGTTGGATCGACGAAGGAAGAGTAAGAGCCGCGGCAAACGGCTTAACCGGCGCAGAACTCGAACTCGCTGCAGGACAGGAGACCATGAAATACATGATCATTTTCCCAGCCGTATTGATCGTGTTGTTCACCTTGCTCTGGTTCTGGGTGAAACGGCGCAAACCCGAAGCGCAGTCTGCCGCACAGCCTGTGGCGCATCATTAATGATTGAACTTCAGGCTGGATTGGCCGTAAAATAATGGAGTGGCCCGCGCATTGCGCGGGCCACTCCATTATATGGATCACTCCTTAACAAACACAATCCCTTTTCACCCTGCCGGAATTCAATGTGAACCTCTTGACCTTGCCCGCTTCATCCAGTGAAAACGCCATCATCGCCGATTCCAGCCCTTTGTAGTCAAAATATAGGCGGTTGCGCCGTTGCAGGATGTTGGGGCTTATACTGCAGCCCGGGGATGGATACCGGGTCAACTGCTGAGGGCCATGGTAAGGAATCAACCGGTCGATGCCCGCTCCGTCAACCCCGCTTCCACCACCACTTCCATCTCCACCCGTTTCCCCGCCATCAGCTTCATCAGCAGCCCCGCCGCCTGCGCGCCCATTTCAAACGCCGGCTGCGTGATGGTGGATAACGAAGGCTGCAGGATCCCCGCAATTTCCAGGCTCGAAAAACAAATCAATTTCACATCATCCGGGATGCGAAGCGAAAGGTCGTTGCAGGCCTGGTATACCAGCGGCGCCAGCTTCTCCACCGCGGCCACGATGCCATCCGGACGGTCGTTCCGGCGAAGCAGCTTTTTGATGGCGAGCAGGTTTTGCTGCTGGCCGGAACCGCAGGAAAGGATGTCTTTCGCTTTCGGGCGATGGCCGTTTGCCCGGAGCACGGATTCGTAACCGGCGAGGCGGTCGGCGCTGATCGATAACTGCGGCGAAAGCCCCAGGAACGCGATCCGCCGGCAGCCGCGGTCCAGCAGCAATTGCGTGGCGTGGCGGGCGCTGGCGGCATCATCGGTAACAACCTTAGGCGCGGGCACATCGGGCAGCACCCGGTCGAAAAGCACGACCGGCACCCCCTGGTCCATCAAGCCCCTGATATGCGCGCCGGACTCCGTAGTACCGGAAACCGACATCAGCACACCGTCGACCCGCCCGTTATGGAACGCTTTCAGGATATCCTGCTCGTCTTTATAATCCTCATGCGTCAGGCAAATAATGGAATGGTAGCCTTTTTCCTTTGTCACCGACGTTATCCCGTT
>NZ_CALNBI010000299.1 GCF_937874145.1 uncultured Chitinophaga sp. | reverse complement strand
TGCAGATGGGTAAAGACGATATCAACTGGCTGGATCGCGTGAAACCTTCCCGCGCGCCGCTCAGCAATATCCAGCTCAGCGTGGCCGGCGGCAGCAACCAGACCAGCTATTATTTTTCCTTCGGGAAGTTCGGCGAAGCCAATGCCGTGGGCGATGGCCGCCTGGACCGCTACACCGGCAAACTGGCCCTCACCCAGAAGGTGAACCGCTGGCTGAAAGCCGGTATGGATGTGGCGATCTCCAAAGTAAAATACGACGGACTGTCGGAGGCCCTCGGCGCCGGCATCTCCGCCCGCCCCGATACGCCTGATTCCATCAAAACCAATCCCAATGGCACCTGGGACTACTGGCATGGTTTCCAGGAACACCCTTACGGCGCGCTGCGGTTTTTCTACGACAATACGAAAGACAACTGGAATTATACCGGCAACTTCTTCGCGGAAGCCACGCTGAGCAAGAATTTCAGCTTCCGTTCCATGATCGCCGGATCGCGGAGCGAAAGCAACCTGGTGGAGTTCATGTCGCCCTTTAGCTACGGCGGCCTTGGCACCAAAGGCGATTACAAGGAAACGCAGAACAACGGTCTCCGGTACACACTCAACAACGTGCTGACCTACCGGTTCACGTACAGCGGCCTGAAGGCGGATGTGCTGCTGGGACAGGAATTCACCGGGAACCAATACCGCATCGGCGTTAAGAACCTGCAGGGCTTCCCGATGATCGAGGGCTTGTGGAAACCGGCCAACGCGTCCATCTCCACGAACTTCTACAACGGCAGCAACCGTTTTTACGAAGAATATTCGGAGTCTTACTTCCTGCGTTCCAATATGAGCTGGGAAGGCAAATACCTCCTCAGCCTCAGTCTCCGCCGCGATGGCACCAGCAAGCTGAAAAACAACCGCCAGGCCTGGTTCCCGGCGATCTCCGGCGGCTGGATCATCTCCGACGAAGACTTCCTCCGCGGCAACAAAACCCTGAGTTACCTGAAATTGCGCAGCAGCTTCGGCATAACGGGCAACATCCGCCCGCTGGGGCATTACGACACGCAGGACCTCGTCAACAGCGTGCTCTACCTCAACGAGCCCGCACTCCGTATGAATACAGTGCTCGGCAATCCCGATCTGCGGTGGGAGCGGACCAAACAGCACGACATCGGCCTGGAAACGCGTTTCTTCGATAACCGCCTGTCCATCACCGCAGAATATTATGTGAAGAAAACCGACGGACTGCTCACCAGCCGGCAAATCCCCTGGTCCAGCGGCGGCTTTACATCACAACGCGTGAACCTCGGCGCGATGACCAACCGCGGGCTCGACCTGGCCGTTTCGCTGAGCGGGAAGCCGGGTGATTTCCATTGGGAAGTGAGCGCGGTGGCCAATATCAACCGCAACCGCGTGACCGAACTGCGCGACAGCACCATGGGCTTCGGAGTGTACTACCCGGGCAGCCCGGCGGGCGTGCTCCGGATCGGCCAGCCGGTAGGTTTATTGCAGTTGTATCAATCGCAGGGAGTGGACCCGCAGACGGGCGACCTGGTGTATGCCGATACGAATAAAGACGGTGTGATCAACCAGCTGGATATGGTGTACATCCCCGTTGCGCAACCGAAACTGAACGGCGGCCTCACGGTGGACCTGGGCTGGAAGGGCTTCAGCCTGAACACGCAGCTGGCCTTCAACTTCGGCAACAAAATTTACAATTTCAGCGAGCAGTTCTACCGCAACTATGACTTCGATATCTGGACGGGCGTTGTCAACAACAAACCTACCTGGGTGCTCGACCGCTGGCAAAAGCCCGGCGACCAGGCCCGCTATCCCCGCGCGGTGGTGGGTGAGCATGGTGCCGGCAGAACGAACGACTGGAACCTCATGCCGTCGACCCATTACCTGTACAGCGGTTCTTTCCTCCGCTGCCGCAACGTAACGCTGGCCTACAACCTGCCGAATACTTTGATCTCAAAAGCAGGCCTGCAGCAGGTGCGCGTATATGCCGCCACGCAGAACCTGTTTACGATAAAGGATAAGCGGCTGAACGCGGATGATCCCGAACAGGGACTTGAATCAGGGCTGCAGCAGAACGTGGCGCCGTTGCCGCGCGCAGTTTCTTTCGGTATTGATCTTCGTTTCTGATATTATTAAAACAGACATCATGTTTCGCAACTATAAATTATATATGATCTTGGTTTGCCTGGCTGCACTCGCAGCTTGCGGCAAATACCTCGACAGGCCCTCGCCGGATCAGGCCATCGGAAAAGACCAGCTGACGGATAACGATATCGCCCTGTTGCTGAAGGGCGCTTATCTCAGCATGTCGGGCAGCTGGCCTCCGCAATCGTACCCGATGACGGACATCTACAGCGACGATATCATTTCGCTGCAGGGCGGCAATCCCGCGCAGTTCAACCCGCAGGCGTATGAAGCCTGCAACCCCAGTCCCAACGACGGTTTCGGGATAGGGCGGTACTATATCGCGGCGTACACCACGATCGGTAATGCCAATTTCATTATCGGGAAGATCGGTAATCCTTCGTCGCCTGCATTGCGGCAGATCCTTGGCGAAGCGCTCGTGATCCGCGCACATTCGTACAACCAGCTGGCGGAGATTTTCGGTGGCGTGGTGCTGATCACTTCCGTGGAAACGGAAATCGACAGGATCCGCAAGGCCAAAAGCCCCGAGGCCGAGGTGCTGAACCAGGTTGAGAAGGACCTGGAAGATGCAATTCCCATGCTGGCCGATTTCTCCACGCCGAAAGCCGCTTCCAAACAGGCGGCGCAGCTGTTGCTGGCGCGCGTGAGCCTGCAGCGCGGCAAACATGCCCGGGCGAAGGAACTGGCGGATGCGGTGATTGCTTCGGGAAAGAGGATCCTGTCCACCGAAACGTTTTCCAACATCTTCCGTTATAACAGCTCCGCGCAGGAAATGATCTGGCAGATGTCTGACGGGCCGCTGCCTTCGGCTTACGAGCGCTACGGCCTGTTCAGTTTCTACAGCCCCGCACCGCCTTTCCTCGGCAACGGCACCGGCCTCACTACGATGGACGATGTGCTGGCGGATTCCTACGAAGCAAACGATACCCGCCGCGAACTGGTCCGCAAGGCGCGCCAGAACGCAACCGGGCGGGATGCGCATTACCTGCTCAAATTCTCTACGGATACGCTGCAGCCCGCTTCTGCCGTGTATGCTACCTATCCGCTCATGCGCATCAGCGAGGCGTATTTGATTGCTGCGGAAGCCGCTGCGCGGCAGAATACGGTGGACGTTACGCGTTACAACACGCTGCGCGCCGCGCGTAAAGCGAGCACGAAGGATGCCGCCGATTTCGCGGATGCCGCCGCGTTCCTGCAGGAGCTGGAAAAGGAACGCCGTCGTGAGTTGGTGGGAGAAGGCCGCCGTTGGCTGGATATGAAACGCTTCGGCAGCGCGAAACCTTTCCTCGTGTCGAAAGGCCGGGATGATACGCGTTTGTGGTTCCCGTTTACGAATGCGGAAATCCTGCGCAATCCTTTGCTGAAACAGAATGAAGGGTATTAATGCAAAACCCGGATATATAACGGCAGCCTCGCTTTTGCGGGGCTGTTTGTTTTTAGGAGATGAGCGGTTTTCTCCTTTCCGCCGAACCTGCCAGTACCGCGGCAAGTTGCCGCGAAATGGCGCCGTCGCAGAGCTTGTCGAGCCAGAAGAATTCGCCGGCGGCGTTCAGTTCGAGGAAGTAATATTTGCCTTCGGGTGTTAAGATGAGGTCGATCGCGCCGTAATTCAGGCCGTAGCGGTCCATCAGCCGCGACAGTCCTTCCGCCACGGCTCCCGGCAAGGTATAGGGTTTCCATTGTACGGCAAGGCTCGCGCCTTCCTTCCGCCAATCCGTTTCCGCTCCCGGCTGCTGCTGCGAATCAATACTGAATGCGAATATTTCCTTCCCGACTATATTCACGCGCAATTCCAGCTCCTTTTCCAGCTTTTCCTGGAAAGTCATGGGGCAGAAGCGCAATTGTGGCAGTTGTTGGAGGTGATCCTGGCGGATTTCGCTGGTGAAAACGACCTGCTCCTGCCCGTCCTGCTGAATGGCGAAAGCGCTCTGCATTTTCGCCACGATGGGCCCTTTAACCGACTGCATGAACGCTTCCAGCCTTTCCGGGCTGTTGGTGATGCAGGTGGCGGGCGTCAGCAATCCGCATTCCGCCGCGATGCGGAGTTGTTCCTCCTTGCTGTCGAGGCGGCGGTAAGTGCTGTAGCGCTCCAGCTGGAAGCAGTGGAGGGATTCCAGCATCCCGAATAACGTTCTGCGGATTTCGCCGGTGGCAGGGGATAAGTAAGGTTTTTCCAGTACCTGGTCGAGCCCGTCGGCGATGTGATAGCTGCGCCGGTACCAAACGGCGCTGAGGTCTTCCAGTGATTGGGGCGTTGATCCGTCTTCGAGCCAGAGGCGGCGCTGGTGGCCGTGGAACTCGGAAGTGAGGCGGGTCACGAGCGGGTAGCGGTCTACATTGAAGCGGACCGGCATTTCACCGGCGGCGCTGAGGTGTTCCATGACGGAAGTTACGGCATCGTTGTCTGCGGAATGTGTAATAATTAGAATTTTACCCATGCTGTTCGATTCGGTTGACTAATTTTTCGGCGATGGTGGCCGCTATGGGGAAATCTAGGTATTTCTCCAGCATGCCCCATTCGCCCTGGGGATTCACTTCGAGGAAAACGTGCTCGCCGTTGGGCTTCAGGATCATGTCGATAGCGCCGAAAGGCAATCCCAGCGTGGTCATCAGGGCATGAATCCTGTCTTTAAGGGCCGGCGGCAGTTCGTAAGGTTCCCATTGCACGAGCGTGGTGTTGGCGGTCCGCCAGTCGGCCAGTTCGGGCGCGCGGAGGCTGCCGGTGAAGAATTCGCCGTCGATATACACGATGCGCAGTTCGCGTTCCTTGGGGATATATTCCTGGAGGATCATGGGGCAGGCCGAAAGGGATTCGAGCATGGGCACATCTTCTTTCCGGAGCCTGGTAGTAGGAAAGAAGTGGCCTTTGCCGTCCATCGTTTTGGACAGCGCACCGTGGAGTTTGACGACTACGTTGCCGCCATGGTCGTCGAAAAAGCGGATGGCGTCTTCGGCGTGGTTGCTGAAGAGGGTCTGCGGCACGATGAGCCCTGCCGCGCGGGCGGCGTTGAGCTGCAGGAGCTTGTTGGCGCCAACGGCGTGGTCGGTATCCATCCGGTTGATCCAGGGCACCTTGAGGGCGTCGAGGAATATGTGCAGGGAGGTGCGGTATTCTTTGAGGAAAGCCGGCACGAAGGCGGGATCGAGGGAAGGAGGGACCTGGAGGTCCCACAACTTCCGGTACCACACGCCCCGGATCTGCCGCGCGTCTATCGTGCGGGAACCGCAGCGCAGCTCGTATTGCGGTCCGGAGGCGTGGAGGCGGTAGCGAAGGCGGTATTTGGTCCCGAATTCGTCGGAATTGAACCGGAAACCCTCATACCCGAGCTCCTCCAGCCGTTGCTGTACGCGATCTATCGTATATGTGTCCTGAGCGTGCGTGATGCAAAGTATCATGAAGAAGCCGGCGGATAACAAAATGGCAACAGCCTGCCGGCCATTGCCCTGAAAATCATTCGTTGGATAAAAGGATTACAGTAACCACCATTCCTCATCTCCGTCAGACGGATACTTCTGGGTCTGGTCGGGTACGTCGGCCAGTTTGCTGGTCCAGTAAGAAGTTTCGGAACTTTGTTGGCCTGTTGTTTGCTGCTGTTGCTGCGACTCCAGCAGCTGCGCGAAAAACGGCTTCATGAGCTTTTCATTGGGTTTCATGTCAGCGTAATAAATTGGGTGGTGAACAATGACTTTTGCTTCTTATATGGTTTTTCGGAACATGTCCTGCCCGTTTACCTGGTTTGAAACGGGACATTCAAGTTAAAATTTTTGCGTCAAAGAAAAAAATCAAATTCAGTATTTTGCCGCCGGATTAACATTAATAGCATTGAGAATTGGTTTCGACGCCAAAAGGGCCTTCCAGAACCGCACGGGTTTGGGCAATTACAGCCGTACGCTGGTCACTTCCCTGGCGGAATATTACCCTGAGCACCAATATGTGCTCTTCGCCCCCAAGGTGAAACCCCTGTACCGGCCCCCCCAGGCGGCCGTTACCATCACCCCGCAGCGCTTCCTCCACAAACTGCTCAAACCCGTCTGGCGCAGCCGCTGGGTGTCGGGCGAGCTCCAAAGCCATGGCATCGATATCTTCCACGGACTGAGCGCCGAACTGCCGTTCGGCATCCACCGCACCGGGGTGGCCAGCACCGTCACCATGCACGATCTCATCTTCGAGCGCTACCCGAATCAATATAATCCCATCGACGTGGCCACCTACCGCAAAAAAGCGAAATACGCCTGCGAGGCCGCCACCCAGGTGATCGCGATCAGTACGCAAACCAAAGCCGACCTCATCGAATTCTACGGCGTCCCCGAAGAAAAGATCCCCGTCTGCTACCAGGCCTGCGACCCCTCGTTCCAGGTGCCCCGCGATCCCCAGGCGGTCCGCCAGATGCTGGTCCGCTACAACCTCCCGTCCGAATATTTCCTCTACGTAGGCTCCGTGATCGAGCGCAAGAACCTCGCCCGCATCGCCGAAGCCATGTTTTTGCTGAAAGACCGCCTCAACGTGCCGCTCATCGTACTGGGCGATGGTGGCGCCTACAAGGAGAAAGTGAAAAAATACCTCGCTGAAAAAGGCCTCACCAGCCGCGTGATCTTCCTCAACGAAGTCACCAAATTCGCCTTCCGCGACCTCCCGGCGCTGTACCAGGGCGCCCTGGCGCTGCTGTACCCTTCCACTTTCGAAGGCTTCGGCATCCCTATCCTGGAAGCCCTCTGGAGCCAGGCGCCCGTGATCACTTCCACCGGCTCCTGCTTCGCGGAAACAGGCGGCAACGCGGCGCTGTACGTCGACCCCTTCAGCGTGGAAAGCATCGCCGACGGCATGTTCCGCGTCGCCAACGAGCCCGCATTGCGGCAGGGGATGACGGAACGGGGGCTCCTCCACGCGGAGCGCTTCACCCCCGAAAAATGCGCCGCCGCCGTGATGAACGTCTATCAAAACATCCTGCCATGACCGAATTCGAAAACGATATCTCCCGCTCCCTCGAAGTACTCCGCAACGGGGGCACCATCCTCTATCCCACAGACACCATCTGGGGCCTCGGCTGCGACGCCACCGACGAAGCCGCCGTGCGTAAAATATACGCCCTCAAGCAGCGCGACGAAACCAAAAGCCTCGTAGTGCTCATGGCCGATGTGAAAGATCTCATGAAATACCTCGCCTCGCCCCCGCACGACATCGCCGATGTGCTGGCCGGGTTCGACCGCCCCACGACCGTTATCTATGAAGGCGCGCTCCACCTGGCGCCCAACGTCATCAACCAGGACGGTTCCATCGCCATCCGCCTGGTGCAGGACCCCTTCTGCCGTCACCTGGTGAAACGCCTGCGTAAACCCCTCGTGTCCACGTCCGCCAATATCTCCGGCGCGCCGTCGCCGGCGGGTTTCAGGGACGTCTCGCCCGAAATCCGGAATGGCGTGGATTATGTAGTGGAATACCGCCAGGATGATGAAACACAGGCGCGCCCCTCGCGGATTGTGCGCATCACCAGGGACGGAAGGCTGGAAATCATCCGGGATTAAAGTACTTTTGCGGCTTTAAACGATAGAACACATGATGGAAATTCCCTGTACAAAACGGGAAATGGAACTGTTTGAGCGCGTGGCGGAAGCAGCGCGGCAGATCGGCGTACCCTGTTACCTGATCGGCGGCTTCGTGCGCGACAAACTACTGGAAAGGCCTACGAAAGACGTGGATATCGTTTGCGTGGGGGACGGCATCGCCCTGGCCCATAAAGTGGCCGGCCTGCTCGATCCTTCCCTGAAAGTCAATTACTTCAAAACATACGGCACCGCCCAGATCCGCACCGGCGACCTCGAGGTCGAATTCGTGGGCGCCCGCCGGGAAAGCTACAGCCACCATTCCCGGAATCCCGAAGTGGAGCCGGGAACGCTGGAAGACGACCAGCTGCGCCGCGATTTTACCATCAACGCGCTGGCAATCAGCCTCAATGCGGCGGACTACGGCAAGCTCATCGATCCCTTTAACGGGCTGCAGGATATGAAGGACAAGATCATCCGGACGCCCCTGGAACCGGGGCAGACCTTCAGCGATGATCCCCTCCGCATGATGCGGGCCATCCGCTTCGCATCGCAACTGCATTTCACCATCCTGCCCGAAACATTCCAGGCGATCCAGGATCATGCGGCAAGGATCAAAATCATTTCGCAGGAAAGGATCACCGACGAGCTGAACAAGATCATGCTGAGCGAAAAGCCGTCCGTAGGCTTGGATCTGCTGTATAAATCCGGCATCCTGAAAATCATTTTCCCGCAGATGATCGACCTGGTGGGCGTGGAAATGCTGGAAGGGAAGGGGCATAAAGACAATTTCTATCACACCCTGCAGGTGATCGACAATATCAGCCGCCACACGCGCGACCTTTGGTTGCGCTGGGCCGCTTTGCTGCACGATATCGGCAAGCCCGCCACCAAGCGCTTCGAGCAAGGCCATGGATGGACGTTTCACGGTCACCACGCCGTGGGTGGGAAAATGGTGCCCCGTATTTTCGCGAAGCTGAAGCTGCCGCAGCACGAAAAAATGAGGTTGGTGAAGAAGCTGGTGGAACTGCATTTGCGCCCCATCAGCCTGACCAGGGAGAATATCACCGATTCGGCTATACGCAGGCTGCTGTTCGATGCCGGGGAAGACCTGGAAGCGCTCATGATGCTGTGCGAAGCCGATATTACTTCCAAGAACCGCGCGAAAGTGCGCAGGTACCTGGAGAATTTCGAGCTGGTGCGCGAAAGGTTGAAAGAAGTGGAGGAAAGCGACAAGATCCGCAACTGGCAACCGCCGGTAACGGGCGAGATGATCATGGAAACGTTCGGGTTGAAGCCCGGGAAACTGGTGGGCGATCTGAAAAGCGCCATCCGGGAAGCGATCCTGGACGGAGAAATCGCCAACAGTTACGACGCGGCTTATGATTTTATGTTGAAAAAGGCTGCCGAACTAAACTTGACCCCTGTTAAATAATTTGGTATTTTTGTTCATACAACATTGTAAATCATATGCCGGTATTAAAATTCAGAGTTTATTGGGAAGAAGACGAAAGTGTTTACAGGGATATCGTTGTAAAACCCAGTCAGAATTTTGTGCAATTCCATCAGGCCATCTTGACAGCATATGAGTTTGACTCCAAGCACAAGGCGACCTTCTACCGCAGCAACGATAACTGGCAACGCGGCCGGGAAATCCTGCTGGAAAAAGATGAGCAGGTGCGCAAAGCGGAACCGCTCCTGATGTCCGAAACGCCTGTTGGTGCGATGGTAAGGGACCCTAACCAGAAGTTCATCTACCTCTATGACTTCGCCAAAAACTGGACGTTCCTCGTGGAGCTGATTGCTGTGGCGAAAGACGAAAACGCCAAACTGACGTATCCCGCCATCGTCCGTAAGGAAGGGCTGGCGCCGAGCCAATACGGCACAAAAGGCCTTATCGGCGATAAGCTCGTGGAAATGGAAGAGAAATACGATCTAAACCGCGAAGGCATGTCGGAAGACGGTTTCGGGGAAGAAGGGGAGGAGACCGACCGGGAAGACGACGGCATGGAAGAAAGCGGCTCCGAAGAAGAAAACATGTTTTAGTAAGCCTTGTTCCGGCGCATTCCGCGCCGGGCATTTACCATATGAATAAGACGGTCATCCTGGTTGCCGGGCCTACAGCAGTGGGCAAAACGGCCGCAGCTATCCGCATTGCGCGCATGCTGGGGACCGATATTATTTCGGCGGATTCCCGGCAATGTTACCGGGAAATTTCCATCGGAACGGCCAAGCCGTCCGCTGCGGAGCTCGCCGCGGCCCGTCATTATTTCATCGACTCCCATTCCATTGCGTCTGAAGTGAACGCCGCCATGTTCGAAGAACTGGCCATGGGATACGCGGCCGAAATTTTTTCCCGGCACGATACGCTCGTGCTCACCGGCGGTACCGGCCTGTATATCAAAGCTTTCCTGGAAGGAATGGATGAGATGCCCCCCGTGCCCGCAACCATCCGGGAAGCAGTGCGCGCCGGTTATGCGGAACACGGACTTTCCTGGTTGCAGGCACAACTGCAGGAGAAAGATCCTGCCTTCTACGCCACTGCTGAAATCCAGAATCCCCACCGCCTCATCCGCGCACTGGAAATATTCGAAGCTACCGGTCAATCCATCACTGCTTTCCGCACTAAAACAGCCCGCCACCGCGATTTCCGCGTGATAAAAACCGGGCTGGAACTGCCGAAGGAAATGCTGCACGCCAACATCCACGCGCGTGTAGACCAGATGATGGCGCAGGGGCTGGTGGAAGAAGTGCGCAGCGTGCTTCCCTGGCGACACCACAACGCGCTGCAAACCGTGGGCTACACCGAGGTCTTCGATTACCTTGACGGTTCATCCTCCCTCGCATCCGCCTTAGAAGGCATCAAAACACACACCCGCCAATACGCGAAACGCCAGCTCACCTGGTTCCGCCGCGATCCGGACCTTCGCTGGTTCGACGCGCGCTCGCCCGAAGCACTGGAGCAATACGTCCGGGAGCAGCTTTCGCGAAAGTAAGCCTTCACCATCCTGCATAAAAAAAGGAAGCACTTGCGTACTTCCCCTTTTTGTATCCGGAATTTATACTGTTAGAATTTGAAACCCACCGTCAGCACGATATTGCCGCCGGACAGGTTGCCGGTTGCTACGGGCGCAGCATACTCGCTTTCGTTCAGCACATACGGATTGTATGTTGTTTTGCTGTTCAGCGTATGTACGTAGGTGAGGTCGCTGAAGAAGCCCCTGTTACGGTAACCAAGGCCGCCGCTCACGCGTTTGATGCTGCCGTCTACATCGCTGAAATCGCTGCTGTAGGGGTTGCCATAGTAGCTGAAGCCGGCGCGGACCGCCAGTACATTAAATTTCAGCTCACCACCCAGGCGAACGTTTACTGCGCCGGTGTACGCGTTTTCAATGACACGGTTGCGGGCATCGGCTGCCTGGCGGTCGTCCGCGGAGCCTTTGTTGAAGCGGTATTGGGTGCTGGCGTAATCCACATATTCCACATCGGCGGTGATGAAGCCGTGCTGTTGTTTTACGTCGGCATTGGTGCCGAAGATATAAGATACGCTGCCGCCTGCGCGCCAGGGCGTTTTCAGGGTGTAGTCATATTCAAGCGGGAAGCCGTCGGTGAGGTCTTCGGTGCGCTGGAAATGGCTGCCCAATTCTTCCAGCCGCGTGTCTACCCGGGCGGTCATGGCGTCGTGCATGCTGAACCAGGTAGGCGTGTGGAAGTTGGCGCCGATGCGGAGGGATGGCATGGGAGCGTAGATGATACCCAGTTTGGCGTTGAAGCCGTTCGCGTCCGTAGATAAGGATTCGGTGTACGCGAAGGATTCGAAATCGTTATTCAGGTTGCTCTGGTCTTTTTCCGTGAAGGTCCGGTCGCGTTCGTAATCGATGCGGGGGAAGTTCAGGGAGAGGCCGAAGTAGAATTGTTCGTTGTAGTTGCCGCCGAAGCCGAGGGAGAATTCGTTGATGCCGCCGCGTTCCCTGAACTCGTCCATCTGGCCGATGCCGCCTGGGGCGGTGGGGTTCACGACGGTGTAATATCTTTCTACGCCGTTGTTGTTGTCGGGGTCGTAGCCCAGCAGGTAGGTATTGAACCCGAGGCTGGCGCCCTCCACGAAGGCGCCGGTGGCGTCGTCGAAGGGAACGGGATTGCCGCCCGGCTGGAGTTGTTCCACCCAGCGGTCGGAGAAGCTGGTGAGGGAATTGGTGCCGCTCATGTAGCTGCGGTTATTGAAGTCCGCCGTGCGGGCGTAGTCGACCGCGATGGCGAAGTTCCTGAATTTGCTGGCTGAGGAGCGGTTGGGGATGCCGAATACGACGCCGATATTGCCGAGGCTGGCGCCGCTTTTATTATCGGTTCCTTTATTGCCGAGGAAATCGTATTCCGTGTTTTTGAAATAGAATCCGGGAGTGATGTTGGCTTCGCTGGTTTTGAAAAAGCCGAGGCCGGCCGGGTTGATATGGGTTGCCGAGATATCGCCCCCGAGGGAGCCGGCTGCGCCGCCGATGGCCTGCGTGCGGGCGGTGCCGCCGTAAAGGAGGCGGCTGTATCGTAATGCGTCGTGCTCGTCTTGCGCCATGGCTGTGGCGGATACACCAAGGGCTATCAAAAGAAATGCTGTTCTTTTATTCATCGTGTAAGTGCTGGTGAACAAATTTGTGCTGGGATAAAAACACGAATTACCAGCCGGTCACCTTTTCATGGGGATCCCTTACTGGTAATTCGCGTTGTTTGTATTAGCGCCCGCGAGGACGATAAGTTCTTGAAGGCGCGGGTGAACTGCTAGGGCTGCTCGGCGGAGTGTAGCTCCGTTGCGGTGCGCTGCGTTCGGGCGTATACGAAGGCTGAGACTGGCGTTGTGGTGCGCTGTTGCCGCGGTCGTAACTGCGCTGGTAGTCCCTGCTGGAACGTTGCTGGCGCTGCGGCTGTTGCGAAGGCTGTGTAGCCGGGCGCTCGCCGGGGGCGCGGTCGAAAGTTCTGCGGGTAGATGACCGCTGGCGGTCGACGTTTGCCGGACGGCTGGAATTGCTGTCGAAAGTCCTGCGCGGAGCTGCGCCGCTGGAATTCGGGCGATAACCGTTGGTGTGGGTGCCGCTGTTGTATACACGGGTGCCGCTCGATCCGCGCGGGCCCCAGGAATTGGAAGGCCGCGGTTTCACGTAGTAGGCGCCATGGCCGCCGTACCAGGGGTAACCCCCGCCGTACCAGCCGCTGCCGTACATGCCGCCATACCAGGGATGGCCGTACCAGCCGCCGTAACCACCCCAGGGGCGGCCCCAGCCAAAGCCGATGCTCATCGACGGGCCGTACCAGGAATTCCACCCGAAACGGTTCCAGCTGTTATAACCGTAAAAGTTATTCATGTACATGCTGCTGCCAAAACCGTCAAAGTAATAGCCATCCCAGTAACTACCGGAATAGCCACGGCTGAAACGGTCGATGCGGCGGGGGTAATCATAACGCTCCTC
>NZ_CALNBI010000298.1 GCF_937874145.1 uncultured Chitinophaga sp. | reverse complement strand
CTGGTGATCCTGCCGCTGGTTTTCGGTTGGGTGATGAAGACCGCATCCATCGAAAGCGTTTCCCTCGATCCTGAAAATAAAGACAGTAAACACTATATACCTTCCCTGTATGACCAGAATAAATAAAACACCGGGCCTGGCCCTTGTTGCAGCCGTATGGCTCGCCGGTTGCGGTGTTTCGCAGAGCAAACCGGACAATGCAAAAGCGGAACCGGCTACTGCCGTAGCTGCTTTCCCGCTCGCGAAAAATATTTTTTCCGCATCCCTGAGAACGCCGGGAGAGCTGCAGGCTTTCCAGCAGGTAGACCTCTACGCGAAGGTGAACAGCTTCGTCCGCCGCCTGAATGTGGACGTGGGCTCTACCGTGCAGGCCGGTCAGGTGCTGGCAACCATGGAAGCCCCTGAGCTGGGGAGCGCCCTGGCCGGCGCCGAATCGCGGCTCCGCTCGCAGGAGGCTGTGTATCTAGCCAGCAAAGCCAATTACGACCGTCTGTATCAAACCAGCCTCACACCCGGCACCGTTTCGCAAAACGATCTCGACTTGGCTTTCGCCAAGCAGCAGAGCGATTTTGCGCAGAAAGAAGCCGCCAAAGCCGCCTACCGCGAAATCGCCGACCAGCGCAATTACCTGGAGATCAGGGCGCCCTTCGGTGGTGTGATCAGCGCGCGTAACGTGAGCGCCGGCGCTTATGTGGGCCCTTCGGGCAAAGGTTCTGAAATGCCGCTCTTCACGCTGCAGGAACAGAAAAAACTGCGTCTCGTGGTTGCCGTGCCCGAAGCATATGCGCCGTATCTCAAAGAAAAACGTGAAGTGAAGTTCGTCGTGAAGTCGCTCGGCAACCGCGAATTCAGTGCGGTCATCAACCGCCTCGCCGGCGCGCTCGACTCCCGCCTCCGCGCGCAACGCGTGGAAATGGATGTCAATAACAATGATAAACTCCTCCTCCCCGGCATGATCACTGAAGTGCACATCCCGATGCAAACCGCCGACAGCGTGTTCGTCGTGCCTTCCACCGCCGTAGTCAACTCCACCGAAAAAGTATTCGTCATCCGCATCAACGGACAAAAATCGGAATGGGTAGACGTGAAGAAAGGCCGGGAGGCAGATGGTAAAACAGAAATATTCGGAGACCTCCGCGAAGGAGATATGCTTGTGGAAAAGGCCAACGACGAAATCAGGAATGGATCAGCCGTAACGATCAAAAAGTAAGTACGAATCAAAGAGTGGCCAGGTTGACGGGAACAGCGCGGTGATAGGCGCTGTTCCCTTTTTTATTTTCCGCCGTTAAAAATCATGCCATATAATATTTGTCATATCGAATTGATAATCAATAAATTGAGTGTGGAGAAGAATCTACAGTCGTTTTGTTTTAAAAATGAATAATTTTCAGCCGATTATGAGAGAATTATGATTTTAATAGTTGACGACAGGCCTGAGAATCTTTATTCCCTGCAACAACTTCTGGAACTGAATCATTTCAAAGTGGACACGGCCGCATCGGGAGAAGAGGCATTGCGGAAAATTTTGCGTAATACCTATTTCCTTATCATCCTGGATGTGCAGATGCCGGATATGGATGGATTTGAAGTGGCAGAAGCAATAACAGGCTATAGCAAGTCGAAAGACATACCGATTATTTTCCTTTCCGCCGTCAGCGTGGAAAAGCGGTTCATCACCCGGGGATATTCCTCGGGCGGGCTTGATTATATCACCAAGCCCGTAGATCCGGAAATCCTGCTGCTGAAGGTGAGCACCTTTTACCGGCTGCACCAGCAGACGCGTGAGCTGCATGAAGCGCAGGAAGCGTTGCGGCAGGAAGTCATGGAAAGGAAACTGGCGCAGGAAGCGCTGTCGCACAGCCTCGACGAGCTGCGTTCCATCCTGGAATCCATCCAGCAGATCGCTTTTACGCTGGGGCCGGAAGGGAACATCGAATTTGTGAACCGTTACTGGCACCGCTATGCGGCGTCGCCCGATGCCCTGCCCGACACGCCGGAGGGCGAGCCCTCGGTAGCGGAATGCATCGGGAAGGCGATCGCCTCCGCGCAGCAGGAAGTGTTCGAAGTGCGCATCAAGCCCCTCGGCGAAGGCGACTTCCGGTACCACCTGCTCAGCCTTACACCAGTGTGGAAGGAAGGAGCCATCGGCAAGTGGGTCTGCATCTTCAACGACATACACGAGCAAAAAATGATCAACCAGCTGCTCGAAAATCGCGTGGAAGAACGCACCCGGGAGCTCCGCCAGGCCAACCGCGACCTCGAATACAGCAACCATGAACTGCAGCAATTCGCTTACGTGGCCTCCCACGACCTGAAAGAGCCGTTGCGCAAAATACAGGTGTTCAGCAACCTCATCAGCAGCAAATTCGGTCCGGAAGTGCCCGAGGCAGAACATTACCTCAATAAGATCGTTTCCTCCGCCGCGCGCATGAACAGTCTCATCACCGATGTGCTGGAATATTCCAAGATATCCATCGGCGGCCAGTTCCGGCCCACCGACGTCAATACCATCCTCCGCGATATCCTCGACGATATGGAATTGCTCGTCAGGGAAAAAGGCGCGGTGATCAGGATCGATGACATGCCCTTGCTCCATGCCATCCCTTCCCAGATCCGGCAGGTATTCCAGAATATCCTCAGCAACGCGCTGAAGTTTTCGCGCAAAGGGGTTTCTCCCGAAATCACCGTGTCCGCCGAACGGACCGGCGAAGTTTGCGCCAGCGGGGAACTGCATCCCGGGGGGCCGTATTGCCGCATCACCGTCAGGGATAACGGCATCGGGTTCGACGAGCGCTACCTCGATAAAATTTTCGTCATCTTCCAGCGCCTGCACGGCCGTACCGAATTCGAAGGCACCGGCATCGGCCTGGCAATCGTCAAGAAAATCATCGACACCCATGGCGGACTGGTAACTGCATCCAGCAGGGAAGGGGAAGGGTCCTCCTTCACCATTGTTTTGCCCGTACATCAACATCAACTCGAAAACCATATACAAGACAGCGATACATGAAATCCAACTTCCAGCGGAACCTCATCATCGGTTTCGGTTTCTCGCTTTTTTTATTAGTCGTAGGCTCGGCAGCTTCCATCATCAGCATCCGCAACCTCATTTCTACGGCGGGTTGGGTAGATCACACCAACCAGGTAATCCGTCACCTCGACGATGTGCTTTCTCACCTGAAAGACGCCGAAACGAGCCAGCGCGGTTATCTCATCACCGGCGACAATGATTTTCTCGCTCCCTACCGCGGCTCGGAAGATAGCATCATGCGCCATATCCGTATGGCGAAGGAAATGACGGCGGACAATCCGCGACAGCAGGCATCCGCGGAAGACCTGACGCAGGCGATTCGCCAGCGGCTGGCCGTGCTGAATAATAATATAGAGAAGCGGAGGCGGGGATCGGAAATCACGCCGGAAGACATGGAGCGCGGCAAAAGTCATATGGATCAGGCCAGGATGATCGTCAGCGAAATGAAGACTTCAGAGCAAAGGTTGCTGCAACAACGGACCAGCCGGATGAACGCCTTCGCCAGCACAACACCTGTTTTCGTGCTGATCGCCTCACTGGTGGCCATCATCATCACCATTATATCCTTCCTGAAAGTCAACAGTGATTATAAAGAACGCGTGGCTTTGCAGGGAATTTTGGAGAAGAAAGACGAAGACATCACCCGCCGCATCCACATGACGCAGGAGGTAGCGGCCAAAATATCAAGCGGCGATTACAGCGCCCGCGTCACCGATGTGCTGGACGACGGGCTCGGCCAGCTGACCGTATCGCTCAACCGGATGGCCGCATCCCTCGAAAAATCCTTCACCGACCTTTCCGACCGCGAATGGCTGCAATCGGGCGTGGCGGCGCTGAACGACGATATGATCGGCGAATACGAGCTCGCCGAACTGGCGCGCCGCGTGCTGAATTACGTGGTGCCTTATATCAACGGCAGCACCGGCGCCATTTACATCGCAGAAGAAGGTATGCGCCTGCGGCTCTGCGGAAGGCATGCGGCCGAAAAGGACGCGCTGGAAGAAGTGCTGTCGTTCGGCGAAGGGCTGGCGGGGCAAAGCGCCCTCAGCCGCAGGACCATCGTGCTGGAAGAAGTGCCGGAAGGGTTGATGCGCATGCAGGTAAGCTGCGGCGCCATCCAGCCGAAATCCGTTATCGCCGTGCCGCTGTACCACGAACGAAAAGTGATGGGCGTGCTGGAACTTGCGTCGCTACGGAACTTCACCGATAAAGAAAAAGCATTCTTAGAATCCGCCGTGCAGAATATCGGTACGGTCATCCATATCCTTGAAAACCGCAAACGCCTCCAGGAGCTGTTGGAGGAAACGCAGAGCCAGGCTGAAGAGCTGCAAGCCCAGCATGGTGAACTCGAAAACGCCAACAGCGAACTGGAAGCGCAGACGGAGAAACTGCAGGCTTCCGAAGAAGAGCTCCGCACCCAGCAGGAAGAACTGGTAGACGCCAATTCTCAGTTGGAAGAAAGGGCGCGGCTGCTGGAAGAAACCAACCGCCTTGTTAAAGATTCCAACAAAGAAATACAGCGCAAGGCGGAAGAGCTGGCGCAGAGCACGAAATACAAATCGGAGTTCCTGGCGAATATGTCGCACGAGCTGCGAACGCCGCTGAACTCGATCCTGCTGCTGTCGCGGTTGATGGTCGAGAACAACGAGCGCAACCTCTCGCAGGAACAGATCGAATATGCCCGCGTGATCCAGAATTCCGGCAAGGGCCTCCTCATGCTCATCGACGAAATCCTGGACCTGTCCAAGATCGAAGCGGGCAAAATGGACATTGTATATACAGAAGCGGGAGTGGAAGAAGTGGTGAAAGATATGCGCGCGTTGTTTGAACCGCTTGCGCGGGAAAAAGGCGTGACGTTTGAATACGACATCGCGGAAGATGTGCAGGGCGTTTTCGAAACCGACCGCCAGCGCCTCGACCAGGTGCTGCGCAACCTGCTCAGCAACGCCATCAAGTTTACGAACGAAGGCACCGTAACACTGCGGGCATACCGACCTTCGGAATACACCAATACCATCGCTTTCAGTGTAAAAGATACGGGTATCGGCATTGCGCCGGATAAGCTGGACGTGGTGTTCGAAGCTTTCCAGCAGGAAGACGGCTCCACGCGCCGGAGGTTCGGCGGGACGGGCCTGGGCCTTTCCATCAGCCGGGAGCTGGCGCGCCTCATGGGCGGTGAGATCAGGCTGGTGAGCGAGCCGGGGAAAGGTAGCGAATTCACCGTACTGCTGCCGGTATCGTCGGGCGTCGGGAAAGTGGAGAAATTATCCGCATCCGAACTGATGCCCGCGAAAGAGAAGAGCGTGTACCGCCAGCGCTTCGTGAGCGAGTCCATCCCGGTGGGTACGGTGGACGACGACCGCGCGGCCATCCGGCCGGGCGATAAGTGCATCCTTATCGTGGAAGACGATCTCAACTTCGCCCGTTCGCTGCTCGAATTCACCCGGAGCAAGGGTTACAAGGGCATTGTGACGGTCCGCGGCGATGAGGCGCAATCCCTCGCCGAACAATACATCCCCGCTGGTATCCTCCTCGATATCCAGCTGCCGGTGAAAGACGGCTGGGAAGTGATGGAAGACCTCAAAGGCAACCCCCTCACCCGGCATATCCCCGTCCATATCATGTCCGCCTTCCAGGCGCGTTTCAAGAGCCTTTCGAAAGGCGCGGTAGACTTCATCGACAAACCGCTGACCATCGAAAAAATGGACGACATCTTCAAAAAGATCGAGTTCATGCTCAATCAGAACCCCCGCAAAGTGCTCATCGTGGAAGAGAATATGCAACATGCGAAGGCGCTGGCATACTTCCTCGAAAACTATAAAGTAAATACCGAAATCCGCGATACCATCAACGGCAGCCTCGAATCGCTGCACAAACAGGAAGTGAACTGTGTGATCCTCGACATGGGCGTTTCCCACGCACGTTCCTACGATACGCTGGAGCAGGTGAAGCAGGAACCAGGGCTGGAGAACATCCCCATCATCGTGTTCACCGGCAAGAACCTCAGCCGCGACGAGGAATCGAAAATCCGCAGCTACGCCGATTCGGTGGTGGTGAAAGTCGCGAATTCGTACCAGCGGATTATGGACGAAGTGTCGCTTTTCCTCCACCTGGTGGAAGGCGAGAAGAAAGAATCGGAACGCCCCGGCAACGGTCTCGGCAGGCTGGCGGAAGTGCTCCGTGGCAAAAATATCCTGCTGGCGGACGATGATGTGCGCAACATCTTCTCCCTCACCCGCGCGCTGGAAAGCTTCGGCATGAAAGTGATCTCGGCTACCGATGGCAGCGAGGCCCTGCAATTGCTGGAAAAGTATAAAGAAGTGGATATCGTGCTGATGGATATGATGATGCCGGAAATGGACGGATACGAATCCACCCGCCGCATCAAAGCGAACCCCGCCACCAAACATCTCCCCGTGATCGCCGTAACGGCCAAGGCCATGAAAGGCGACCGCGAGAAGTGCATTGCCGCGGGTGCGTCGGATTATATCAGCAAACCGGTGGATATCGATCAGTTGTTGTCCCTGCTGCGCGTATGGCTGTACGACGCAGGGAAGTAAAGCAGGAGTATGCAGCAAGTAGAAATGAAGGACGAGTGGCTGGATGGGTTCCTCCATGATGTGCTGGAAACGCACGGGTATAATTTCGTCAATTATGCGCGCCCCTCCCTGAAAAGGCGCCTCAACAGGCTCGTTACGCTCGACCGCTTCGCCAGCCTCGATGCGTTCAAAGCTAAAGTGCTCGGCGACGAAACCTATTTCCGGCATTTCGTGGAAGAGGTGACCGTAAACGTGACGGAAATGTTCCGTGACCCAGCTTTTTACCAGCTCCTGCGCAAGGAAGTGCTGCCCGCTATCGCCCAGGCGCCGCTCATCCGCATCTGGCACGCGGGCTGCTCCACCGGGGAAGAAGTTTTCAGCATGGCCATCCTGCTGAAGGAAGCCGGCCTGCTCCAACGGTCACTGCTATACGCAACAGACATCAACCCGGCGGTGCTGGAAAAAGTCCGGAAAGGGATTTTTCCCCTGCGGTTCATGAAACAGTACTCGGAAAACTATATTCAGTCGGGAGGAACGCAGGATTTCAGCCAGTATTACACCGCAAAATACGACCTCGCGAAATTCGGGGAGGATCTTGTCCGGCGGATGGTCATTTCCCCCCACAACCTGGCTACGGACCGGTCGTTCAACGAATTCCAGCTGATCCTTTGCCGGAATGTGCTCATCTATTTCGATAAAGACCTTCAAAATAAAGCCCTGCAGCTGTTCGACGACAGCCTGGAAACGGGAGGCTTCCTCGCCCTGGGCACAAAAGAAAGCCTGCGCTATTCCACCATAGCGG
This sequence comes from uncultured Chitinophaga sp., assembly GCF_937874145.1. Taxonomy (GTDB): domain Bacteria; phylum Bacteroidota; class Bacteroidia; order Chitinophagales; family Chitinophagaceae; genus Chitinophaga. Next base: position 12,034 of record NZ_CALNBI010000298.1, on the reverse strand, counting down.
CGAAATACAGGCAATTGCCGCAGCGTTTGCGGATCTGGAAGAAAATCAGTTGAAAAAACGGCGGAGAATCTCCTTCAGCGATGTAATGCTGTATTGCTTCACCACGTAATCCGTGGCGCCCAGGGCCTTGGTATCCTGGATGTCTTTCGGGTCGGAAGAAGTAGAGTAAATTACGACCGGAATGCCGGAAAGGTGCGGTTGGCTGCGGATCGCGGCGAGGCAATCCTTGCCGGTCATACGCGGCATATTCAGGTCAAGGAAAATGTAATTGGGTGTTCCATGCTCGCCGGACTTCAGCAACTGCAATCCCTCTACACCATCGTCGGCAGACAGGAAATGCACTTCATCGTTAACGTCCTGCAACGCGAGTTTGAATATTTCCTGATCGTCCCTGTCATCATCAATCAAAAGGCAGCTTATTTTTTGCTTCATCGTCAGGACGGGTTTTTTTGTCTTTTAGTATTGGCAAATGTACTAAAAACCCGGCTAAAACAAGCATATCAGGACACGCTTGTCTTAGATGTTGCAACGCGTAATAAGGTAAAAAAAGGCCGGAGATAGTCTCCGGCCTTTCGTTTGGTTTTCAATTAGTTTTCGAGGCCCCTGTTCTTCAGGAGGAACTTCACCTCCGGGGCGCGGGTGCGGAATGCTTTGTAGAGGTCCATCGGTTCGGCGGTACCGCCTTTTTCCAGTACGTTCTTGCGGAACGATTGGGCTGTGGCGGGATCGAAGATGTTACCCGTTTCCTTGAACGCTGCGAATGCATCGCTGTCGAGCACTTCGGACCAGATATAGCTGTAATATCCCGCGGAATAACCACCGGCGAAAATATGCTGGAAGTACGTGCTGCGGTAGCGCGGCGCAATCTGCGGGATGAGGCCGAGCTTGTCCATCTGTTGTTTTTCGAACTGCAGCGGATCGATCTTAGCGCCGGGGGCCAGGTTGTGGTATTGCATGTCGAGGATGGAGGCGGCGAGATATTCGACAGTTACGAAACCCTGGTTGAATTTGGACGCGTCGTCCATTTTCTTCACGAGGGATGCGGGCAGCTGTTCGCCGGTTTTGTAATGTTTGGCGTACATTTTCAGCACCTCTGGCTCAAACGCCCAGTGCTCCATGATCTGCGAGGGCAGCTCCACGAAATCGCGGGGCACGGATGTACCGCTCAGCGTTTCGTACCGTACGTTCGACAACAGGCCGTGCAGCGCGTGGCCGAACTCATGGAAAAAGGTTTCCACTTCGTCAGGCGTAAGCAATGCGGGCTCGTTGCCGGTGGGTTTGGTGAAGTTGCAGACAATAGACACAACGGGCGCTACCCGCTTCCCTTTTTCGAGCGCCTGTTTGCGGTAGGATGTCATCCAGGCACCGCCGCGCTTGGACGTCCGCGGAAAGAAGTCCATATAAATCACGCCGATGTGGTCGCCGTTGGCTTCTTTCACTTCATACGCCACCACGTCTTCCTGGTAAACCGGGATATCTTTCAGCGGCGAGAACGTAATGCCATACAGCTTCTTCGACACGGCGAAGATACCATCCCGCACGTTCTCCAGCTGGAAGTACGGGCGCAGCTCCTCGGCGTCGTAGTTATATTTCTCTTTCCGCACTTTGTCGGCATAATAAAACCAGTCCCATGCTTCCAGCTTCTCGCCTTTGCCTTCGCGGTCCATCACTTTCTGCATTTCCACGGCTTCGTTTTTCGCTACGGGCAGCGCGGCTTCCCAAAGGCGGTTCAGCAGGTCGTTGGCCTGGGCGGGCGTTTTGGCCATGTTTTCCTCCAGCACGAAGTCGGCATGCGACGTGTAGCCGAGCATACCGGCTTTTTCGGCGCGGAGGCTGGCCAGCTGGCCTACGATCACTTTATTGTCGCGCTCGTCGTTATTGTTGCAGCGGTTGATGTACGCTTTGTACATTTTTTCGCGCAGCGGACGGTTGGCGGAATACTGCAGGAATGGCATCACGCTGGCGTTGTGCAGGGTGAAGCGCCATTTCCCGTCTTTCCCCGCTTCTTTGGCGCTGATGGCCGCCGCGGTCTTCAGGGAAGCAGGCAACCCGGCCAGGTCGGCTTCGTTGTCCACGATCAACTCGAACTGGTTAGTTTCGGCGAGGAGGTGCTGGCCGAATTTCACAGTCAGCAGCGACAATTCTTTATTGATTTCGCGCATCCTTGCCTGTTTGGCGGCGTCGAGGTTGGCGCCGCTGCGCACGAAGGCTTTATAGGTTTTCTCGAGCAGGCGGTCCTGTTCGGGCGTCAGTTTGGCGGAGGCGCGCTTTTCGTACACGGTTTTCACGCGGGAGAAAAGGGCGGGGTTCAGGTAGATGTCGTCCGAGTTCTGCGCCATTTTCGGAGCGATCTGGCGCGAGATATTCTCCAGTTCGGGATTGGTATTGGCCGATGTCAGGTTGAAGAATACCGTGCTTACGTTGCGAAGCAGCTCACCGCTCTTTTCCAGCGCGGCGATGGTGTTTTCGAAAGTAGGCACGCTGCGCTGCATCGTGATCGCACCGATGCGCTGCTGCTGCTCTTTGATCCCCGCATCAAAGGCCGGCATGAAGTGCGCGGGCTTGATTTCCGCAAAAGGCGGCACTTTGAACGAGGTGTTGTAGGCCTGCATGAACGGATTTTGTTCTGCCGGGGCCTGGGCCATGGTGGCGGTTCCTGTCGTCATACTCACTGCAATTATCAGGTTTCGGGTACGTTTAGATATGCTCATGTTGTAACAAGTTGGCTAGTGGCTAAAATAAGGAAAAAAAGCCAAAGGCCCGCCGGACGGCGCTTTCAAATGGATTAGCGGTAAAAACGGCCGCCCTGCCGGAGGGCAGGGCGGAACCGCAGAAGTTTGGGGCGACAGGCCAACAAGGGCCTAAATGGATGTTTGGGGCTACATGGATTTCCGGGGTCAGCTGGATGAATAATGGCTTTTGAGGTTACCATATGGATGGGGGCCAGGATGAATCTACCGTTAAACGGGTACCGGCCCTGATATGTTACTCGGGTTCCGGAGAAAACGGCCGCCCTGCGCGTTTAAGCAGGACGAACCGTTGAATATTGGGGCTGAATGACCTTTTAAAGGGCCTCAAATGGATGTCGGGGCAATGGATTCAATAAGTTTGAGGTTACATCAGGATGTGCGGGGCTGGATGAATAAGTTTTGGGGAATAATGGATGAGCGGGTCGTGGATGAAATTATGCGGACATAAAATCAAAGATCATGCCTTACGGAAAAATACCCTTCGATGGTGCTCTTCCCGATAGGGTCCTGGTCGTTGTCGATGAACACACCGCCTCCCGACATACTGAAGCTGCCGCTCACCATTTCACCTTTTCCGCCAAATTCGCTCACGTTCAAAGCCCCGCCAGCAGGGGTATAGCGCTTCAATGCCTTGTCGTACCATATGCTGGCGTAGTTTTTCGCGGTGCGCATGTCCGCGAAAACCAATGCTGTCTTGCCTAAGCGCTCCCAACCCATGCTGCCCGTGCCGCCGCGCCAGGCAACAACGAAGTATCCTTCTTCACCCATCCCCGACATTTCGAAAGTGGTTTCGTCAAATCCCGAATGAGCGGGGAAGTTTATCCACGCACCGCCGTCAACCCTGAACGAAATGCCGTCGGGAATCACCGTTACCGTGCTCACCACCATCAACTGGCGCTTGCTGTCTTTCAGTGTAGCCGTCACGTTTGCGATCTCCGGTTTGGCTACGGTGGCGGGAGCGGAGTAGGTCCCCAGCCCGCCGTTCCCTTTCACGGTGCCTACGCCGCCCACCGCCCAGGATTTGATGAAGCTCCCCGGCAAAGGGCGCCCTTCTCCCAGCGTAACATCCTGGCCATCAGCCGGCACCAAAGGCGTAAACAGGTCGTCGCCGGCCAGCGGGATGTACGTGGTAACGGAAAGGACCGTTTGCCCGCCTTCTCTCACGGTAGTAGCCACGGGATTGAGTTGTAACCATTGCAGCAGGGCCCAGTTGGAAAAGTGGTCCGTTTGAACGGACACGGTTTTCTGCGCTTTATTCACCACCGGCGCTTTTGCCAGCCGCCAGAAATCCTTATCGTCCTGCCAGGCGATCCCCATCGCTTCGGGGATATTCACCCAGCTTTCGTTGCCGGCCCACGAAAATTCGAGCGTCACGGGCTTGGCGAATATCTTGCCGTGCGGCAGCAGCTGGAAACTCCTGCCCACGCCGCCTTGCACCGTGTTCACCACTTCCTGCACTTCGATATCGGTATTTTCCGTCACCGCGCCAACGGGAATCCGCAGCTTGAAGGAGCCGTCTTCCGACGTAATGGTAGCACCGGCAGGCGTAACGGTGGTAATGATCGGGTCACCGATCGGGTCGCCCACGGGCCTCGCTTCCGGATCGGAAGGGATTTTGCCGGGTTGCTCCGTTCCGGGATCCACCGGCTTCGGATCTTTTTTGCAGGCTGCCAGCAGCAGGAAGACAGGCAGGAATACGCATAACAACTTTTTCATGATGGGGTTAATTTCTTTTTCTGCGACAAAATTAATCCGCCGGATGCGTCTGCCTATAGGTAATGCTACCTAGTGGAAATTTTTGCGCGTATGTGCGGTTGGAGTTGCTGGATAAAAGGAAAGCCGCCCGGATGGGCGGCTTCGCTGGTATAGGGTTTCCGGAATCGGACAGTAGATTACTTTTTCTGCGCTTCGCGGATCGCTTTGAAAAGTTTCTTGAAAGCCACAACATTGTCTTTCGCCAACGGGCGATATTCCCCGCGCTCATAATACGCGTCGATGAATTCTTTGGAATTGAACCACATCGTTTCGAACATGCCCTGCATGCGTTGCCCCAGCGGTAATGCCCACTCGGCACGGGTTGCATCTTTCCGGATGGCAAGCACCTGGTTGAGCTGGTCGATGGCCACTTCCGCGTTGGAGCAGGGGCTCGCCAGCACATTGAACCCTTTCAGCGCAAAGTAACCCGGGGTGGGAGGGGCGCTTTCATATTTCCAGTCGGTGATCACGATTTCTTTTGAAATGCGGTCGATGGCGCGGTGTGTGTCGTTCATACTGGCCTGCCAGGCAAGCAGGTTGGATGTTTTACCATCGATGAGCCGGTCGCTCCACATCCACATTTCCACATTCTTTTCCTTCAGATGGCCATGCAGTTTATTCACATATTCCGCGAAAATCTCCGAACGGTCGCCCCCGCCGCAGCGCGGACATTTATCATACCCGATGATCCACGCTTCATCCAGCCCCACATGCAATGCGTCCGCTTCAAACACCGCTACCAGCTCGTCCATCATCGGGAAGAAAATCTTCAACAATTCCGGGTGGCGCGGGCAAATGCTCTTGCTGTAAAAATCGAACATCCCGCCGTTTTTCCAGGGAACCGGCGGATTGAAGTCAGGGGATTCGTCGAGGTGGGGATAAGCTTTCAGCAAAGGCCCCATTTCCGTTTGCTCCGACTGGTGTGCGAAAAGGTTCATCGTCGGGATGAGACGGATCTTCGCGTCCCGGCAGGCTTTTACGATCTGCTTCACGTCACTTTCAGACAACGCGCCTTTCTCCGCCAGTTCCGGATGCGATTTGTATTGATAGCTGTACTCGATACGGATCGCCAAAGTATTGACGCCCTCTTTCGGCAACGCATTACGGATAAACTCGCAGAACACCGGAACGTCCTGTTGCTTGGGAACACTCATCAGCAGGCCTCTCACAGGCAATTCATTCCACTTGTAGGCCGCTTGCTGCGCGGCGGCGGAAAAGCCGGCGGTTGCAAAAATGCAGACCGCCAGCAGATGTTTCATTACTCTTTGCATAACTTTTTATTCGGCAATTACTTTTCTGATCCTGTTATTTCTTCTGTCAACTACATACACGACGCCATCGGGCGCCACCACCACGCCCGTAGGCGCGCTGAACAACGCCGCGGAGCCCGTGCCGTCCGCGAATCCCGCGGTGCTGCCACCGGTGAAGGTGCTTACTTCCCAGGTCTCGGTTTTTACGAAACGGATGCATTGGTTGGTGTTGGTGGCGGAACCATCCCAGCTGCCGTTACCGGCGATGAATAGATTATCGTTCGCGTCTACGGCTACGCTCCAGGGAAGGTCGAACCTCGCGGATGCTGCCGGACCGTTCACCAGCCCTGCCTGCCCGCTGCCGATCGTAACACCCGCCTCCCAGGTATCCGCTTTGAACTGGCGGATGGTGTTGCTGCCATTCACCACCACGTAGAGATTGCCTTTGCTGTCCACCGCCACGTCGGACGGGTAGCTGAGGCCGGTGATGATCTTGGTGGAAGAGCCGTCGTTGGGGTTTACGCGGTACACGCTCCCTTCCGCCCTGGCGTCGCAATAATACAGCATGCCATTGCGCCGGTCGATGCCGAGGCCCCAGGCCTCGAACCATCCTACCAGCGAAGTGGTGCCGTTGGCGGTCACTTTCCGTATCGTCCATGCCGAAGGGTCAGACACATATACCACGCCGTTACCAGCCGATACGACGTCGAACGGCATGTAGAACTCAGCCTCGTTGGCAGTACCTTCTTTGTATCCGTTATTCCCGTTCCCCGTGAGCGTGGTCACCGTGCCGTCGGGCGCGATCTTGCGCACGCGGCGGTTGCCGGCTTCGGGAACGTACAGGTTACCGTCTTCATCGATATCGATCCCGCAGCGGTTGCCGATATTGAAAGATGCTTCAGTGCCTGCGCCGTCTACATAACTTTCGTTGCCGCTGCCGGCAAATGTAGTTACGACGGTGGAAGGCTGATAGCCGAACTCCTGCGTGCTGGAAGCCTTGTTGCCCCGGATGTTCACTTCGATCTTGCCTGTTCCGGCTTTGGGCGGGATGGCGATGAGGATGCGGTCTTCCACCACACCGGCTACGAATGCGGGCACGCCGTTCACTGTAACGGTAACGCCGGACGTGTCTTTGGTGAAATTGCTGCCATAGATCAGCACTTCCACGCCCGCGCCACCGATGGCCGGCGTGAATTTCTCGATCACCACGGGCGCGTTGGGATCATGTTCGAAACCCTTTTCTTTCTTGCAGCCTGCCGATGCGATGAGCACCAGCAAAGCCATCAGGCTGAATGCAATATGTTTCATGGTCGTTGTCGGTTTGAGAAGTTTTACCATCCGGGGTTTTGTTTGAATTCATCATTGCGGCCCGATACTTTGTCGATCTCGTTCTGCGGAACGGGCAGCCAGTAGTCGCGGTCCTGGGTGACGGTGAATTTGCGTTTCTCTACCACGGGATATTCATACGTCACGTTGCCCTGGCCGGTTACTTTTACGCCGTGCACATCGCGGTTGTCGACGGTTTCAGCGATCTTCCAGCGGCGCACGTCCCAGAAGCGGTGATCTTCCAGCGCCAGCTCGATCCTCCTTTCATTACGGATTTTAGCACGTACTACATCATCCGGGCCGCCGCTGAAAGCGGGCATATCCACCCGGTCGCGCACGGCATTGATGGCGGCGAGCACTTCGGTGCCGGCGCCTTTCGCTTCGAACTGCGCTTCGGCATAATTGAGGTACAGTTCCGCCAGGCGGATGAGCACCCACTTGCGGTCGGTGGCGCCGGTGAGGTTGAAGAGGTTCACGCTTTCGAGGAGATATTTCCGGGGCCAGTAGTTGGTGGTCACCTGGCCAGGCCTCGGCGCGTCGGCGTCGTTGGGGTCCAGTGAGCGGCCTTTCCACATGGCGCCGGGATAAAGGATGGTGGCGTAGAAGCGCGGGTCGCGGTTGTCGTACGGCCGCTGCGGGTTGTACCCGGATGCAGGATCGGAAATGGCCAGGCCGGTCGGTTTCATTTCGTAATCATCCACCAGCTCCTGCAAAGGATTGATGTTGCCATAACCGCCGGCGCCACGGGGATTCAGCTCCTGGTCGAGGCCGCCATCGCGGTAAGCTCCCGGGGCCGGACGGCTCCAGATCACTTCGCGGTTGAAGTATTGTGTGAAGGCGTCGCTGTAATTGGCATTCAGTGCGTAGCCGTTTTTCAATGCGGTATCCAGCGCAGCGCGGCAGGCGTCTGCGGCGAGGTCCCAGCGGGCCTGCGATCTCACGGGCGTGAACAGCGGGCTGGCATGATAGAGCAGCACCCTTCCTTTCAGCGCGAGCGCAATGGCCTTGCTGGCGCGGCCCCAGTTATTCGGACGGGCGGCGTAGTTCGCCGGCAGCAGCGGAGCGGCTTCATCCAGGTCCTGGACGATCGCCTGCATCACTTCATCGATGGAATTACGTTTGTAATAAATGTCGTCCGGATTGTCGAAAGGATTCTGCACCTGCGTCATCAACGGCACTTTACCCCAGCGGATGACCAGCTGGAAGTAATAGTACGCCCGGAGCAACAGTACTTCACCGCGCATGCGCGACTTGCGTTCCGGGTAATTCGGATCGTTGGGTATATTGTTGTAGTTGGCCAGGAAGAGGTTGCAGGAGCGGATCTTGCCGTAGTACTCGGCCCACTGGCCCTGCATGGGAAAGGCCGCCGGGCTCATGGAAGAGTTGTTGAAGCTCCCGGCATCGGGATTGGTAGCCGATGCGTCGATAGCCTGGTTTGTTTCGTCGGTGGCGCTGCTCAGCATCCAGGCGCTTCCGGGCTTGAAGAGGTTGGGAAGGCTCTGGTAGATGACGTTCACGAATTTTTCAGCGTTCTCGATATTCCTGAATACTTCTGCTTCGGTGATCTTGTCGCTGGGTTTGCGGTCCAGGAAATTCTTGTTGCATGCGAAAAGAAATGGCAGCAACAGCCAGATGGATCGCTTCGTTATGCTTGCTATTTTCATGATGCGGGTTTAGAGGTTGATGGTGATACCGGCGTTGAATACGCGCATGATGGGATAAGGCTGCCAGCCCCAGCGGTCGCCCGCATTGGATTCCGGATCGATGCCCAGTTCGCGCACGTTGTCCCAGCTGAGGAGGTTCATGCCGTTCACGTAAATACGGGCGTTTTTGATCTTCACCTTGCTGGTCCAGTGCTTCGGCAGGCGGTACCCGATCTCTACGTTTTTGAGTTTCACGTAATCGGTCTTGCGCACCCAGTAGCTGGAATTGATGAAGTTGTTGCCCATATTGCTCTCGGAGTAGTGCAGCGCCGGGAAGGTGGCGTTGGCGGCGTTCTCCGGCGTCCAGCGGCCTTCGTGGAATGGACGGTAGCTTTCACGGTAGTTCCACACCAGCTGGGCGGAATAAATCTGCCGGCCACCCAGGGCGCCCTGGAAGAGTGCGCTCACGTCCAGCCCCTTGTAATCGATGCCCAGCGTGGCGCCGAAGTAGCTGGTAGGCACGTTCAGCAAAGGCATCATCACGCGGTCGGCTTCGTTGATCACGCCGTTGCCGTCAATGTCTTTGTATTTGATGTCGCCGGGGATCAGCGGTGCGAAAATCTGACGGGCATGCCTGTCGATCTCCGCCTGCGACTGGAACAATCCTTCCGCTACATATCCTAAACCATATCCGATAGGCAGACCGGTGATGCTCTGGTGCGCATATTGCAGCTTGGGCTCATCCATCTCCAGGATCTTATTCTTCACATATTGGTAATTGAGCTTCGCGAAGAGCCCCACGCGCCCTACGTCCATATTCAGGTGCAGATCTGCTTCCACGCCACGGTTGATGATCCGCCCGCGGTTGCGGTTGATGTCTGCCGTAATACCGAGGTACGAAGGAATGGTGCCGGCGTAGGTCAGGATGTCTTTCCGCAGCTCGCGGAAGAGGTCTACGTTGAATTTGATCCTGTCTTTCAGCCAACCCGTTTCAAAACCCAGGTTGGTTTTGGCGGCTTTCTCCCAGGTGATGGCGGTGTTGCCGATGCGGCTTTCGTAATAGCCGCCCACGCCGGTAGCCACGCTGCCGAAGGTGAAACCGTCGGTGCGCGAGAAGTCGGACATATACAGCCAGCGGCCGCCGCCGATCTGGTCGTTACCCACATAACCGTGCGAGAAGCGCAGCTTCAGGAAGCTGAGCGCGCCATCTTTCGGCATGAAATCTTCACTGCTGATCATCCATGCCGCGGATGCCGCCGGGAAGAAGCCGTAACGCTTGCCCACCGGGAAGTTCTCCGACCCGTTGTAACCCGCGTTAAACTCGAGGTAGTATCTTTTATCGTAGTTGTACGTCACCCTTCCCACATAACCTTCATACACCCGGGGCAGGTCGCCGGATTGGGAGCGGAAGTTCCGGTTGAAGAGGAAAAGCCCGCCCAGCGAATGCTTCCCGAAATCACGATCGTACATTAGTTTCAGGTCGTAACAATAGTAACGCTGCCCGCTGCTGAAACCGGAGCGCGACAGGCTGGTGGCGGTGCGGTGCTGGAAATATTCACCTGTATGCGTGCCGGGCTTCGATTTGTACCGGTACGAATCGAACTCCTGGTCAAACGCCACATTGATATCACCGTAATTCTCAAACGTGAAAAGGCCTTTCACCTTCAGCCCCGGTGTGATGAAGTCCAGCTTGCGGGTGAGCGCCACCGAGCCGCTGGTGCTATGCCAGTACGCATCGAGGTAGCCGTTTTGGGTGAGCACGCCGTACAGGTTATAAAAATCCTCCCGCATATTCCCGGAAGCAATGCTGCCGTTGGGGTTCCTGACAGGGGTAAGATGATTCGTCATCTGCGACAGGATCACCCAGTACAACTCCTGGCCCACGCGGTCGAGGGAAGGACTGGTACGGTTTTCCAGGCGGGAAGCGAGGTCAACCTGCAGGTCGGTGTTCTTGTCGAGCGTGATGTCGATGTTGGAGCGGAAGTTGAAGCGGTCGTATTTGTATTTGATGCCGTAGATGTTATCGTTGCCGTGCTTGTACAGGGGCTCCTGGCGCAGGTACGATCCCGACACGAAATACCGCACATATTTGGAACCGCCGTTGATGTTCACGTTGAGCGTTTTCTGCGGGGAGAAGTCGCGCACCATTTCGGTGTACCAGTCGGTATTGGGATAATCGTAGGGCTTGAGGCCGGTGCGGAAATATTCAAGCTCCTGGTCGGTCCAGCGGGGCGCCATGCCGTCGTTTTTCGCGGCTTCGTTCTGCAGCTGGGCGGATTTGTAGGAATCGAGGAACCTGGGGAAAGTAACCGGCTGCTGCATGGCCGTTTGCGCGTTGATCTGGATATTGGGAGGTCCTTCCTGCCCGCGGCGCGTGGTGACCAGCACGATGCCGTTAGCCCCCTGGATGCCATAGAGCGCCGTGGCAGAGGCGTCTTTCAGGATGGAAACGGACTCGATCTCATTCGCGTCGAGCTGCCCCAGGTCGGCGTTGCCCCGGGGCAGGCCGTCGATCACCACGAGCGGGTTGGTCGATCCCGTTGTGTTAATACCACGAATAAATAATTGCGAATAATCCGCACCCGGCCGGCCGCTGTGCTGTACCGTAATCAGGCCGGGGAGGCGGCCTGCGAGGGCGTTGGTGAGGTTGGCTACCGGGCTTTGCTTCAGCTCTTTGGTCTGGATGCTGCTGATGGCGCCCGTGATGCTCTGGCGCACCTGTTTCTGCCCGTAACCCAGCACCACCACTTCGTTGAGTCCGGAGCTGGAGGGCTGGAGGATAATGTTAGGGAGCTGCGTGCGCCCGTTAACCGGCACTTCCTGCTGCTGGAACCCGATATAGGAAATGATCAGCACGCCGTTCGGGGGCGCCTGCAGGCTGAAGTTGCCCCGTTCGTCGGTGGCGACGCCCTGACTGGTACCCTTCAGCTGGATGCTCACCCCGATCAGTTCGTTGTTTTCGGGCGAAAGCACTTTGCCTTTGACGGTGATCTTCTCTTCCTGTCTGGCGGGCGAGATCACCACCAGCCCGTCGTCCAGGATGCTGTAGGTGAGGGAGCGGCCCTGCAGAACGCGGTCGAGCATGGCGGGAAGCGTGGCATTGTCGAATTTGACATCTACCTTTTCCGCGGCGGGGAAGGTTTTGATATTGTACAGGAAGCGGTAGGAGCTTTTCGTTTCGATCCACTCCAGGAGCTTTTTCAGTTCGATCTGCCGGCTTTCGATGGAGAACCGGTTTTGCGAATATCCCACGGCCGCCTGCAGCTGCAGGACTGTCACGGTCATGAGGATCAGGCATAGCTTCATAAAC
>NZ_CALNBI010000297.1 GCF_937874145.1 uncultured Chitinophaga sp. | reverse complement strand
CCGTGCAGCTGAAGAATCCCGACGGCAAGCAATTATTCCCGGCCGCCAGCGCCGCTAAATGGCAGGCCGCCAAAACCGCGCTGGAAGCGTTTTTGACGTTCTCCGAAGGGAAGCATGAACTGTTTAAATTGTTTACCGGTCCTGGGGGTTCGTACAATCCGGACGAAAGCCTGTACCGTCTTTTCATCGACGTGGAAGGGAATAAGGAAATTGTATGGGCTTCGCCCTCCCAGTCCTGGGGCAGTGTGGATGGAGAAGGAACTGACCGCCGCTGTACGCCCAGGAGCGAAAGGGGCGGCCTCAATTCCCTCGGGGTAACCCAGGAACTGGTAGACGACTTCTTCATGATCGACGGCCTCCCGATCAACGAATCGCCGATGTACAGGGAAAACGCATTCTCTGCCGCGGGCGACGATCCCTCGGGCAGGACGGAGCCGGGTACATTCAATATGTGGGTGAACCGCGAACCGCGCTTCTATCAGACGGTATTCTTCCAGAACCGGAAATGGCATATCAGCAACACGAACGTTCAGTTCCATAAAGGCAGCGGCAACGACAACAGCGCCGGCGACAACCCTTACACCGGATATCTCCTCTATAAAAGAACGGCGCGCAACGTCCGCAACGAAGGCACCTATCCCCGTTCCCAATACCGCCCTTCCATCATTTTCCGTTTAGCTGAATTTTACCTGTTGTATGCAGAAGTTTGCAATGAAGTGAACCCCGGCGATCCGAAGATCCTGGAGTATATCGACAAGGTGAGAGAACGCGCGGGTATTCCGTTGCTGTCAGCCATCAAACCCGGGCTGCTGGGCAATAAAGATGCCCTGCGCAAAGCGATCCAGCGGGAAAGCAGGGTGGAGCTCTGCACCGAAGGGCAGCGGTATTTTGATGTGAGAAGATGGATGCTGGCCGACAAAACGCCGGAACAAGGCGGCCTCAACAAACCAGCGACCGGCATGAACATGAATTCCGGTAACCTCACGATCGGGGCCGGCGGATTCTTCGCGCGGACGTTCGTGGAGAACAGGTTGTTCAAGAAGTCGATGTACCTGTATCCCATCCCGCTGGACGAAATCCAGAAAAGCAAAATGCTGGTGCAGAACCCGCTGTGGTAATACGCCAACTCACATTTTTTCCCCTACCCCGCGGTCAAACGCGGGGTACGACCAAAATCCATCAACATGCAAAAGCTTTCATCATCCATCTATATATTGACTTTCGCGCTGACCGCCCTGGGATTGTTCTCAGGATGCGGGAAAGACGAACAGCCGGCCGGAGTGGCGGGTATATACATCGTGCCCGCCTCGCAGGCGGTATCTGAGGAATTCAAAGTGTCGGCATCCACGCCGGTCATCCGTTTCGCCGCAGCCATGCAAAATCCCGCTTCCGGAAACGTAAGTGCGCAGCTGGCGATAGACAATAGCCTCATAGCGGCATTTAACACCAACTACAAAACCAATCACTTGCCCTTGCCGGATGGTAGCGTAACCTTGAAAGGAGAGAGCGTTACCATCCCCCAGGGACACAAAACCTCGGCAAAAGACAGTCTCGTCTTCAACAGCCTGCTGCTGGATCCCGGCGCCAGCTATTTACTGCCGTTAAAGATTGTGCAGGCGTCAGGCGGTGGCGTATCCGTAGTGCCGGCGATGGCGGTGAAGTATTACATCATCAAAGTGAAGCCGCCTTTTGAAGGCAGGTATGCATCTTCCGGCACCCGGTTCAATTTCAATACGGCGGCGGATGCACCGGGCAACCCGGTCAATACATCGCCGTGGTCGTTCGATACGGATGTGAAATGGGCGAGCGGCAGTACGTACAAAGTACACGCCGCCAACGCCAACGGCGATTTCGGGACAATTAGCCTCACCGTCAATGCGGATAATACGGTGCAAATACAGCCCAATGCCGAAACCACGTTAACCCGGCTGGTGCCGACGCCCGGTAAAACCAGCGCCTATGATCCTGAGACAAAATCGTTCCAATTGTATTACGAGTATACAAACGATAATGGCACTTTCAGAACGGTGGATCACCGGCTGGTGTTGAAATAATACGCCAATAGTTTAAGCAATAAAAAACGGGATCATGCGATTACATGATCCCGTTTACTTTTTTTCGGTTTGGGCTAGAACCCAAAAATCTGCTCGAGGCTTACCTGTGTGAAGGCGCCGTATTTCGCGAGATCTTCTTTGGTTACTTTGTCTTTGGAAGCAACAACGCAATGGTTGTAAGGCTTGTTCGACACGTTCTTCTGGTGGAAGGCGTTGATGTCCGCGAAAGTGAGCGGTTTCAGGCCTTTGTACAGTTCGATGCGCGCGTCGTGGTCGATGCCGAGCTTTTTATTGCGGAGGTAGCTGCTGATGATGTCGTACTGCGTGATGCGCTCGGTTTCGAGGGAATTCACCGCGTTGTCTTTCGCCGCGGCAAAGCGCTCGGAAG
>NZ_CALNBI010000296.1 GCF_937874145.1 uncultured Chitinophaga sp. | reverse complement strand
GCTACCTGTCCTGCTCCAGCCCCGAACGGTTCCTCCGTAAAGAAGGAAACCAGCTCATTTCCCAGCCTATCAAAGGCACCATCCGCCGCGCCGCTGACCCCGCGGAAGACGAAGCCCTGCTGCAGGCGCTGCGAAACAGCCCCAAAGAACAATCGGAAAACGTGATGGTGGTGGACCTCGTCCGCAACGACCTATCCCGCACCGCCGTGCGCGGCAGCGTGAAGGTCTCGGAGCTCTTCGGCATCTACAGCTTCCCGCAGGTGCACCACATGATCAGCACCGTTTCCGCCACCCTCGACCCCGCCTTCCATTTCACCGACGCCATCCGCAACGCCTTCCCCATGGGCTCCATGACCGGGGCGCCCAAAGTGAAAGTGATGCAGCTGATCGAACAATATGAAAGAACGCGGAGAGGACTGTTCTCCGGCGCAGTGGGGTACATCACGCCCGAAGGCGATTTCGACTTCAATGTGGTGATCCGCAGCATCCTGTACAATGCTGAAAAACATTACATATCCTTCCAGACAGGTTCAGCCATTACCTTTTACAGCAACCCGGAAAAAGAGTGGGAGGAATGCCTCCTGAAAGCCCGCGCCCTGCGCCAGGCCCTTGGTATCTGAGGGTGTTAGTCGCCCGAGGTGACCAGTTGCGCCAGCGCGTCTGAGATGCGCGGGTAGGAGAACTGGAAGCCGGTAGACTGGATTTTGGCGGAAGAGGCTTTCACGCTTTTGAGGACTTCCACGCTCATTTCGCCCATCGCCAGTTTGAGGGCGAAGGCGGGAACGTGCACCGTAACGAAGCCTTTGCCTTTGACGGCGCGGGCCAGCTGGGTCACGAGTTCCTGGTTGGTGACGGGGAAGGGCGCCACGGCGTTGTAGGTGCCGCTGAGCTGGTCGTTGGCCAGGGCGTTATGGTACAGGCGGATAAGGTCGTGGAGGTGGATCCAGGAAATGAATTGCTGGCCGCTGCCCATGACGGTGGCGAAGCCGAGGCGGACGGGCTTGATAAATTCCCTGAGGGCGCCGCCTTTGTTGGACAGGACGATGCCGGTGCGGAGGATGATGACTTTTTTGCCGAGGGATTCCATCTGGCGGACGCTGTTTTCCCAGGCCACGCAGGTTTTGCCCAGGTAATCGTTGGCCGGAGGGTCGGTTTCGGTGAAGTTCTTCCCCTGGAATTCGCCATAGAACCCTGTGGCGGAGGCGCTTACGAAAGTCCTGACCTTATTTTTAGTTTGGGAGAGCTGGTCGAACAGGAGCTGGGCGGATTGAACGCGGCTGTCGAGGATTTCCTGCTTGCGGGAGGCGGTCCACCGCTTGTCGGCCACATTGGCGCCCGCGAGATGGATGATCTGGTCGGCTTCCTGCAGGGCGGCTGCATCGAGGGTTTGGGCGGCGGGGTCCCAGAGTGCGTATCGGAGGTTAGGGTGGTGGGGAGAACGCATCTTCCGCGTGTAGACGATGACGCGATATCCCCGTTCGAGGAGGAAGTCCGTAAGAGCCCTGCCTACCAGGCCGGTGCCGCCTGTAATCAAAACCGTGTCCATCATGTTGAAAAGCCAATTGATCCTCCGTAAATTTACACAATAAATTCCGGCCTGTTCCTGCTACTTGGCAATAAGATATTTTTCATGTAGGTTTGAACCGGATCTATGCTAAAACCGCCGTATCAGGCGTTTATCCTGTAGATTACCTTAAACTTATGCCCATGCGCCTTCGTCATATCCTCCCGTTTATCGCGCTGATGCTCTGCGCTTCCCTTGCCATGGCCCAGAAAATCACCTACTCCGAACCGGAAAGGGATGATTACAAAACCACCGAGTTCGAAATCGTAGGCAGGGTTTCCGGAAACATCCTCGTATATAAAGCCGACCGCGGCGAATACAATATTTCGGTGTACGACAACGGCATGCAGCTGCTCGACCGCGTGAAGCTCGACTTCCTTCCCAAAAAGCTGATCAGCGTCGACTTCGTGTCTTACCCCGAATTCTCGTACATGATCTACCAGTTCCAGCGGAAAGACGCGGTGTACAGCTTCGTAGGGCGCGTCAACGGGAAAGGGCAGTTCATGGAAGCACCCATCATGATCGATTCCACCCGCATCGGCTTCTATTCAAAGGAAAATAAAATCTACTCCGTAGAAACTTCCGAAGACAAGAACCGCATCCTCATTTATAAAATCAACCAGGACAAGGAAGACAATAACGTGTTCTACACTTTCCTGTACGACAGTTCCTTCAACCTCATCAACAACAGCCGCGTCAGCCTCCCCATGGCAGGCAAGAAGCAGTTCCTCAATAACTTCAACCTCAACAACGACGGCGACCTGTTTTTCACCAAGCTGGAAAGGGGATCCGGGAGAGATTACATCGTGAATGGCAGCGTGATCATAAAACGGGCGACCACAGACGGTTTTGAGACGTATCCTTTCGAAAAAAAGGATTTGCTGCTGGACGAAGTGAAGCTCAAGCTCGATAACCAGGACAAACAGGCCCTGGTAACGGCTTTCTTCTACAAGCAGAAGCGCGGGAATGTGGAAGGGATGTACCTCCTGCGGCTGGACTACACCAGTAACCAGCGGTTGTTTGAAAAAGAAGTGGCGTTTACCCCCGAACTGAAGCAGAAAGCGAAGGGCGACGCCTCCACCAATGCGGCTTTCAATGATTATTTCATCCGCAAGATCGTGAATACTTCCAACGGCGGTTTTATGCTGACGGCGGAATCTTACTATACGACTTCCCGCAGCCAGCCCTGGAACCGCTGGAACTACATGTACGGCGGTTATGGCGGATATTATCCTTATTACTACTCGCCCTACAGCCCGTATTATTACAATCCCTACGGCTGGAACGACGGCCAGGGCACGCGGTTTCACTACGATAACATCGCCGTGCTGGCGTTCGATGACAAGGGAGACCTGACGTTCAGCAACTTCGTGCATAAGAGCCAGTTCGACGATGGCGCCGATCTGTACCTGAGCTACATGCTGGTGAACGTGGGCAGCGAGCTGCGGTTCCTGTTCAACGAGCTGGAGCGCCGGCAGTATGTGCTGACGGAGAATACCATGGGCCCCGACGGCAAGGTAAGCCGTAAGCCCACGCTGCGGAACCTGGACAAAGGGTTTACCTGGATGCCCCGTTACGGCAAGCAAATCAGCGGCCGGACGGTGCTCGTGCCCTGTATTTACAGGAATTATATTTGCTTTGCAAAAATTGACTTTTAACCCCACCTTTGCATCGTGATAAAGTTTTTCAGATCGGGCAACCCGCTGACGGTTTTGCTGCTGTTCCTGTACATGTTGTTCATCAAGTTTTTCTACCTGCTCCATCCGTCGCCGTACCTGGCAGACGGGTCGGAAGGGTTGATGTATAAGCTGTTGGTGGGCTGGTTGGAGGGAATGGTGGGGCCGAGCCCTTTCTTTTTCACGTTCCTGGCGCTGATGCTGTTATTTGTCCAGGCACTGCTGCTGACGCGCATTGTGAACAATCACCGGCTGTTTGCGAAAGACAACTACCTGCCGGCGATGTGTTTCCTGTTATTGACTTCCCTATTGGAGAGCTGGAACGTGTTTTCTCCGGCTTTGATCGTAAATACCGTGATGTTGTGGATCTTTTCGAGCATAACGGACCTGTATATGCGTAATTCGGCGCGGGATGTGTCGTTCAACATCGGGTTTGCGCTGGGTGTTTGCGGGCTTTTCTATTTCCCGGCTGTTTTGTTTGTGGCTTTGCTGTTCCTGAGCCTGCTGATTATGCGGGCGTTCAGGCTGGCGGAGTGGATTATCGGTTTGATGGGGATTATTTGCCCGTTTTACCTGTTGGGCACCTGGTTGTTCCTGACCAACCGGTGGGATATGATATCGGAGCTGGTCAATATCCGGGCGAATTTGCCGGTGATCACGGATTATAAGGTCTGGGGGGCGTTGATCGGGGGGATGTTGTTTTTTGTGGTGGGGTGGCTGTTATTGCAGCGGACGTTCAAGAAGATGCTGATCCAGGGGCGGAAGATATGGGCTACGGTGGTGATTTATGCTTTGGTGGCGATGTTGCTGCCGTTGTTCAGCGGTCACTTTTCGGCGGCGTATTGGGTGCTGGCGGTGATGCCGGTGTCGTTATTTGCGGCGAACGTCTTCTGGTCGGTAACCAACAATACGGTTGCCAATGCAATACACATGCTGGTGATCGCATATGTTATTATTATGCAATACTTTAGCCATTAAGGGGTAGAAGGGGAGGTTGTTAGTGGAATCATAAATCTGATGAGTGGTGATTGTAAATTCCCCAATGGTCAGTAATTTTGTTCTTTCCTTGAGAAATATTCAAACAAATAAATAAATGAAATTCGGAGTTGTTACGTTTCCCGGTTCTAATTGCGACCAAGATATGATCGACGCGCTGCGTACGGATCTGAACCAGGAAGTGATCAGCCTTTGGCACAAAGACAGGGATTTGAGCATGTTTACTACGGAAGACTGCATTTTGATCCCTGGTGGTTTTTCCTATGGCGACTACCTGCGTTGCGGTGCGATTGCCAAGTTCAGCCCCATGATGCAGAGCGTGGTGGAGTTTGCGAACAAAGGCGGCCGTGTGATCGGCGTATGTAACGGCTTCCAGATTTTGTGCGAGGCGGGTTTGCTTCCGGGCGCTTTGCTGAAGAACGAGAACCAGCAATTCGTTTGCAAGAACGTGTTCATCAAGAGCGAGAATACCACAGCTTCACTCACGAAGGAAGTAACTGGCCGCCCGCTGATGATCCCGGTGGCGCATGGCGAAGGGCGTTACTATGCGGACGAGGCTACGCTGGACGAGCTGTTTGCAAATAACCAGGTGATTTTCCGTTATTGCGATGAGTTTGGCAACATTGTTGATTCTGCTAATCCGAACGGCGCCATCCGCAACATCGCGGGGATCTGTAATAAAGAAAGAAATGTTTTCGGAATGATGCCGCACCCCGAGCGGGCCACCAGCGAAGTGCTGGGCAACCGCGACGGCCAGCTGATCTTCCAAAGCCTTATAAACAATAACTAGGTACAAGGCCTGGTCAATAACCATCAAACCAACCAATTAAAGAAAGAATTATGAAAAAACTGCTCGTAGCCATCATGCTCTTCGCGCTGCCGGCCCTGGCCTTTGCGCAAGACCCCGTTAAATGGGAGTTCACGTCCAAAAAAGTGAGCGCCACTGAATACGAAGTGATCGCCAAAGCCACGATCGACGGCGGCTGGCACCTCTATGCCCAGGAAGCCGGTGAAGGACCGGTTCCCACCTCCTTCAAGTTCGCGAAGAACCCGCTCGTTACGCCCAAAGGCAAAGTGACCGAATCCGGTAAACTGCACAAAGCGTTCGACAAGAACTTCAATTCCGAACTGAAATACTACGAAAACTCCGTTTCCTTTATCCAGAAAGTAACCGTAAAAGGTAAAGCTGTGACCAAAGTGAAAGGCTCCGTGGAATTTATGGTTTGCGACGATCATCAGTGCCTTCCGCCGACTGAAGTGGAATTCGCCGTGAACGTGGGTGGTAAATAATCCGGATTTCAACACATTTTCATAGGAACGAGTTCTTTCAACCCGAAAGAACTCGTTTTTGCATTATGCATTAATACATTCTGTTAAGTCTATCATACATATGAAGTATATCGTATCGTTGATTTCCGCTTTCCTGCTGCTTTTCGGCGCCTCTGCCGTAGCCCAGGAACCGGAAGCCGCTCCAGTTCACGCCAAATGGGAATTCTCCGCGGAGAAGAAGGGGCAGGGGGAATTTATCCTGAAATTCAAAGCTAAAATAGACCAGGGTTGGAAACTCATGGCCGCCTCCATGGGCGACGATGACCCCAATACCCGCATCGTTTTCGACAGCCTCAGCGACTCCCGCGCCAAAATCCTGGCCCTCGCGGACGCCGCAGCGCCCCAAAGCGCCGCAGAGCCCCTGCTCGACAACATGGAAATCAAATACTTCGAGAATGAAGCCGAAGTAACCGCCACCATCAAATACAACTCCGATTCCATCAAAAATCTCCGTGGCAACGTTATCTACTACGTGCTCAAAGGCGAAGAAATCCTCCCGGAAGAAGCGCCCTTCACCTTCGTGGCGGACGCAGCCGGCAACCTGGCCGGTGAAGAAGGCGGCCTCAAAGCCGACGCGGCCATCGCAGAAAGGATCGACCGCAAAGCCGTGGACCTCAAGAACCCCGTGATGAAAGTGGGCGACATCGGCAAGGAAGGCAATTCCAGCCCCTGGCTCATCTTCATTTTCGGTGTTATCGGCGGCCTGCTCGCATTGGTTACGCCCTGCGTATTCCCCATGATCCCGCTGACGGTTTCGTTTTTCACCAAATCCGCGCAGGACAAGAAGAAAGGCATCACCAGCGCGGTGACTTACGGTTTCTTTATTTTCCTTATTTACCTCGCCGTGAGCCTGCCTTTCCATCTGCTCAGCTCCGCCGATCCTGCTATTTTCAATAATATCAGCACCAACGTGTGGCTGAACGTGATATTCTTCGCCGTTTTCGTAGTGTTCGCACTGTCGTTCTTCGGCCTTTTCGAGATCACCCTGCCCAGCAGCCTCGCCAGCAAAACCGATTCCAAAGCCGATAAAAGCAGCATCATCGGTATTTTCTTCATGGCGCTCACCCTGGTAGTAGTATCCTTCAGCTGCACCGGCCCGATCCTCGGTACGCTGCTCGCCAGCGCCGGCTCCGCCGGAAGCACCAACGGCGCCTGGATGCTGACCGCCGGCCTCGCCGGTTTCGGCGTGTCCCTCGGCCTGCCGTTCGCACTGTTCGCGCTGTTCCCGAACTGGCTCAACTCGCTGCCCAAATCCGGCGGCTGGCTCACCTCCGTGAAAGTAGTGCTCGGTTTCATCGAACTGGCCCTCGCCGTGAAGTTCCTCTCCAATGCCGACCTCGTTATGCACTGGGGCATCCTCCACCGCGAAACGTTCTTCCTCATCTGGATCATCATCGGCCTGCTCACCACGCTCTACCTCTTCGGGGTGATCAGATTCCCGCACGACAGCCCGATCAAGAAACTTGGAAAAGTCCGCATCTTCTTCGGTATCCTGTTCGCCGCGTTTACCTTGTACCTCATCCCCGGCATCACCAATACCAAATATTCCCGCATCAAACTGATGAGCGGTTTCGCGCCTCCCATGTCTTACAGCTGGTACGGCAACAACGCCCATGAAAATGGTGCCGTGGAGCCCGATGTGATGAACGATTACTTCAAGGCGCTGGCGCTGGCCAAAGAGAAAAACAAGCCCGTAATGATCGACTTCACCGGATGGGCCTGCGTAAACTGCCGCAACATGGAAGAAAACGTTTGGACCGATCCTGAAGTACACGCGCTCATCCAGGACAACTTCGTGCTCGTATCGCTGTACACCGACGACCGCAAGAAGCTCCCCGAAGAAGAGCAGTTCAAATACACGCACGCCGAAGGCTGGTCCAAAAAGATCGTGACCGTAGGCGACCACTGGGCTACTTTCCAGCGGGTGAACTTCATCAACCAGTCGCAGCCCCTGTACGTGCTCATTACGCCCGACGAGCAGCTGCTGACCTGGCCCGTGGCTTACGAACCCGATATCCAGAAATACGCGGATTGGCTGCGAGCCGGTCTGGAAGGCTGGAAGAAGGTAAATGCCACCGCTAACAAATAATCCGTTCCCCGGAATAATAAAAGGACGCCTCCGCAAAGGGGCGCCCTTTTTTTATGGTCACATTCCCGAACTGTTATCAGTAAAGCGGTTCGCCGCAACCGCGGAAAGTTTTCCCGTCAACCGTGATGGTTACGGTAAAAGGGTGCTTTTTGTCGCCGTCGTCGGTGCAAACGACGTTGTCGAATTTAGCCGTGAGGGTGTGGTTGCCGGATTTCGAGGTGAAAATGGTGGCGTCGTTATCGCCTTTTTGCGCGTCGGCGGCCGGGAATTCGATCACATTTTCACCATAATTGCCGGTGTAGATGATCTTTTTATGCGGGATTACCGCCAGCCACCAGCCGGGCTCGTTGCCCACCGCCCAATGCGAGGCGCCCTGCTGGCGCATTTCGTTGGCTTTGGGGCTGAGGTCTTTCCGGTCGATCTTCAGCGCGGCGTCTGCCCGCTGCACCAGCTGGTTCACTTCGGCGGCGTTAAAACGGTAGTCGGTTTTGCCGAAGGGGGAATCATATGGCGTGATGGCGGCGGATTCCAGGGCGGGAAGGTCGGCCGCGGAGCGGCTTTCGGCGCCCAGGAGCGTATCCTGGTCGAAATAGAACGTGTTTTCGGTGACGCCTTTCGGCGTGGTGATCACTTCGCGGAGCATTTTCACCTGCACGGTCACCGTATCGAGGTAAAACCAGGTTTCGATGCTGGAATCGCCCGGAGGGCCTTCGGGGAAGATATAGAACCGGATGGGCGTGTCTTTCCCGGAATATAAACCGATAAGTCCGGCGGAATTATCGCCGTTCACGAAGTTGTGGGCGGCCATCATCTTGTTGGTAGCCGTTTTTTGGTCGATGCTGGAGACATAGGTGCTGATCGCCGAGATCCGGGAGGCTTCCGCAGCTTCGGCTTCGGCTTTCTTCTCCCCGCCGCCCGCGCAGGCGGCCAGCAGGGCCATTACAGGGAATAATAAAACATATGGTTTCATAAGGAAGATTTTAAAAACGGCCAAATGAACGCTAAAGCCGTGCCAGTTTTAAATGGATATTGGCTGTCAGGCAGTTAGCCGTTTAGGGATAACAGCGCGCCGGGGTAAAGGGTTCGCTTCAAAATTGCTTCAAATTTGTGCGTAATTTTGCCGGATTATGAAAGTCTTGCTGATAGAAGACAACGTGGAGCTGGCCAGCAGCATTTCGGCGTTCCTGGCCAGGGAGGGGTATATCTGCGAAGTAAGCTATAATATGCGCGACGCGCTCGACAAGCTGATTTCCTTCCAGTACGACTGCGTGCTGCTCGATATCATGCTGCCCGACGGCAACGGTTTGGAAATCCTCCGGTTTATGCGCAAGGAACAGGTGCATAGCCCGGTCCTCATCCTGTCCGCCAAAAATTCCCTGGACGACAAGATCATCGGGCTGGAAGAAGGGGCAGACGACTACCTGACGAAGCCCTTCCACATGCCGGAGCTCAACGCCCGCCTCCGCGCCATCTACAGGCGGAAGAAGCTCAACGGCAGCAACATCATCGCTTTCAACGAAATCACCCTCAACATAGATACCTTCGAAGCCTGGGTCAACGGCACCATGCTGGACATGACGCGCAAGGAATTCGATTTGCTGATGTATTTTATGGTCAACAAGAACAGGGTGCTGTCGCGCCAGTCGATCGCCGCGCACCTATGGGGCGATTACACCGATAACCTTTCCAATTTCGACTT
>NZ_CALNBI010000295.1 GCF_937874145.1 uncultured Chitinophaga sp. | reverse complement strand
CGGTAGATTTTATCGATGATGAGAAAATCGCCGGCATAGCCGAATGGCTTGGCGCGGGCGTGGCCGAGAATGGTATGGCCGATTTCTTCGTCGGAGCCAAACCCTTTGTACAAGGCGGCTTTGTCTGCTTCCGAAAGCTCGCCGGCCCGGAGGGACGCGGCGATGGATTCGAATACTTCGTTGAGCGCTGCATACTCGCGCGCTTCGGGGCCGCCGTTATTGATAATGCGGCGCAGGAACTCGTAGGAAGAAGTGGTTGCTAACATCATGGGGTAACTTTTTTGTAAAAGTGCGGCAATGATCCCTGCCTCGGGGAACGGAATTAACGGGAACCGCTTTTGGGTTAACCGGGAGGCCGCAATCATTAATCGGCCCGCCGGAACCGGCGCCCGCACCGCTAATTTCACGGTACTAAACCCCACTGTTATGCAACACATCGGCATCATCGGCGCGGGCCTGAGCGGCCTGGCCACTGCGAAAACCTTTCTCCGCGCGGGATACCGCGTCACTCTCATCGAAAAAGCCGCCGCTATCGGCGGTGTCTGGGAAAAGAGCCGCTCCTATCACGGCGTAGCCACCCAAACCACCCGCGATGAATACGCTTTCTCCGACTTCCCCATGCCCGGCGATTATCCCCTCTGGCCCTCCGGTGAACAGGTACAGCAATATCTCCATTCGTATGCCGAACATTTCGGCATCCTTCCGCATATCCGTTTCAACACGGCGGTGTCGTGGCTGCGGCAGGAAGACGGCGCCTGGCTGGCGGATGTAACCGACCTCCTCAGCCATCAGACCGATACGCTGGCTTTCGATTTCATGGCCGTATGCACCGGTACATTCAGCACCCCGAGCATCCCGGCATTCCCGGGGGCGGAAACCTTCCGGGGGCAAATCCTCCATTCCAGCCAGGTAGCCGGTCCGGAGGTCCTGAAAAATAAACGCGTGGCCGTGGTAGGGTTCGCCAAATCCGCGACCGACGTGGCAACGCTCGCGGCAGATAACGCCACCGCATGCCACCTGCTGTTCCGCAAAGCGCAATGGAAAGTGCCGCGCTATTTCGGTAACCTCATCAATATGCGCTACCTGCTTTTCTCGCGATTCTCCGAAGCCTTCTTCAATGCCCCCCGCAAAACCGCTTTCCAGAAATTCCTGCACAGCGCCGGCAAACCGATGGTATGGATGCAATGGCGCGGACTGGAACTGCTGCTGAAAAAACAATTCAACCTCAAGGCCTGCAATATGCTCCCCTCGCACAAGATCGAAGACCAGATCAGCTGCAGCCTGGGCGTGGCGCCCGTAGGGTTTTATGAGAAAGTAAAAAGCGGCGCGATACAGGCGCAACAAACGGAGATCGCGCGGATCGACGGCGAAACGATCTATCTCACCAACGGCGCGGCTATCCAGGCAGACTTACTTGTTTGCGGCACCGGCTTCCGCCAAACCCTGCATTTCCTCGACGAGCAATACCGCAAGCACATTATCGGCGATAACGGCCATTTCCGTTTGTTCCGCAACATCATCCACCCCGATGTGCCGAACCTCGGGTTCGTGGGGTACAATTCCAGCCTCTTCACCACCCTCACTTCCGAGGTGGCGGCCAACTGGCTGTTGCGTTACGCACAAAGAAGTTTGCGCCTTCCCGCCCCGGAACAAATCCGCGACGACATGGCGTATATGGACAACTGGCGGAAAACGGGCAGGCCTATTGCCGGGGAGTTCAGCGGCACCTGCGTGGCGCCTTTCAACTTCATGCACCTGGACCAGCTGATGCGGGACATGGGCCTGCGCACCACCGCCACCCGTTGGATTCCTTACGAATTTTTTAAGCCCATCAACCCGAAAGATTATCGTATTTTACTGGGAGATTCCCCGAAGGAAATACCCCGGTCGCGGACGGCCGTTCGTACCGCAGACGCCATTGCCTGAAAACATGAAAGCAACTGATCAAATTGCAGCATTGAAAAACCGGATCAGGGAACTGGAAGCTGCCGCTTCCGCCCCGCATCCGCTGCCAACTACCGATGCCCCCTCCGTCAAAGTTCCGGCGGAGTTTAGTCCTTATTTCCGTGCCGCGGAAGAAAAAGTGAAAGCGTATTTCTCCGACATCCGTATGCGGCCATCAGAAGGCACTATCGAGATCTCCGATGAGCGATATGTATTGGTGAGGGCTTCGGCTTTTTCCAAGGATTTTCTCGACAGCATCATGCATCTGTATGCCGACCGCAGCCAGAGCGAGGCTTTCGGCATCGGGCGCGATTTCCTGTTCGATATTTCGCATGCCATCGGCATCAACGACGCCAAGGCTTTCCATGCTAAAATGCACGTCACCGACCCGCTGTCGCGCCTGTCGGCGGGGCCGGTTCACTTCGCCTATACGGGCTGGGCTTTCGTGGACATCCTGCCCACCAGTTCGCCTACGCCCGATGATAACTATTTCCTGCATTACCACCATCCGTTTTCGTTTGAAGCGGATGCGTGGGTGCGGGCAGGCGCCAAATCGGAATCGCCGGTGTGCATCATGAGCGCGGGGTATTCCACCGGCTGGTGCCAGGAAAGCTTCGGGCTGCCGCTCACCGCGGTGGAAATCAGCTGCCGGGCCAAGGGAGATGCGCAATGCACCTTCGTGATGTCGCCGCCGCATAAGATGAACGAGCACCTGAAAAGATTATCGCAGGAAAGCGGTTCGCCGGTGTCGGCCGCAGGCTCCGCGGATATCCCTACATTCTTCCTCCGGAAAACGATAGAAGAGCAACTGGAGAAAGCAAGGGTGATGGCGGAAGATTCTTCGAAAGCGAAATCGGAATTCGTGGCGAACATGAGCCATGAGCTGCGCACGCCGCTGACCGCCATCCTGGGTTTTACGGAATTGTTGAAGAAGACGCGGTTGTCCTCCCGACAGAGCGAGTACCTGGAAGCCATTTGCACTTCGGGCAGCAATTTATTGTCGACCATCAACGATATCATGGACCTCAGCAAGCTCGACGCCGGCAAGATCACCGTGGCGGCGGCGCCCCTGAACATCCCGCAGATGCTCCATGCCATCGGCCTCATGCTGGATCCCAGGGTTCGCAGCAAGGAACTGGAATATACCTGCACCATCAGCGAGCCCCTCGCGCAGCCGCTCCTGGGCGACAGCATGCGCGTATCTCAAATATTGCTCAACATCATCGGCAACGCCGTTAAATTCACCGAAAAGGGCAGCATCGCCATCACCTGTACGGCAGAAGCCGACACGCCTCATTCCCTGCGCGCCGTATTCCGCATCCGCGACACCGGCATCGGGATCTCCGCCGCCAAGCAGGCAGCCGTGTTCGAACGGTTCACGCAGGCCGACACTGCGATCTCCCGGAAGTTCGGCGGATCGGGGCTGGGCCTGGCCATCGCGCGGGAGCTGGCGCAGATCATGGGCGGTTCCATTACGCTGGAAAGCAAGCCGGGCAAAGGCACGGAATTCCTCGTGAAGTTACCTTTCGTCAAAGCCGCATCGTTCGGGGATCATTGCCAGCCCGAAGCAGCCGCCGCCGCAGAGGGCGCGGGTTGCAGGGTATTGGTGGTGGAAGACAACGTCCTCAACCAGAAAATGACCCGCCTCATGCTGGAAAATAATGGCTATACAGCGTTCGGCGTCAACAGCGGTACCAAAGCCCTGGCCTGGCTGCGGAAAAACACCGTGGACCTCATCCTCATGGACATCCAGATCCCCGGGATGGACGGATACGCCGCCACCCGCAAGATCCGCGAAGAGCTGGGGTTGCAGACGCCCATCGTAGCCATTACCGCGCATGCCTTCAGCGGCGAAAAAGAGAAATGCCTCGCCGCCGGGATGAACGGCTATCTATCCAAACCTTTCCGTGAACACGAATTGCTGAGCGCCATCGTTGGCAACCGGCCCGCCCCCGTGGCCGATCTCCGCTTCCTCCGCGAGCAAACGCGCCACAACGCCGCGTTCATGCAGGAAATGATCCGCACCTTCCTCCAGCAGGCCCCCAAAGACATCAAAGCCCTCGAAAAAGCCGCCGCGTCCGGTAACGGGGAACAACTCTACAAAATCGCGCACACCATGAGCACCTCCGCCGGCTTCTTCGGGCTAACGGACCATATCGGCGCGGAACTGCGGGCCCTCCAGCAAAACCGGACAGCCGAGCCCGCGCAACTGCAAAAGATCAGGCAGGTGCTGGAACAGGCGATGGAAGAACTGCGGCAGCTTACACCATCCGCTTTGTCATCAGTGTCATGAAATCTTCCTTCTTCTTAGGGGAAATGGCGACCATGGCGCCGTCGCTCATGATGGCATAACCGCCGTCGGTCTTCACCCAGCGTTTTACATCTTTCAAATTGATGATGTTGGAATTGTGGATGCGGAAGAAGCCGTATTCCTGCAAGGTCATTTCGTATTCCTTCAGGTTGCGGCTGACCATGATCTGCCGGCCGTCTTTCAGGAAAAAGATGGTGTACGGGCCTTTGGCTTCCAGGCGGATGATGGTGGAAAGCGGTACGAAATCCACGCCTTCCGAAGTGGAAAGGCTGATGCAGAAATCGTCGCCTGGCGGGCGGGAGATATTCTTGAGGAGGAGGTCGAGGCGGTTATCGTCGCCGGTGGATTCCATTTGCCGCAGCGCTTTGGCGACGGCTTCCTGCAGCTCGTCGTATGCGATGGGCTTCAGGAGGTAATCAACAGCGGAGAATTTGATGGCGCGGATAGCGTAATGATCAAAGGCGGTGGTGAAAATGACGTGGAATTTGTGGCCGGAAGCGCGTTGCAATACATCGAACCCGGTGCCCGTTTGCATCTCGATATCGAGGAATACCAGCTGCGGGGAAAGTGTTTCGATCATCTGCACCGCTTCGTCGACGCTAGACGCGGCGCCGGCGAGCTCCAGCTGCGGACAGTGCTCGCGGACCATATTGGCAAGGAATTGGCGGCTCAGGACTTCATCTTCCACAATGAGCGCTTTGCATTTCATAAACGGGTTTTGAGGTGGTAACAAGATACGGTGTTTTTTTCATCGGATGGTGACGACGGTCGTGTTTTCGCGCCCGGGCCCGTTGACGGCTTTACGGCTTTCGAGCCGGATGTTCCGGGTGTGGAGGGCGTTGAAACGGTTGATTCGTTCTTCGAGCATGGCGGCATGGCTTTCCATGTCTTTTCCGAAATGCCCGCTGATGCCGTTGTCGGTAATTTCCATGCGGATGCTGTCTCCTTCCGGCCTTACTTCTATGCTGATCATCCCTTTTTCCGATCGGTCGAGATGGAGCACGCCTTTGTAAAGCGCTTCCTCCACCAGGTGGTGCGTGAGGAAAGGGGGTACTTCTTCCAGCCCGGCATCGCCTAAAGTCCTGATAACGAAATCGAAACGGTCGGGGAAGCGGTATTGCTCCAGCAGGAGGTAATCGCGCACCAGTTCCGTTTCGTCGTGCAGCTGGATGGCTGTTTCGTCCCCAAACTGGATCATTTTGCGGAGAAACGCCGAAAACCTCCCGATGTATTGGAGGGAAGTCTTTTTGTCGTCCAGGCTGATAAAATACTGGATGGAATTCAGGGAGTTGAAGAGAAAATGGGGGTTAAGCCTCGCCTGCAGCAATTTCAATCCCAACAAACCCTCCATTCTCTCCAATTCAGCCCCTTGCTTGCGGAGCAGTTCAGCCTGAGCCCTCAAACGTTTGCGCAGCCGGACCGTACATCCATACGATCTTACCCCCCACATGATCAACAGCCCCGATGCGACCGCGCCGAATATCCAACCTGTAACCATAGAACGACTCCTCTGCTTTGACAACGAAGTTGACGAAATAAACGACTGTAAAGAACAGGGAATTAACGGATGAGGGGTTTGGGTTAACGGATTTGCGTTTGGGGGCTATGCCGTTTCCCGGATTATCGTATATTTCCGGGGTCAATATCCTATCCTATGAAGAAAATCCTGCTGATCACATGGGCAGCGGTGTGTTCCGTACACGCCTCCGCCCAGGAAAACCTCGCGATGATCGCCGATTCCATCCGTGCGGAAGGAATGCTCCTCTACCAACACATCCAGATTTGTAAAACCGGTATCGAACTGATCGAAGCCGATACCACTGGCCGCGTATCCCTCCGCGCCAGCGACTATCTCAGTTACCGCAACGGCCAGGAATACACCCTCATCATGCCGCACCGCGGTTCCAGCCAAAACCCCGTGGTCACCAGCTTCCGTTTCGACGCAACCGGCAAACCGCAAACCGCCCATATGGAAGTGGGCCGCCACATGACCGGACAGGAAACCGCCATCTGGGAACTCTGGAACCTCGTGACCGACATGCTGAAGAAAGACCCGGGATTCAAAAAGGTGCGCGACACCTACTTTTCCGTAGTGCCCATCGTGGAAGGGAATTCCCGGAAAGTATACGTGATGTCCGTGCCGGTGCGCAGCAACGTTTTCGTGCTGGGGAACGATTACCTGCTGGAATTCGACCAAAACAACGCGCTCGTCAACCGGACCGAATTCCATACCCACCCGCTCATGGTGCCCCATGGCCGCAAATCTTCCGGGCATATCCATGGCAAATCCAACTCGCCGTACATCTCCGCCACCGACATCTGCACGCTCATGCTGTATCCCAAGGCATTCGACCAGCCTTCCTTGCGCGTGGTTTCGCCCACGCATATTTCGGAGTGGGACATGGCCAACAACACGCTCTTCATCGAGCCGCGGATGTAATAAAAAACAGGCAGACCGTAAATCGCAACGGCCTGCCTGCACCAAAATACACGATTCCACCTAGTTCCAACTATTGGCGACATCATTCGCCACATTGGGGTTCGTATCTTTTTCCTGCTGCGGTATGGGCAGCAGCAGATGTTTATCCTGGAACGTTTCCGCGCCGTACTGCGCTTTCAGTTCGGCGTTGAGGACGGTCTTGATCACGCCCCAGCGCAGCAGGTCGAAGTACCGGCTCTGCTCGCCCGACAGCTCCAGCTGGCGCTCGCGCATGAGGATCGTGGTGGCGTTGGCCTTGTTGCCCAGCGTCGTATACTGGAACGCCCCTACCCTGCCGCGCACCTGGTTGATGAAAGGCCTGGCGGCTTCGGCATTGTCTTCCTGGATATACGTTTCCGCCAGCATCAGCAACACATCCGCATACCGGATCACCAGCGAATTGATGCCGCTCGCGGGGCCGCCGTAGCTTTTCACGTTTTCGTAATACTGGTATTTCTTCCAGCGGTAGCCGCCCTGGCTTTCCGCGAAGGGATAGGTTTGCGTGCCTTCGGGGCATTGGTTGCAGTAATCCGTTTTGCCGCCGCT
>NZ_CALNBI010000294.1 GCF_937874145.1 uncultured Chitinophaga sp. | reverse complement strand
CACCCTTAGCCTCAATAACCAGCCTATTTTCGTGATCGACGGGGTGATCGTGGAGAACGACGCCTTCGACGGGAAGGGGCGCGATTTCGGGAACGATCTCAAGAACCTGAATATGGAAGAGTTTGAAAGCGTATCCGTGCTGAAAGGTTCCGCGGCGGCTGCGCTTTATGGCTCCCGCGCGGTGAACGGCGTAGTGCTTATCACCACCAAGAAAGGGCGGACGAAGAAAGGATGGGGCGTATCCCTCAGCCAATCCATCAATATACAGGATCCCTACCGCGGGCCGGATTTCCAGGACGAATACGGCGGCGGCACCGTAGGGGCCTTCTTCACCGACACCCGCGATCCCGGTTACGGCCCCGGTACCAACTGGCAAACGAAAGTGTTCCCCACCAACGCTGCCGGCGAACCGTATATCGATCCGCAGAAGAACAGGGAACTGGAGAACTGGGGCCCGAAATTCGCCAACCAGAAAGTGCGGAATTACGACGGCACCTGGACCGAATACAAAGCCGTTCCCAACAACTATCTCGACGCATTCCAGACCGGTGTGGGCTACCTCACCAACGTAGCGCTGGACGGCGCCACGGATAAATCTTCGTTCCGTTTGTCTTACTCCCGCAACCAGGCGGAAGGGATCAATTTCCGGAACAAGATGAATAAAAACGCCTTCACGCTGCGGGCCACCCACAACCTGACCAGCTTCATCTCCCTGGACGCGGGCGCGGATTACACTTCGCTCAAAGGCGAGAACCCGCCGCAGCTGGGGCTCAATAACTACATCTGGATCTTCCCCCGCAACTACGACACCAAATACTGGATGCAGCGCAGCAAATACACCAGCACCCTTGGCGGCGTGCCCAAAGTGTACGATGCCAACGAAACCAACGTCGTTCCCGGCGCCGATTACTGGTTCCGGATCTTCGAAAACGATTACCTGCAGGACGAGCAGATGTTCCGCGGCCGCCTCGCCGTTAACGCGAAGCTGACCAGCTGGCTGAACCTCCAGCTGGAAGGGAACTTCAGCAATATCTCCATCAAGAACGAAACGAAAGAACTGGGGCAGGGATATGATTTCAAAGGAGAAGACAATACCAGCGGCGGCAAGTACGGCCTGGGCCATTCGCAGAAGCGCGCCTGGTTTATGAAGTGGATGGGTGTTGTCAACAAGCAACTGAGCAAAGACCTTTCCCTGAGCGGATATATCGGCGGCGAAACGCAGCGGTATTACACCACTTACAACTACGACGAAACGGACGGAGGGCTTATCTTCCCGGGGAACTACTTCCTGTCCAACTCCAAACGCCTGCCGATCGCTACGGGCGGTGTAAAAAACCGCAAAACGATCAACTCGCTGTATGGTAGTGCAGACCTGGCCTGGAGAGACCAGCTATTCATGCAGGCTACCTGGCGTGGCGACTGGTCGTCGGCCCTGACGTACAGCAATGGCCTGGGCAACAACTTCTTCAGTTATCCGGCCGTGAGCTTATCGTGGATCTTCACGGAAACCTTCCAGTTGCCGGAATTTATTTCCTTTGGTAAGCTGCGCGGCAACATCGCCTGGCTGGGTGGAGACCTGGATCCCTACGTCCTCAACCCCGGCTTCCAGCTGCGGGGCTTTTCGCAGGCGAACGGCGGGAACATCCCCATGCTGACGTACCTGCTCAACGCGCAGGGGCAAACGTATACGGTGGATAAAAACCTCAAACCCCGCCGCAAACGCTCCTACGAAGGCGGGCTGGATCTCCGGTTCATGAAAGACAGGCTGGGTATCGATTTCACGATATATAAAGACAATACCTTCGACCAGGGTATCCTCATCCCCGCGGCAGCGGAATCCGGTGTGAACAGCCAGCTGGTCAATGCCGGGAACATCCAGAACAAAGGAGTGGAAATCGCGCTGACGGGAACGCCGGTGCAGACGAAAAACTTCAACTGGAACTCGACGCTCACTTTCACCCGTAACCGCAACAAAATCATTGAGCTTTACGGCGATAACGAGTATTATGCGCTGGACGAAGAAGGGCTGGGCGCCAACGACCAGATCCCATACGCCAAAGTAGGCGGCGCCTACGGTGTGATCAGGACCCGCATCCACTCCAAACCCTACCAGGCATTCGACGCCAACGGCAAGCCGGTGGATCATCCCAATAACGGGAAAACCGTACTGGCCTGGCGTTCCGATGCCAGGGCGGCCTTCCCGCAGCGGAGCAACGAATGGATGGATGTGGGCGATATCAACCCCGATTTTCGTTCCAGCTTCGACAACACCTTCCGGTATAAAAACATTTCGCTGAACGTGCTCTTCGATGCCAAGATCGGCGGCGACATGGTGATGCACTCCATGCGCTACGGCACGCACACGGGTATCTTCAAATCCTCCCTGCAGGGGCGCGACGCATCGCACGGCGGTATCAGCTGGACGAGCAAATATCCCAACGACCTCGGCACGTACGACGACGGTATCATCCCAGATGGCGTGTTCGACAACGGGCAGATGATCGAGCAGCCGGATGGCAGCTCGGTGGACGTGTCCGGAATGACATTCCGGGAAGCGTACGATAAAGGGTATGTAGAACCCACGCACCTGCCGCAGTACATGTACCGTTATGGTTCATTCTCCACCGCGGTGGGCGATTACTGGGTGGTGAAGAACTCCTGGATCTCGCTGCGGCAGATCGCACTGAGCTATACGCTGCCGGTGTCCGTAGCGGAGAAGCTGCGGCTGAACAACCTGCAGGTGAGCATCCTCGGCCGCGACCTGGGTTACCTGTACAATACGCTTCCGAACAATTTCAACCCGGCGGCCAACAACTCCAACCGGACCAGCGTGAACAAGGAAGAAGGCTTTGTGCCCCCGATGACGCGCTCTTTCGTGTTCACCATCCGCGCTGGATTCTAGTTGTTCACCCATTTAAACGATTCACATGAAAAAGCTATCGATTCTTTCCATCATAACGGCCGCCACGCTCTTCTCCGCTTCCTGCAAAAAGGATTTCGGGGAAACGAACACCGATCCCAGCGTGGTAACAACGCCCGACGTGGCGGCGCTTTTCGCCTATTCCGCTGAGAACCTGGAAAGTTACCAGGGGCAGGAGTGGGTTTGGGAAAACCTGGAGCAGTTATTACGTTTTTCCCAGCACCTGACCACAGACCCGTATGAGCTGTCGAACAACGTGAACAGCCGCTACCGCGTGTTGTACAATAACATCCTGCCCAACCTGGTGGAGATCCGCAATTACTCCAGCGGCCTCACCGACGGCGACCGCTACCGCAATATCCGC
>NZ_CALNBI010000293.1 GCF_937874145.1 uncultured Chitinophaga sp. | reverse complement strand
GATCCCCGTCCCCGCGATCCCCACCAGCAAAGTGGTGATCTTCGCGGAGCGGAGATAAAATTTATCTTCCTTCCCCGGCGACAAACGGCGCAGGAAATCATTTACGAAAACAGTAGACACGCCGTTCAGGCTGCCATTCAAACTTCCCATCGCCGCCGCGAAAATGGCGGTAATCACCAAACCGGCCACCCCGGCAGGCAACTGCGTCACGATGTACCAGGGGAAAATCGTGTCCTGCGCGTCCAGCGCCATGTTTACCTGCCCGGGATGATCCCGGTAAAACAAAAAGAGTAGCGTGCCGATGGCGAAAAATATGATCGTGGAAGGCAAGGTCAGCCAGGCGCCCAGGCGGAGGCTTTTCACGGCCGTCTGTTCATCCGGTGTAGTGAGGTAACGCTGCACCACCGTCTGATCGCAACCGTACTGGATCAGGTTGAGCGTAAACCCGCCGATGATCACCACCCAGAAAGTTGCCGAAGAAAAATCAAGCCGGAAATCAAACACCTTCAGTTTATTATATTGTTCAAGTGTCTGTGTCACGGCCGCCGCGTCGCTCGTCAGCGACAGCGGGATGAGGATCAGCGCCAGCAAAGCGCCGGCCAGCAGGATAATCACCTGTACCACTTCCGTCCAGATCACGGCTTCGATGCCGCCGAGTACGGTGTAAAACAGGCTCACAGCGCCCATCAGCAGGATGCTCAGTTTTACGTCTATCCCCGTTACCACCGACAATGCGATGGCAGGCAACAGGATCACAATGCCCATCCGGCCGAGTTGCAGGAGTATGTACATGCCGGCAGACACGGAACGGACAACGTAACTAAATCTTTTTTCCAGGTATTCGTAAGAAGAAGTAACCCCCAGTTTGCGGTAATAGGGAATGAAGAAGCGCACCACGGCCGGCATGCAGAAGATGATGGTCATGAGCAGGAAGAAGTAGGTCCAGTCGGTGGCGTACGTTTTGGCGGGAATACCGATGAACGTGATCGCGCTCAGCTTCGCGCCGAAGATACTCAACCCGGTGGCCCATCCGGGAATCTTCTCGCCGCCTTTGAAATAATCGGCGGTAGAATGCTGGTGGCGGGAAGTCCACAGCCCGATGGCCCAGGAAATACAACGCAAGTACGATGTAATCGGTGGTGGAGAAGTAGGAAGGCTTGCTGACGGAGCCTTTCAGTACGTCGGCCGTCCTGGTGCCGGGGCGGATCTCGCCACTGGGAATGTAAATATCGCCGTTCCATTTTACGGCGGTGGCGGTAACGGGCGGGGAATAAGGGAGCTGTCCGGCAACGGTCCAGGTGTCGGTGATGGTGTTGTATAACAACAGATCGGTATTAAAACCGGGATGGTTTTGGAGGATGTCGAGTTTGGCAGCTTTCAGCCGGGCCAGTTCATCGCCTTCGGAATGGGCGATTTGTGCGTTGAGGGTTTCGATGTTGCGGAAGATGTTTCCTTTGTCGCCACCGGTAACGAGGATATAGCTGGCGCCTGTAGCCACGGCGGTAGCGGCGGACAGGTTAGTAACGCCGTTATTGTCGTGGATGGGCGCAATGGGCGACCATTGGTTGCCGGCGGGGTCGTAGCTCCAGGCCTGGGAGCACAGTTCGGTGATGCCGGAAACGGTGCGCGCGCGGCCGCCGATGAGGTAAAGCTTCATTTTGGAGCCGTCGGACTGCGCCACCATCACGCTGTGCGACAGTGCTTTCGGTATGGCGGCGAGGGATTTCCAGTAGGGGTTGGGAGCGGAGAGGTCGATGGCGAGGAAAGCATCGGATACGCGGTCGGCGTTTTCTCCGCCGGCTACATACACGGTGGAGCCGATGGCTGCGGCGGTGGCGTTCGTCAGCGGGAAAGGCAATGGCGGCAGGTCTTTGGCGACCACCCGCCCCTGCGATCCCTGCCATTGGAGGAGGAACGTTTGCGCGAGGGGACCGGCTTCGTTTTCGCCGCCGATACACACCAGGCCATCGGCTATGGAAGCGCTGGCGCCGTAAGCGATGCGTTTGCCGAGGGGGAAGGCGGTCACGGTATCGCCGCGCATGACGTACACTTCGCTGCGGTAGGCTTTGGCGCCTCCGGCCCAGGGCATGCCGTCGGGAAAGTTGGCGCCGCCGGCCAGGAGCAATGCGTTGTTGTGAACGCCCGTGAAGGCCCCCGCAACACCAGGTTGCGGGGTGCCATCGGGCAATGCGGGCAGTTTGGCGGCAACATCCCATCGGATATGGTTCGGTTGTTGCGCCTGCCCTTTATTGATCCAGGAAAAAAACAGGCTGGCTGTAAGCATGAATCGAATGTCTCGGATGAATCGCATGATGATCAGGAATGTGTCTTGGCCTCCGGCCGGGATTTATAATGATCGAAGCCCAGCGCCTCCACGTCGGCCCTGAACTGCGCGAACTGCGCCTGGCTCATGTTGGTTACGGGCAGCCGGAACGTTCCGCAATCCAGCCCGATCAGTTTCATATATGCTTTACCGGTGGCGATGCCGCCGTATTTGCCGAGCAACCGGATCATATCGATCGACTGCTGCTGTAGTTGCGCGGCTTTTTCCAGTTCGCCGTTCGCGAAGGCATCCATGAGCTGGTGGTATAAAGGCGCGGCATAGTTGAACGTGCTGCCCACGGCGCCTTTGGCCCCGATGGCGAGGGCGGAGAGCATATTTTCGTCGCGGCCCCAGAGCATATCGTACTTCCCGTTCCCGAAATGTATGCAGGAAAGGAAATCCATGAAATCCTCGTGCGTATATTTCACCCCGGCGAAAT
The DNA here is from genome assembly GCF_937874145.1 of uncultured Chitinophaga sp. GTDB lineage: Bacteria > Bacteroidota > Bacteroidia > Chitinophagales > Chitinophagaceae > Chitinophaga. Next base: position 1,128 of record NZ_CALNBI010000293.1, on the reverse strand, counting down.
TGGGAATCCGGCCGCCGACGGCTTTGAGCAGGTCGATCATGGCAAAATGGACGCCGTTGAGGACGGGGATGTGATAATAATAAAACGGCATTTCCGGCACCACGGCGGCGATTTCGGCGCAGCATTGGGCCAGGGCTTCCACGCTGGCGGGCTTGAAGTAAAACGGCCCGGTAAAGGAAACCGCGTCGATACCGGCGGCCTGGGCATGCAGCGCCAGTTCTTTACAATCGGCCAGGCAGGTGCCGCCGAGCAGGAGCATTACGGTGAAGTCGTTGTCGCCCTTTTTGCATTCGGCCCAGGCGGTGGTAACGGCTTTTTTCTCGGCGATGGTCATGGAGACCCCTTCGCCGGTAGACCCGCAGATGAAAGCGCCCGTTACGCCGTTGGCTTTCAGCAGGCGGTAATACTCCGGGATCAGTTTAAGGTTAATAGCTCCGGTCGCATCCATGGGCGTAAAGGGAGCGGCAATCAGTCCGTGCAAATGTTTCATGCTTATTTCTGGAATCGTTGTGATGATAATCGGGTTATTGCGGTTTGGCGGTGAGGTAGCCGGGCGTCTGGTTCACTAGCGGGTCGTTGGTCCAGATGGCGGGTTCTACCGGCCAGAGGATCTTGTATCCCTGGGTGGCTTTATCCAGCACGCCGAAAGGATGTGCGGCGGATTTGTAGACCATGGGCTCGCCGGCTACTTTCATGCGGCGGAGATCGTACCAGCGCTTGCCTTCGAAAACGAATTCCTTGCTGCGCTCACGGAAGATGGCCAGCTCGTTGGCGTCTTTGCTGCCGTTTACGAAAGGCGAAGGATCGTTGCCGGGGCCATAAGCCCTGTCGCGGATGGCTTTGATGTACGCCGTGGGATCCTGGTTCTGCGCATTGGCGATCTCGGCGAGCATCAGCTGGCGGTCGGCCTCGCGGTATACCGGCCAGTCGTCGGCGAAATAGCGCTTGTTGGCGTCGATGGTGCCAAGGAATTTCACCAGCGCGGTATTGCGGACGGTCGTAACGTAAGGCGTGGAGCTGGTGGTTACTTTGTAATAATCGTAGAAAGTAGCGTTACGGCGCTGGTCGGCAACACCATGATCCGGCTGCTGCAGAAGATCTACCTGCCCCGTTTCCTGGGCGCGGCCG
>NZ_CALNBI010000292.1 GCF_937874145.1 uncultured Chitinophaga sp. | reverse complement strand
CCGTGCAGCTGGTGGATCTGCACCAACGTGAAGCGGCAGACATCCTGGCTTCTAAAATGAAGAAGGAACTGAAGGAAATCCTGCCCGGCGTGAAAGTGAAAACCACTTCCGTGAGCATCATGGGTACGGCGGAACGTGCGCCGATTGATGTGATCGTAATGGGTACCGATCTCGACAGCGTGTTCAAATTCGCGAAAGCGGGTATGGCAGAGCTGCAGAAGATTGAAGGCGCCACCGAGGTGAAGCTTTCCGTGGAAGAAGGCAACCCCGAGATCAATGTGCAGGTAGACCGTGATAAGATGTCGGCCCTCGGCCTCACCCTTGAAAACGTGGGTGGTACGATGCAGACGGCATTCAGCGGAACGGCCGATGACTCGAAGGTGAAATTCCGGCAGGGTGAATATGAATATGACATCAACATCCGTTTCGGCGACTTCAACCGCCGCAACATCCAGGACGTTTCCAATATCGATTTCAAGAACGACAAGGGGGAACTGGTGAAACTGGCGCAATTCGCGACCATCACCGAAGGTTCCGGTCCGAGCCGCCTCGAGCGCCGCGACAAGAGCACCTCCGTTTCCATCCAGAGCCAGGTGATGGGTAAGCCCGCCGGTACCGTAACGCAGGAGTTCGTGGCCAAACTGAACCAGCTGGAGAAACCCATGGGCGTGAGCTTCGTGCTCGGCGGCGATGCGGAAAACCAGGGCGACTCCTTCTCCACCCTCGGCGTGGCGTTGCTCATCTCCATCATCATGGTGTACCTGATCATGGTGGCGCTGTACGACAACTACATCTATCCTTTCGTGGTGATGTTCTCGATCCCGCTGGCGATCATCGGTGCCTTGCTGGCGCTGGCGCTGACCAACAACACGCTGAACATCTTCACCATCCTGGGTATGATCATGCTGATCGGCCTGGTGGCGAAGAACGCGATCATCCTTGTAGACTTCACCAACCAGATGAAGGAAGAAGGCCAGAGCACGTACGACGCGCTGATCCACGCCAACCACGCCCGTCTTCGCCCGATTCTCATGACCACCATCGCGATGGTGATCGGTATGTTGCCGATCGCATTGGCGACAGGCGGTGTGGCTTCGACCAAGAACGGCCTGGCCTGGGTAATCATTGGTGGTTTGATCACGTCGATGTTCCTCACGCTGATCGTGGTGCCGGTGATTTACTATGTGGTAGACAAGGTGATGGCGAAGTTCGGTATGGGGCGTATTTCCAAGAAGCGTTACATCCGCCAGCGGATGGTGGCGCCTACGGAAACGGAAATGGAAGCGCGGGATTTGCAGTCCGCCTCCATGATGAACTGATAAAATACTTGCATAAGTGATAATAGTGTTACAAACAGTGTAACAGTTGTAGGTTTAACTAAATGGCCGGGATAATCTTATCCCGGCCTTGTTGTTTTTATGCAAGTATGTAAAAGGAAATTATCCTTTGATGATTTTGTTATACGAGCTGGTGATGCCTTTGATGAGGGAGGAGCTGAAGCCCTGGTGTTCCATTTCGTTGAGGCCGGCGATGGTGCAGCCTTTGGGTGTGGTTACCTTATCGATTTCCGCTTCCGGGTGGCGGTTGCCTTTGATGAGCAGTTCTGCGGCGCCTTTCACGGTTTGGGCGGCGATGAGGTTGGCGGTGGCGGCGTCGAAGCCGATTTCGATACCGCCCTGTATGGAGGCGCGGATGAAGCGGAGGGCGTAGGCGATGCCGCAGGCGCCGAGTACGGTGGCAGCGTCCATGAGTTTTTCGTCGATGGCGACGGTAACGCCCAGCTGGTCGAACATTTCTTTCACGAAAGCGGTTTGTTCTTCGGTGACGTTGCGGCCGCAGATGCAGGTGATGGATTCCCGGATGGCGATGGCGGTGTTGGGCATGGCCCGGAAGATGGGCAGGCCGGGGAGGGTGATTCTTTCGAGGTCATCGAGGAGGACGCCGGTAACGACCGAGATAAGGAGTTGTTTTTCGGCGTCGAAGCTGGCGCGGAGTTCGGTGAGGACTTCTTTAACGTTATATGGTTTGAGGGCCACCACCACCACGTCTGCTTCGCGGATGGCTTTTGCGTTATCGGATTCAACATGAACGCCCTGCTCGCGCAATGCGGCCAGGGTAGCGACGTTGCGCTTGGTGACGGTGATTTCTCCGGCTTTGGAGAAACCGCTTTTAAGGAGGCCTTCCGCGATGGCGGACCCGAGGTTGCCGCCGCCGATGATGGCGATTTTCTTGCCTGACATAGTCTACTGATTTGGAAGAGTAAGGTACGGTAAAACCCCCGTTCCTGCAAACCCTGTAAAAATGAGAAGGCCCCCGGTGCCGGGGGCCTTCGTCAGACAACATCAAAAAATATGACCATTCCTGATGACTCAGGCGTTAATCCAATGTTACGTGGCTCCAGTTTTCGCCGCTCTTGATCCGGTACAGCTGCATTTCGCTGATCGAAAACTGCTCGGCGATCTGTTTCATCGTTTTGCGCCCCGGCTTGTGCAGCAGGCGCTTGATGCTTTTCACCTTGGCGATGTTCAGTTTCAGCCCTTTGGTACGGTGGCGCTGGAGCTCCTTGTACGCCAGCTTGGCCGGGCTGTTCTGCTGGTGCTGTTCCATTTCCTCCTTGGTGGCCCAGCGGAGGTTGGCGATTTTATTGTTCTTTTTATCGTAGTCGAGATGGATAACGTATTTCTGTGAGCGGCTGGTTTTGGGGATGAACAGGCGCGCCACTTCGCGGTGCAGGTAGAGGGACTGGTACGTGTCTGCAGGCTTGATGTTGAGAACAGTGTAGCCTTCCACGGTGGATCCGTTTAAAAGGCGGCCCTCTTCTTTGCTTTCCTGGTAACTCATTACTCTTCCCATATTGGAAACCGCGTAGCGTTTACGCAGGGCAGATTTGTTTTTAATCTGCAAGTCTTTCCAGACCTCATTTTTCAAATTTTTGATTGTGGCCATTGTGAAAGCAATTTATATGGTTCATTTCTGGGGTCAGTCCGGAACGTCACAGGTGAGTGCTCTTTCCGGTAGGTTTGCTGTTGCTTCTATGCCAGCCATTGGGGCCATCGTCCGCTCAAATATATGATCTTTGTACTGATATGCTACGGCATCGAGGACCGCTTCGATCCCTTCCGCTGTATTGCAAGTTACTAATTGTGAACGGAATTCCTTGATATGGGGCAGCCCTTTCAGGTAATTCGTATAATGCCTCCTCATTTCGAGGATGCCGACCACTTCTCCCTTCCATTGGATGGAGCGGCGGAGGTGTTCCTTGCAGACGTCTACCCGCTCGGCGACGGTAGGCGGCGGCAGGTGCTGGCCGGTGCGCATGTAATGTTTGATTTCGTTGAAGATCCAGGGGTAACCGATGGCCGCGCGGCCGATCATCACCCCGTCTACCCCGTACTTCTCCCTGGCGGCTACCGCCTGTTCGGGTGTACAGATGTCGCCGTTGCCGAAGATGGGGATATGGATTTTCGGGTTGTTTTTCACTTTGCCGATGAGCGTCCAGTCTGCATGCCCCTTGTAAATCTGCGTGCGGGTGCGCCCGTGGATGGTGAGGGCTTTGATGCCTACGTCCTGGAGCCTTTCGGCGACTTCTTCGATGTTTTTGGTGTCGTCATCCCACCCCAGGCGGGTTTTAACCGTAACGGGGAGTTTTGTGGCCTTTACGACGGCTTCCGTGAGGCGGACCATCTTGGGGATATCCTTGAGGATGCCGGCGCCGGCGCCTTTGCAGGTGACTTTCTTAACCGGGCAGCCGAAGTTGATATCAAGGAGGTCGGGGTTGGCGGCTTCCACGATCTGGGCGGCCATGGCCATGGGCTCTTCGTCGCCCCCGAAGATCTGGATGCCGACCGGGCGCTCGAACTCGAAAATGTCGAGTTTCATACGGCTTTTTATGGCGTCGCGGATGAGGCCTTCCGAGGAAATGAATTCGGAATACATGAGGTCGGCCCCCTCGCGTTTACATACCGCCCTGAACGGCGGATCGCTTACATCTTCCATGGGCGCCAGCAAAAGCGGAAATTCACCCAGTTCTATATCTCCAATTTTCACCATATTAAAACAGGCTGCCAGAATTTTATCGGTCAAAACTGACAAATGCCCTGTAAATTTACGCAAATTTAGCACAGCGAAAGTATGATGGACTTTATACGGAAGGCTTCCCCGTTCGGGCAACTGGCGATTTTATTGGGACTGATGTCGGTATTCTTCATGGGATACGGGCTTATCATGACCGGGGTGTTCCCGGCTATCAGCGGGGGCTATACGATGCTGCAGTCGCAGGACCCCAAGGTGATGGCGGTCCCTTCCGTAGCCGCCGCACTTCGTATATCGCAGTTTTTGTATACGTTCACGGTGTTCCTCCTCCCGGGGGCGCTGTTCGCCCTGGCGATGGAGCGCCCGGCGCATTACCTTGGCCTGAACAGGGGGCTCCCCTTCCTGCAGCTGATCCTGTCGCTGCTGGTGCTGCTGTGTTGCCTGCAACTGGTAGGCGCTTCGGCCGACTGGAACAAAATGGTGGGGCTGCCGCAATCTTTCCACGACATGGAAAAAATGGCGGAAAAGCAGGCCAAAGCCCTCCTGCAGATGCCCAACAGCTGGACGATGATCCGCAACCTCTTCCTGATGGCGCTCATGCCGGCCATCGCCGAGGAGGTATTTTTCCGGGGATGCCTGCAGCGGGTGATCCGGAAACTGGTGCGCAACGGCTGGGTGGCCGTGATCGTCACCGCCCTCATCTTCTCCGCTATCCACCTTCAATTCGTTACCTTCCTGCCCCGTGTTGTGCTGGGCTTCGTGATCGGCGCGGTGTTCCTCGTTACGGGAAACCTCTGGCTGTCCATCGCGGCGCATTTCCTGAACAACGGCATGCAGGTGGTATTGTTTTATCTTTACCAGAACAAACTCATCAGCAAAGATCCCGCCGCCGAAGAAGCGGTGCCGTTCTACCTCGCCGTTTTGAGCGCCGTGATCACCGGGCTCCTCATCTGGAGGCTCGCGCAACGCGCCAGGCAGAACGGCTATAACTGGAAGACGGCGGAGGTCGAGGCAAAAAACTGATACTATGGAAAAAGATTGGGTAAAAGTGTATGCGAGCAACATCGCCTACGAATCCGAAATCATCCGCGGCATGCTCGTGGAAAACGGTATTGAAGCGGTCATCGTTCCGCGGCAGGATTCCTCCTTCGTGACCATGCTGCCCGGAATGGACGAAGTGTACGTGCATATCTCCAACGAGGCGCAGGCCAAACAGCTGATCGCCGAAAGCCGTCCCGAACCCGGAACAACGGAATAAGCCGGGGGCCATAAACCCGGTTTCACTTTAATACAACACATGAAGACTTTCATCACGCGGACCATCACCGCCCTGTTTTTCGTGGCCATTATGCTGGGAGGCATTTTATGGTCGCCCCTATCCTTCTTCCTCCTGTTTTTCCTGGTCAATTTCTTCGCGTTGCAGGAGTACGCCAAGCTGGTCCGCCATATCGACGCCGACTACACGGAAATCTCTTCCTGGCACCGCTACGGCGCCCTGATCGCCGGCTGCGCCATGATGCTGGCGTTCACCGGTTCGAATTTCGAGCGCAACGGGCTGTCGCTCGGGGAGATCGGCTGGGCGATGTCGTTCGTTTTCATCCTGATACTGCCGTTGGGGGAAATCCTCATGGGCAAGACCTTCTCGCTGAAAACCATCGGGTATTCGCTGCTGGGGCTCATGTACGTGACGGTTCCCTTCGGCCTCCTGGTGGATCTGAGCTTCACGGAGGTGCCGGGGCACCATGCGCCGGGGTATCTCATCCCGCTGCTGCTCATCTGTTTTATCTGGATCAACGACACCATGGCTTATATCGTGGGCTCCCTCATCGGCCGGACGCCCTTCGCTCCCACCATTTCTCCCAAAAAGACGATCGAAGGCACCGTGGGCGGGATGATCCTGGCCGTGGCCGCCGCGGGCGTTTTCGGGCATTTCTGGGGGCATCAGTGGTTGCCGCTGCAGCACTGGATCGCGCTGTCGGCCATCGCGGCGGTATTCGGCACGGCGGGCGACCTGCTGGAGTCGCGGCTGAAAAGGCTGGCCGGGGTGAAGGATTCGGGGAACATCATGCCGGGGCACGGCGGATTCCTCGACCGCTTCGATTCCCTGCTGGTGGCTGCGCCCTTCGCCTGGATCTATGTCAGCCTGTTTGTCCGATAAATATTTTTCTTCATACCTTCGTACCGCCTGATTAAAGGGCCAGATAAAAATCTACAGAATCATGACGATCCATCGTGAGGGCACCGCTACCATCGCCCTAACATTCGCCGTACTGGCGCTGCTTAACATCGCAGTGTTTTATTTCCTTTACGATTCGCCGGTAATGTGCTGGACGATACTGGGAATCTCCCTCGTATTTTTCCTGTTCATCGTATCGTTTTTCCGCATCCCTTCCCGCGAAATGCAATTCGACGAAAAACAGGTGATTGCCCCGGCAGACGGGAAGATCGTGGTGATCGAAGAAACCGTGGAAGGGGAATACTTCAAGGATAAGCGCCTGCAGGTGTCCATCTTCATGAGCCCCGCCAACGTACACGTGAACCGCAACCCCATCAGCGGCAGCGTGAAGCTGAGCCAATACCACGCCGGCAAGTACCTCGTGGCCTGGCACCCGAAAGCTTCCACCGAGAACGAACGCCATACGGTTGTTATCGGCAACGGCAAAACCGACATCCTGGTACGCCAGATCGCCGGAGCCCTCGCCCGCCGCATCGTGAACTACCTGAAGCCCGGCATGGAAGTGAAGCAGAATACAGAGATGGGTTTCATCAAATTCGGCTCCCGCGTGGACATCTACCTGCCCGTAGGCACCAAAGTGAACGTGAACCTCGAGCAAATCGTTCGTGGCGGCCAGACCGTTATCGCAGAATTGGCTTGATAATTTTTTTAACGTTTCTTTTCCAAACGGAAAGCGTATCTTCAATTACACAAAAGCACCGCATGAAGCCATTCTTTCTGATGCTCTCCGCCGCAGCGCTTATCGCCGGCCCTGCCCTCGCCCAGGAAAAGCCTGTGGCAAAAAAGAAGGCTCCCGCCCAAAAGGAAGAAGCCTGCAATAAGGGTAAAGATGCATCCTGCTGTAAACAGGAAACCGCCGCCAAAGGCAAATCCTGCTGCATGCCGATGCCGTCCAGGGCAGAAGCCGCCAAAGCAGCGGCAGCTAAGAAGAAAACAGCGGATAAAAGCTAGTAAATTTTGCAGCCATTATATTGGGAAGTCCCGGTAGCGATTGTTACCGGGATTTTTTATGCCCCTACAGGATGTTCTTCAGCTCGGACAGCGTTTTGATCGTGTAAGTCGGGGTAACGCCCGCCTGTACCACGCCCGGCGCGAAATACACCTGGTCCATACCCGCCTGCTGCGCCCCGAGGATATCCACTTCCAACGTATCGCCGATCATGATGCTGTCCGCCGCCGTTGTGTTGGACAACTGCATGGCATAATCGAAGATCGCTTTATGCGGCTTCAGGATGCCCGCGCTCTCCGACGTTACGATATGGGTGAAGTAATGCCCGATCTTCGAATGCTCCA
>NZ_CALNBI010000291.1 GCF_937874145.1 uncultured Chitinophaga sp. | reverse complement strand
GAACTTCGCCTCCCCGATGAGGGCGGACTTTTTCACCGCATCCATGTCCGTTGCGCCGATATTGGCCAGGAACATGTTCGCGCGTTCGATGCCGCTGTACAGCCAGGTCCACATTTCGGTCACCACCGGGTCGGAACCATCGTAATTGAACCACCAGACGCCGACCAGCTGGTTGGTGACGGAGTAGAAACTTTCGTCGGTACTCGCGTTGTGGCGGATAGGAATCCTCCCGCCCCACATGAACTCCATCCCGCAGATCGCATAAACGCCCGCCAACGCGGAATTCGCTTCCGCTTCGTTCTTGTAGTAGTTGTTGGGGGATATGGTGGAGAGGGGCTTTTTATCCAGGAATTTGCTGCACGACGATGCGATCATCAGTACCGCCATGCAGGAAATGGAAATGAGCTTCTTCATAATCTTTCGTTTTAAATGTTCAGCATTACAAACCCAGGTTCAGACCCAGCGTAGTCGTTCTTGCACGGGGATACGACGAATAATCGAACCCGGGCGTGAGGGCGGAATACCCGATCGCCACTTCCGGATCGGAACCGGTGTATTTCGTCCAGGTAACGAGGTTCTGCGCGGCCGCAAACACCCGCAGGCTCTTGATCTTCGCCCTTTTCAGCACCGCGGCGGGGATATTATACCCGAGCGACACGGTTTTGAGCCGGAGGAAAGATCCGTCTTCCAGTGTGCGGGAAGAATATACGTAGCCGTACTGGCCGCCTGCGCGGGGAATGTTGCTGGTGGTGTTCTCCGGCGTCCAGCGGTTTTCGAAGGTCTTGTACTGGTTGAGGTAAGTTTTGTTGCCGTTTTCGAAGTTGATGCGGTTGGCGTTCATCACTTGGTTGCCGTACGACCACTGGAAGAAAACGTTGAGATCGAACCCGCGGTACCGGAAGTCGTTGGTAAAGCCGCCCACATGCACGGGGAAGCCCCTGCCGATCACCGTCTGGTCCGACACGTTCACCACGCCGTCTCCATTCAGGTCGCGGTATTTGATATCTCCGGGCTTAATCGCCGCGCGGGTGTTGCCGTTGGTAGGAACGCCTTCCTTCAGCAGGAAACCGCCGTTGGGTAAAGGATCGAAGTCATCATACCCATACACCCCGTCCCAGATATACCCGTAAAACTGGCCCACGGGCTGCCCGATCCTGGCGATGTACAGCGCCACGCTGCTGTACCAGGAATCCCAGCCCATGGTAGACGTGAGCGATTCCTGGTTCTGGGTGAGGGCCAGCACCTTGCTGCGGTTGAACGAAATATTGAAGCTGCTGCTCCAGGCAAAATCCTTCGTATCCACGTTCCGCGTGTGCAGCGAAATCTCCAGTCCCTCGTTGCTCGTTTTGCCGACGTTCTTAAAGGCGGACACATCCCCCACGGTGGGCGGGAGCCGCGCGTTCAGCAGCAGGTCGGACGTTACTTTCCTGTAGTAATCCACCGCCAGCGACAACCGCGATTTGAAGAACGAGACATCCAGCCCTACGTCCGTCTGCGCCGTGTTCTCCCACTTCAGGTCGGTGCTCGCCATGGTGATGGGAATAGCGCTTTGCTGCAGTTCGTTGCCGAACGAATAGTAGGAATTGCGCGTGGCGAAGTCAAGCAGCGCGAAGGTGGCGTAGTCGCTCACGCGGTTGTTGCCCGTAATCCCCCAGCTGGCGCGCACTTTGGCGCTGGAAATGAAGCGCACCTGCTTCATGAATTTCTCTTTGGAAATCTCCCAGGCCACGGCGCCCGAAGGGAAGTAACTCCACTGGTTGTCGGCCCGGAACTTGGAAGAGCCATCGCTGCGGAATGATGCGGTGAGGAAATATTTATCCCGGTACACGTAGTTCGCCCGCGCCAGCATAGACGCCAGCGCCCATTCGGATTCGGAGCTGGTCACAGGCTGCGGCACGCCCTGGCTCAGGCCGTTGAGCCCCAGCGCCTCGTTGGGGAGCTGGTTGGCGGAAAGGCCGTGCACGCCGTATTTGTTGCCCTGCGCCGTGAAGCCTGCCACGGCATTGAGCCGGTGGTTCCTGTTGAACTTCTTGTCGAAGGTCAGGGTGTTCTCACTCAGCCAGTTGGTAGTTTCATAATACATGACGGAACCGTTCACCTTGTACACCGTGGCGGGGTTGCCGCTGCGGGTCTTGGAGTTGTTGAACGCATCGTTGCGCTGGGTGGTTTTGTTGATGCCGCCC
>NZ_CALNBI010000290.1 GCF_937874145.1 uncultured Chitinophaga sp. | reverse complement strand
GAAACCGGAAGCGATCCAGAACCTGAAGGAAATCATCTGGGAAAGCGACGGCGTGATGATCGCCCGTGGCGACCTCGGCGTGGAACTGCCCGTTGAGATGGTGCCCATGATCCAGAAAGACATTATCCGCAAGTGCATCCACCGCGCGAAACCGGTGATCGTGGCTACGCAGATGATGGAATCCATGATCGACCGCACCCGCCCGAACCGCTCCGAGATCACCGACGTGGCCAATGCCGTGCTGGAAGGCGCAGACGCCGTGATGCTGTCCGGCGAAACCGCTACCGGCAACTATCCCACGCTGGTTATCCAGACCATGCGCAAGATCATCGGTGAAGTAGAGAAGGAAAGCATCATTTACAACCGCAACCTGATCCCCCACCGCCACTCCCCCACCTTCCTCAGCGACGCGCTGTGCTACAACGCCTGCAAAATCGCGGAAGACCTGGAGGCAGACGCGCTGATCGGTATGACGCAGTCCGGCTACACCGGTTTCATGCTCTCCAGCTACCGTCCGAAATCCCCGCTGTTCATCTTCACCAAGGAGCGTTCGCTGGTAAACCAGCTGAGCCTCAGCTGGGGCGTTCGCGCGTTCTACTACGGCGAAGAGGAAAGCCTGGACGATATCATCTCCGACCAGATCAACATCCTGAAAGAGCGTGGTTTCGTAAAAGCGAACGACGTGGTGGTGAACACCGGCAGCACGCCCGTAAAAGAGCACCTGCCCACCAACATCCTGAAGATCACACGAGTTCCCGAATAATCGAGGGCACTTCATAAAAGAAAATCCCGTTCCGGCCTGGAACGGGATTTTTTATGCCCACAATCGGGCTACACGACGGTTAGAGGACCGATAGAGCGGCAATCTTCCTTGTTTTAGCGAGGGTTATCCTTCCCTTTTGTAGGTCAGCGCATACACCGCGATACCGATCCCGGTGATGGCGAGCCCCGCGATGCAGACGCCGGTCCATTTGCCGATGCCCCACACCCAGAGGCCGATGCCGGAACCGAGGGAGGTGCCGAGGAAGGAGGCCGTCATGAATACGGTGTTCATCCGGTTACGGGCTTCCGGCAGCAGGGCGTAGATACGGGTTTGATTGGAGACGTGCACGCCCTGGAGCCCCAGGTCGAGCAGTACGATCCCCGCAACAATACCTATTATGGAATAGCTGAAAACCCAGCATATCAGGTAAGAGGCGAAAACGAGCGAAATGCCGTAGCCGATGGCGATGCGCGGATTCTTCTTGTCCGCGATCCGCCCGATGAGCGGGGCGCCGAGCGCACCGGTGGCGGCCGCCAGCCCGAGGAGGCCTATCACATCGCTTCCGTAATTGTATGGCGGGTTACTCAATAAGAATACGGAAGTCGTCCAGAACAGGCCGAAAACCGCGAAACAGCAGGCGTTGATAACCGATGCCTCCCGCAGCAAAGGCTGTTCTTTCAACAGCTGCAATACCGACTTCATCAGCGCACCGTAAGTCCCGGAAAACGCCGGTCGGCTTACCGGAAACGAAAGCATCATCACCGCCATCATGGCGAAAGACATGGCCGCCGCGATCCAGAACATCGCCCTCCAGCCCAGGTGCTGGCCCACAAAACCGCTGATCGTGCGCGACAACAGGATGCCGATGAGCAGCCCGCTCATGATCACCCCGATCACCTTGCCCCGCTTCGAAGGCTCCGCCAGCGACGCCGCCATGGGCAGGATCAGCTGCGGCACGATCGACGTGAAACCGATAATGAAACCCGTAATCTTCAGCATCGTAATGTTGAAAGAAAGCGCCGCCGCCGCAAGGGCCGCTACCGCGCAGCCCGTCATGACGAGGATCTGGCTGCGCCGCTCAAGCTTGTCGCCCAGGGGTACGCAGAAAAGCAATCCCAGCGCATATCCGATCTGTGTGAAGAAAGTCACCTGCCCCGCGTTGGATTCGGTTACGTTAAATTCCCGGGCGATAAGTACCAGCAGGGGTTGTGCATAATAAATGTTCGCAACGATCAGGCCGGTGCAGATAGCCATGACCGCAATATTCCATTTGCTCAGAGACATGTTCCGTACGTTCAGGCTGCAAAGGTACGGCATTCGCCGAAAGTGGCCGCGACGGTAAAATCCTTACCTTTAAAGTATGAGTTTCGAGAGCATATACCCCTACAACGGAGAAACCATCGCCAGCTATCCGGCGCACACGCCCGAACAGCTGCAGGACAAGCTGAAGGCGGGCCACCGCGCATTCCACGCCCTCCGGCAGGCTGGCGTCGGCCAGCGGTCGGAATGGATGAAGCAGGTGGCGGAACTGCTGAAGTCTCAGGTGGACCGGCACGCTGAACTGATCACCCGCGAGATGGGCAAAACGCTGAAAGAAGCGAAGGCGGAGGTACTGAAGTGCGCTTCCACCGCCGAATATTACGCCAACAACATCGAAAGCCTCCTCCAGCCGCGGATCATCGAATCCGATGCGCGCAAAAGCTACGCCGCATTCGAACCGAAAGGCATCATACTCGCCATCATGCCCTGGAACTTCCCGTTCTGGCAGGTGTTCCGCTTCGCGATCCCCAACCTCCTGGCCGGCAATGCCGCCGTCCTCAAACACGCCAGCAACACCAGCGGCTGCGGACTGGCCATCGAAAAAATATTCCTGGAAGCGGGCTTCCCGGAAGGGTCTTTCCAGGCTTTGCTGGTATCGTCGAAAGACATCGAGCCCATTATCGCCGACGCCCGCGTGCAGGGCGTTACGCTGACCGGCAGCACTCCCGCCGGGATGAGCGTAGCGGCACTGTCCGGGAAACACCTGAAGAAAACCGTGTTGGAACTGGGCGGCAGCGATCCCTTCATCGTCCTTAAAGACGCGGATATCAAAACGGCGGCCGCCACGGCCGTCAAAGCCCGGATGCAGAACGCAGGGCAATCCTGCATCGCGGCCAAACGCTGGATCGTGGAGAAAAGCATTGCGGAAGATTTCACGCAGCAGGTGCAGAGCATTATTTCCTCCATGAAACAGGGCGATCCCTTCCTCCCTGATACCGACCTCGGCCCCATGGCCCGCCCCGATCTCGCCAATGAACTGAACGGACAATTGCAAAGCACCCTCTGGCAGGGCGCCGAGTTGCTGGCAGGCGGGGAACAGGACAAAGCGAACTTCACCGCTACCTTGCTGTCTGGCGTAAAACCCGGTATGACCGCCTTCGATGAGGAAACTTTCGGCCCGCTGGCCGTGGTCATCACCGCCAACGACGAGCAGGACGCCATCCGGCTGGCGAACAATACGCCCTTCGGGCTCGGCTCCTCCATCTGGACCAAAGACCTCGAAAAAGCCGCGCGGCTGGCGCCTTTGATCGAAAGCGGCAACGTGTTCGTCAACGCCATGGTCCGGTCCGACGCGCGCCTGCCTTTCGGCGGCATCAAGCAGTCGGGTTACGGGCGCGAGCTATCCATCGAGGGTGTACATGAGTTCCTCAATATCAAAACTGTTTACATCCAGTAATTGCTTTATTTCCTGCGTACCGGTTCAATACTGACTTCCGCCGGGGTGGCATAGTCTTTCCAGAGGTTCTCCGCCTTCCCGGGCGTCATTTCCCCGTCGAATGCCACAATGCGGTAGCGCTGCGCGTACGTTTGTCCGGGTACGAGTGGCCAGGGTTTGTTTTTCGTGGGACTGAAGTTCGCGAACACCTGCCCGTGCTGGTCCTTTTCAGGCCACACGCGCACCGGCTGCGGCATTTCCCTGGCCACTCGTACCCGGACAAACGCGGAGCGGTTGCGGGGCATTGAAGTTGTTGGGATCGGAAAGCACGAGGAGCCCGCCTTTGCCGTCTTTCAATTCGCCCTGGATGATGAACCACCGCGCCAGGGAGCCATCGGCATCTTTGCGGGTCTTCCCTTCGGAGGTGATGACTTTGCTGTTGGCGTTATTCCATTCTACGGCGCCGCGGATCGCAAACCCGCCGCCATAGCGGTATTCGTTGAGGGTGATGGGTGCTGCGGATGCGCATTGGAGGGTAGAATTGTAATCCCAGGTGATGTTTTCATCAGGCCTGCCGTATACGATCACTTCCAGTTCTTCGGTCATGGCGGTGCGATCGGGGTTTCCGAGGACCACATAGTCCTGCACCTGCCGGAATCCGCCGAAAACCTGTCCGCTGGTGCGGCGGTTGCGGGCGGATGCTACAGGGAGCACGGTGCCGGAGCGTTTGGCCAGGTTCCAGAAATCGACCGTTTTGCCTTCGAACTCCGTGTCGGTCCAGGGGCTCCAAATGCCGAGGTGGTGGTAGTGGTCTTTGGGATGGATCTGGGTGAGCACTTTGCCCGAGGGCGTCCACACGGGGTGAATGAAGCCACCGCGGCGGTACGCGGTATCCACTCCTGCCGGTGGGTCCATGGTTTCGGCGCGGTAATGCAGGGCGTTGGCCTTGCCATGGATGATGGTGTATCCGCCGTCTTTCTCCTCATAACTTACTCCTTCCGGGGCAGCCGCGTGCTGCCGGCCCGCAGGTGACTTTTCCCGCACGAGGTCGAATTGCCGCTCTGTTCCTGCGGGCAAATCTTCCAGCCGCCAGATCAACATGCCATCTTCCACCTGCGTGGCGTACTTCACCTTCCGGCCATTTTCCTGGCCTGTCAATTTATACGCGTAACCCTGTTCTGCATTAAAAGGTGTGCGAACGATGGAGTGGTGCCTGTCCACCGGCCCCGCTTTCACGGTAACCTTTGCAATCACCTGCGCAAACGTGGAATGGCCCCCCAAAAGGGCAAGGCAACATAGGACATAATACGGTTTAGCCATATTATAAATTATTTTTATAATATAAAATTACACATTCCGGTTGATAATCGCAATAACTGGAATTAGTGTAATTTAGTGGTATTGAACCCCAAACCCCATCCTCCCATGAAAAAGGATAAAATCATCGTATCCAACCGGAAAGCGCTGGAAGGAAAGTACGGCGCCAAACTCCCGTCTATTCTTAAGGACCTGGAAGACCTCCGGGCCGCCGATAAAGCCCGCGGGCTCAACAGCGTGATCATTTTCCTCGACGATGCGAAGGCGATGAAAAGTTACAAAGTCACGGCAGTGAAAAACGCCGCGGACGCGCGTCAGAACAAGCGCGCCATCGACGGGGTGTACAAGCACTTCCAGC
>NZ_CALNBI010000289.1 GCF_937874145.1 uncultured Chitinophaga sp. | reverse complement strand
AACAGTTCAAACGTATACCGGTACCGCTGGATGATCTGTTGCGAGTTCGTTTCGGCGATCTTCAGCGGATCGGTCAGGAAATTGCCCACGCCTTCGCTTACCAACGAATCCTTGTAATGCAGGCCGTTGAAGTTGAAGGTGGAATAAGTGAAAGTGGCCACGCTCATCTCCGCTTCCGCCACACGGTAACGGATGGTGAAGATGATTTCGTTGTTGCCTTTGTTGTTGTAGGCGAACACGTTGGCGAACGAGGGAAGCAGCTGGGTTCCGCTGATGGCGTCCAGCGCATCTTTCGCCTCACCGAGATCGGCGGTATTATTGTACACTTTGGCAGACCACAGGAAAACCTCGCCCTTGAGCATGCGCGCCGCATTGGGCGTGAACTGGGTTTTGTCGGCCGATGCCGCCGTGCCGAAAAGCCGCAGCGATTCGTTCACGTCGCTTTTCACGAGGGCCAGCACATCCGCTTCGGAAGACCGCGCCTTGCGCAGGCTCACCACATCGATGGTCCCGTTCAGCACTTCCGGTTCGGTACGGATAGGCACGCCGCCGTACGTCCGCAGGAGGTGGAAGTAATAATAGGCACGCATGGCATACGCCTGGCCGAGGAGGTAATTCTTTTTCTCCGCGGGGAGGAATGCCACTTCATTTACTTTCTGGATGAAGAGGTTCAGCTGGAGGATCGGGCCGTAAAAGCCTGCCCAGCCGCCTACGCCCGCGGAGTTTTCCTCGATGCGCTGTTCGATGATCTGGAGCTCGTTGAGCGATGTATTCTGTACGTCTACATTGCTCATCCCGCCGCCGCGCATTTCACCCAGCCGGAAAAACTGGAACTGGTTATCGCGGAACTGTTTGTGGAGGCCCACCATGAAATTGGTGACCTGTACTTCGTTCTTCCAGAAGTTGCCGTCGCCGAAATAGTCTTCCGGCGTAAGTTCCAGCGTTTTATGACAGGAGGTGAGGACGACGGCGATGGCCAGCACCCGGAATATGTATTGTAGTTTGTTCATGTCGGAATTGATTGAGATCGGTTATCAGAATTGAAGATTGGCCCCGAAGATCAGCTGCGTCGGGATGATGTAAGCACTGTTCTGGCTGCCGGTGCGTTCGGGCAGGTTGATCTGGCTGTTGGTGATGTATCCCAGGTTCTGGCCGGTAACGGTGAGCGTGAGCCCGTTGATGCGCGCCGGTTTCAGGATGTGGGAGGGCACCTTGTAGCTCAGCGAAACGTCGCGGAAGCAGAGGTAGCTGGAATTGGCCCAGAACATGCTGCTGGGACGGTCGTAGTTTTTGGTGTTCAGCTGGTCGGCCCAGGTATAGCGGGGGTATTTGGCGTTGGGGTTCTCCGGCGTCCAGGTATCCTTCACTACATCGGTAGCATTGAATTCGCCCTGGAAGCTGCCCAGCGCCCACATGTTCATGAAATCCTGCTGGATATGCCCCAGCGCGAAGTCCATG
>NZ_CALNBI010000288.1 GCF_937874145.1 uncultured Chitinophaga sp. | reverse complement strand
CCATGTCCAGCTGCATCTGCGGCAGGCGGTGAATAGCGGCGCTGTTGGCGATGTGTTTGATGACAGGATACCCCAGCTGCTGCTGCAAGGCTGCGCTCATCTTCTGGAAACGGCCGAACTGCATGTTGGTGAAATCATCCTTCGCAGGATCCTCGCTCGCCGCCAGGTGGCTGAAAATAGATTGTACTTTAAAGAGCCCCTCCGCATTGAGCCTTAACGCCAACGCGGGGAGGTCCTGCTGCTCGAAGCCCAGCCGGTGCATGCCCGTGTCCAGCTTGATGTGCACCGGGTAATTGGTCTTGTTCGCATACCGCACCGATTCTTCGAACAGCTCCAGCAATTGCATGGAATACAACTCCGGCTCCAGGTTCCATTGCAGGATCGCGTCGAAACTGCTGGGCTCGGGATTCATGACCATGATCGGCAACGTAATGCCCGCACGCCGGAGATCCACCCCTTCGTCGGCATAAGCCACCGCCAGGTAATCGATCCCGTGGAACTGTAAAAGATTCGCGATCTCGAAACTGCCGCTGCCGTAAGCAAACGCTTTCACCATGGCCATCACCTTGGTAGCGGGCTTCAGCAGCGACTGGTAAGCTTTCACATTCTGCGCCAGGGCCGTCAGGTTTATTTCGAGAATCGTCTGGTGGGCTTTCTTCTCCAACAGTTTACCGATCCGCTCGAACTGGAACACGCGCGCCCCTTTCACGAGGATGGACTCGTTCTGGAAATCAGCAGGGTTTACCTGCTGGAGGAATTCCTCGGTGCTGGCGTAGAACTCGCTCTTCACCGCCCCGAAGCTTTTTTTCTCCCTTGAAATATTTTTACCGATACCGATCAGCTTGCTGATGCCTTTGCTTTCCAGCATGCCCGCCACTTCTTCATACAGCGACCCTTCACTTTTCCCCGACTGGAGAATATCGCTGAGGATAACCGTTTTGGTGGGATGCTGGCGTTGCTGCTGGAGAAATTCCAGCGCAATGGCGAGCGAGCCGAGGTCGGAATTGTAGCTGTCGTTGATGATGCTGCAATTGTTGATACCCTGCTTCATTTCCAGCCGCATGGCGATGTTGCCGAGATGGTCCATCCGCTCCTGGATGGTTTCCGCGGGCTTGCCGAGATACAGCATGAGCGCCCAGCAATGGATCGCGTTCTCGATGGAGCCTTCGTCCACAAAAGGAATCCGGATGAAAACGGGCTCCTGTTTGTACAGCGCGTCGATGCGGGTGTGGTTGTCGTTCTTGTCGACGGAAATAATACGGAGATCGGCGTCGGTCTTGCGGCTCCAGGTGAGGAGCTGCAGGGCGTTGTCGATTTCGCGTTTGCCCACCAGGTTGTGGAAATGGTTGACGCACTCGTTGAGCGCGAGGTAGTCTTTGCAATAGATCAGCACGTCGCTGCGGGTAAACAGCACGAGCTTCTCATTCACTTTCTGCCGGATATTGAGGAAGCCTTCGTTATGGGCTTCGCCGATATTGGTGAAGATGCCGATGGTGGGGCGGATGATCTTTTCCAGGTTCACCATTTCGCCGGGCTGCGAAATACCGGCTTCGAAAATGGCGAGCTCGTTTTCCGGTTTCATCTGCCAGACAGACAGCGGAACGCCGATCTGCGAGTTGTAGCTCTTGGGGCTGCGTACGATGTTGTAATCTTTCTCCAGCAGCTGGTAGAGCCATTCTTTCACGATGGTTTTTCCGTTGCTGCCGGTGATCCCGATCACGGGAATGTTGTACTGCTGGCGGTGCGAGGCCACGAGGGCATGGAGCGCCTGGAGCGTGTTTTTGACTAAAATGATGTTGGCATTCGGGTAGAGGCCGGCGGCGATAGGCTCGCTGACCACGAAGTTGCTGACGCCTTTTTTGTACAGATCGTCGATGTACTGATGCGCATTGCGGCGCTCGCTCACAAGGGGAATGAACAAGGATGTTTCGGCAACTAACAATTTCCGGCTGTCCAGCAAAATATGTTCGATCTCCGGATGCCCGGTCTGTTGCAACAATTCTCCCTTCAGGATCTTACTGATACTCTCTGCTGTATACAATGTTATATGGTTTTAATCAAAAAGCGCCCGCAGACTCTCATGTACGGGCGCTTTTGGTTCGGATCAACTAACTCTCTGTCGTCTCGGTCGGTTTAACCGGTAATTTCTTGTCGAAAAGGATGGAATACACAATGGACCCTGCCAGGCAGGTTACGATCACAACGAGCGAAACCCATACCGGCAGCTTGAAGTGCCAGATCTCGGCCAGCATTTTCAGACCGATGAATACCAGCACGATGGCGATGCCCTGCTGCAGGTAATCGAACTTGTCTACCGCGCCTCTCAACAGGAAGAAGAGGGAGCGAAGGCCCAGTACGGCGAAAATATTGGATGTATATACCACGAGCGGTTCTTTCGAAATAGCAAATACGGCGGGGATGGAATCCAGCGCAAACACGATGTCTGTCACGGCGAGCATCACTACCACCACCGATAACGTCGTTAAATACACTTTGCCGTTCTGGTGGATGGTGAACTTATCTACATTCGGCTGGTTGGAAATCCGCAGGTACTTCTGCATGAAGCGGTAAGCGAAATTCTCTTCCGGCTTGAATTCCTCATGCTGGTCAACCATGAACATCTTTACACCCGTATACACCAGGAAGGCGCCGAAGATGTAAAGGATCCACCCGAACTGCTGGATGAGGGCCACGCCCACGGTGATAAAGATCGCGCGGAACACGATCGCCATCAGGATACCAATCAGCAACACACGCGCATAATTCGTTTCCTTGATCTTGAAAAAACCGAAAATGAGGATGAATACGAAAATGTTGTCGATAGACAGCGACCATTCCATCAGGTAGGCGCTGAGGTACTCGATGGCCATCTTGGAGCCGTCTTCGTACCATACGAATGCACAAAAGCCCATAGACAGCACTACCCAGAAACAGGTCTGGATGAGCGCCTTCTTGATGGACATTACCTCACCTTTTTTACTTAATAATCCCAGGTCGAAGATCAGGGCCAGAACGATGACAATTCCAAAAACTGTATACGTCCATAGTTGCGGTGTCATGTAGATCGGAAAATTTAATGAATGGCAAAGATAATGGATTCCGGGAGCTTTATTGAGCATACTTGCGCTGCCGGAAATACTGGAACGCCATGGCAAACAGCAATACAGCCCCTATAGGCAAGGCAAAAGCGAGTATCTGCCATTTGGTTTTTTCCGTCCGGACTTTTTCCACATCCAGCAGCCTGAGCGTCAGTTCTTTGTTACGCGTTTCCATCACCGGCGACTTGCTGGCGAGGTAATCCATGCCATTCAGGAAGAAATCCCGGTTGGCGAACTGGTAATCGGGGTTGAACTCATTGACACCCATCTGCAAAGGCCCGCTTTTCCTCGTCACGGCATTCAATACCAGGTCGGCATCGCCCGCCACGATCATTTTCCCCGCGGTGTCGGCCTGTGCGCGGTAGGCCTGACCGCTGGCATTTTGCCATTGAGCCTGCGCCTCAGCACCTATCCTGTGGCGGAACAGGGAAGGGAAATGCCCTTCCAGCAACACGGCCACCGGCAGGTTCCGCTGGCGGAACTCCCTGGGATTGGGCTGCTGCTGCACGCTTTCCAGGGTAATCTGCGCCGGGCTCCGCACCGTTCGGCTGTGGTCCGAAGAGGTGAGCAATATGGTTTTATGCACATCGCCGCCGGCCATCGTGTCTACCGACCCGGCGAAACGGCTCATCACCAAATCCAGGTTTTTAACGATGGGATGGCCGTTGGTGGACGACAGCAAAGGAAAATAAGGGAACGGCACCGGCTGGATCTGCGGTTTGTCGCCCAGGTTGCCAACTACGAGCGGGATTATATCCGACCGGAGGTCCTGCACCAGGTCGGGATTGATGCGGGCGCCGTATTTGAACAGCAGGTCTTCCAGCTGCAGGTTGCGGTCGAATGCCACGAAGTCGCGCCCGCGGAGGCTATCGGCAGAAGCGGTCAGGTTATCGATGAACCAGGCGATGTTGCCGCCCTGCATCACGTACTGGTCGATTTTCAGCTTGTCGGCATCGGTGAAGGCCAGCGTAGGCCTTACGAACAGCAAAGCGTCGAACTCCCCGGAAATCGCCGGTGTAGTAGCGAGGTTGACGGTATCCACCTGGTACAGCTCGTGGAGCGTTTTAAGCGCGTCGTACACTTCCGGCCCTTCCGGCTCGCCATGCCCCAGCATATAGCCGATGAGCGGCCGGTGCGGCTGCTGCAGCTGGTAGATGGCGTTGGCGAATTTATATTCCAGGAGGGCTTCGGAGCTGTTGAGCGCCTGCATGGGATCCATGCCGCCCTGGCTTTTCAGGAGATTGATGGCGGTTTCGCGGTCTTTGTATTGAATGATCGCTCCGGGGAAGATGAGCTTCTCGGCATAGGAATCCTTGCCGTCGTCCTGCACCTGCAAATTAAAGGGCAGGATGCCCCGTGCCATGAGCGAATCCTGGAAAGCGGCGCGCATGGAGTCGGGGAGGTCGGAACCGGGGTTGAGGAAGGTAAAGCGGATGTTGTTGCCGCCGTATTGCTGGAATTCTTCCAGCAGCTCGCGCGTGGCGTTGGACAACTGCCGGAACCCCGCGGGATATTTGCCTTTGAGGTATACTTCTATTTCAACGGGCGCGTCCAGCTTGCGGAGAAGCTCGCGGGTAGAGGGGGCCAGGGTGTAACGCTGCTCGGCCGTAAGGTCCAGCCGGGCATGGAAGTACCCCGCCGCCACGTTGATGGCCACGATCACGGCCACGAGGCCCAGTGTCCGTTTCAGGTATTGTTTACGTTTGTCCTTTCTCGTTAGTTCCATACGGTCAGCCCTGCCAGATTTTCCTTTCCAGCGATATTTTGGTAAGATATAACATGAGCCCGGCCAGGCTGGCGAAATACACGATGTCCCTCGTGTCTGCCACCCCGCGGCTGATGGAAGTATAATGATACCGGATGCCGGCCATGGCGAGATAATAATCCGCCCCGCCTTCAAACACCGGCAGTTTGCTCAGCGCATCGAACCCGTTGTACAGGATGAAACAGGTGAAGATGGCTACCAGAAAGGCAACCACCGCATTCCCCGTCAGCGACGATGCCCACAGCCCGATGGCCGTAAACACGCCCCCCAGCAAAAACAACCCCAGGTACGAACCCAGGATGCTCCCCGTATCCGGACCGTTCCCCGCCGCCGCGAGCTGCGCAATGGCAACATAGTACACAACAGTTGGGATCAGCGCGATGGCCACGATCAGCAGGCAGGCCCAGTACTTCCCCCACACGATCTGCCAGGGCGTCACCGGCTTGGTGCTCAGCAACTCCATGGTGCCGCTGCGGTACTCGTCTGACAGGCTGCGCATGGTAATGGCGGGAATCAGCAAAAGGAAGATCATGGGCGCCAGCTCGAAGAGCCCGTCCAGGTCCGCGTATCCCGCTTCCAGCAGGCTCGTATCCCGGAAAATGAACAGGAACAACCCGTTGGCGAGCAGGAACCCGATAATGGCTACATAGCCCGTGATACTGCTGAAAAATTGGTGAATGTCTTTCTTGAAAATGGCATACATGACGGAAGCAAATATAATTCAATTACGTTTCCACAATATTTGAATTTTTAATCATCCGTAAACGATTCAATAAAAAAGCCGTCCGGTTATGGTGGACCGGGCGGCTATTATCGTTCGAAGGACGTTGTCCCAGGCTTATACGGCGAAGCTGTCGCCGCAGGCGCAGGTGCGGGCGGCGTTGGGGTTGTTGAAGTAAAACCCTTTGCCGTTGAGCCCTTCGGAGAATTCGAGGACGGTATTGCAGAGGTAAAGGAAGCTTTTCAGGTCCGTCACCACTTTGATGCCTTTGTCTTCGAACACCTGGTCCTTGGGTTTGGTTTCGTTGTCGAAATCCAGTTTATAGCTGAGGCCGGAGCATCCTCCGCCCACTACGGACACGCGCAGGAAGTAGTCCTGCCCCAGGGTCCCTTCGGCCCGGAGCGCATCTACTTTTTGCTTGGCTTTATCACTTATATAGATCATTTTTTCCGTTTTTACAGGTTATATATTGCGTGCAATGATCGCACGGTATTGATGACTGTCTCAATGGCACGGTCCACTTCCGGTTCGGTGGTAAACCGTCCCAATCCGAATCTGAGCGAAGAATGTGCCAGATCTTCGGGGATGCCCATGGCCAGGAGCACATGGCTCGGTTCCGGGTTGGCGGAGGTGCACGCCGAACCCGAAGATACGGCTATTTCCCGGGTTACGCCGCGCAGGAGGTCCGCCCCCTTCACATCCGGGAACCGCAGGTTGCTGACGTGCGGCAGCCTGGGGGCGCCGGCACCGTTTACCAAAGCACCGGTTTTCGCAATAATGCCGTTTTCCAGGCGGTCACGGAGGGCCGCCAGCCGGACGGCTTCCCCTGCCATTTCGTCGGACGCAATGGCGCAAGCCCTGCCCAGGCCCACGATACCGGGCACATTCAGGGTGCCGGAGCGCATCCCGCGCTCGTGGCCGCCACCGTCGAGCTGTGCCGCCAGCCGCACCCTGGGCGATCTGCGGCGCACGAACAGCGCGCCGGCGCCTTTGGGACCGTACAGCTTATGTGCCGACAGCGCCAGCATCCCGATGCCATCCTTCCCCGCGTCCAGCGGGATTTTACCCGCCGCCTGCGTAGCGTCGGTCAGCAGGAGGGTGCCATGTTCCGCCGCTATTTTGGAAATCTCCGCCATCGGCTGGATCACACCGGTTTCGTTATTGGCGTACATCACCGCGGCCAGGATGGTATCCGGACGAATGGCGGAACGCAAATCATCGGGGTTCACGAGGCCATGGCCGTCGACCGGCAGGTACGTAACGCTGGCCCCGAGTTTCTCCAGGTGATGGCAGGTGTCGAGCACGGCTTTGTGCTCGGTTTGCACGGTGATGAGGTGTTTCCCTTTCACGGCGTAGGCTTCGTACGCCCCTTTCAGCGCGAGGTTGAGGGATTCGGTGGCGCCGGAGGTGAAAATGACTTCCTGC
>NZ_CALNBI010000287.1 GCF_937874145.1 uncultured Chitinophaga sp. | reverse complement strand
ACGGTGAAAGCCACCATTTTCCTAACCCGGAAAACCGTACAATCCACCGGCGCCCTCGACTACCGCATCATCGACGTCTCCAACGAGCGCATCCTCCGGCAAAACCGTGTTCCCGGCTCGTTCACCTGGCAAAACCAGTTCGGTACATTCCGGGGCGATGAGCGCGCGCTGTCCGACGAAGACAAGCGCCTTATCCAGGGCCGCGACCTCGTTCCTCCTCCCCCGCAGGACCTTTTCCTGGAGCTCACCCGGCCTATTTACGACCGGATGGCCCGCGATCTGCAATCCTTTTACAGCAGGTATTGAATCATCATAAACGGCATTTTCAAAGCGTTCTGCAGACAGCCTGTGGAACGCTTTGATATTTAATTTCTTACGATGGATGTAACCTTTTCCGCGCGAAACTGTTATAGTCAATGTACAAACCATCAAGACATGCACAAATTATTCAGCATTTCCATTGCCATTGCAGCGACGGCGCTCATGGCGGCATGCTCCAACGCCAACAAAACAACCGGTGGCGGCGCCAACAACGAAGCCGATCTCTATAAAACCTGGCGCTTCGTTGAAATCGACGGCCTGCCGGTAGACACTGCCGGTTTAAGAACGCCGGCTGAACTGACCTTCGAGAAGAACGACAGCCGCGTATTCGGGTCGGCCGGCTGCAACCGGATCACGGGCGGCTTCAAGCTGGAAGCCCCGAACAAGCTTTCTTTCACGCCACTTGCCGCCACAAAAATGATGTGCATGGACAAAATGGAATACGAATCCAAATTCTTCGGTGTAACCGATAAGATAAAAACATGGTCCGTGGTAGACGGGGTGCTTACCCTGGGCGCGGAAGATGGGAAGACACTTGTCAGGCTTATGGCTAAATAATCCTGATTTTTGGACTAACATGAAGGCCTGCATTACGCAGGCCTTTGTTTTTTGGTGAATATGAAGGACAGATCAGGCCAAAACAGCCTGGTGGTGCTGCCATAACCTTGCATACACGGCGTTGTTGGACAGCAGCTCGGAATGTGTTCCTTCTTCCACCAGTTTTCCTTCCTGCAGCACAACGATTTTATCCGCACTCACAACCGTGCTCAGCCGGTGCGCGATCACAATGATGGTTTTGCCCTGGTCGCGCAGTTGCTGCATGGCATCCTGCACGTATTGGTCAGAAACGGAATCGAGGGAAGATGTAGCTTCATCGAGAATAATCACCTGCGGATCGCGGTACAGCGCCCTGGCGATGGCGATACGCTGCCGCTGGCCGCCGCTGAGGTTCACGCCGTGTTCTCCCAACGGTGTATTGAAGCCCTCGGGGAGCTTTTCGATGAACTGGAGAATGCCCAGCAGCTTGCAAACCTGCAGCACGCGCTGCACATCGGGTTCAAATTCCCCTACAGCGATATTTTCCAGCACCGACCCCGCAAACAGATCAATCTGCTGCGGCACGGCAGACACCTGGCGGCGCAGGCTGTCGTTATCGATATACCGGATGTCCAGCTGGCCGATCAGGATACTGCCATCCATCAGCGGGTAAATATTCTGCAGCAAAGCCATCAGCGTAGATTTCCCGCTGCCGCTTTCTCCCACCACCGCCGTGATCCGCCCATTCGGGATATGCAGGTCGAACTGCCGGAACACCTCCACCCGCGTGCCATACCGGAAGCTCACGCGCTGGAAATGGATATCCCCCACCATCTCCGGCGTCAGCGCTACTTTATTGGCTGTTTCCTCCTGCTCCAGGTCCATGATCTCGAATAACCTGTCTGCCGCGATCAGCGCATCCTGCATGCTCCGGTTCGCCCCGATCAGGCTCATGGCCGGCCCCGTGAAGTACCCGATCAATGCATAAAAAGACAACAGCTCACCGGGGCTCAGCTGCCGGTCCATCACGAAATAAGATCCCGCCCATAATAAAATCACCACAAACGCATTGGTGGCGAAACTACTGGCATTGCCAAGATAGAGGTTGGATACCGACGCGGAATAGATCGTCTTCAACAATCTTACGAACCGCGATTCCGTCTTGATATTCG
This sequence comes from uncultured Chitinophaga sp., assembly GCF_937874145.1. Classification (GTDB taxonomy): domain Bacteria; phylum Bacteroidota; class Bacteroidia; order Chitinophagales; family Chitinophagaceae; genus Chitinophaga. Next base: position 14,042 of record NZ_CALNBI010000287.1, on the reverse strand, counting down.
CAAACTCCTCCAACCCGAAGCGCTTGATGGTGGCCACGGAGTTCAACGACTCCACGAGCTGGCTTCCCAGCTCCGCATTATCCTCCATCAGTTTGCGCTGCATTTTCTTGTTGACCTGGTTGCTGATCCAGTAAATCAGCCCATACACCGGCAATATCGCCAGCACCAGCAGCGCCAGTTTCCAGTAATATGTAAACATGAGCGCGAAGGAGAAAAACACGATGAAGACGTTCACCACCAGCCCGATTGCCACATCGTTGATGAATACACGGATTTTCACAGCGTCGTTGATCCTCGAAGTAATTTCCCCCACCCGCATGGTGTCGAAGAACTGCTGCGGAAGGCGGAGCAGGTGCTTGTAATACCCCAGGATCAGCCGGGCGTCAATCTGCTGGCCGGTCTTCAACGCGAAAATACTTTTCAGGTGCCCGATGAACAATTGCAGCAATAGTATTAGTATCATGATTATCCCCAACAGGTTCAGCAGGTTGCGGTTCCCTTCCACGAGTACATTGTCAACGATTTTTTGTACGTAAATCGAAGTCGATAATCCGAGCACGGTATAAATGATCGCGCCGAACAAAGCCTGTATCACCACCGCCCTGTGCGGCCGCAAAAGGAACCAGAACCTTGACAGGTGGGAGATGCGCTCGTCGCCGGCTTTGAATTCATCGCCCGGCATGAGGATGATGAGAATGCCGGTCCACATTTGTTTGAATGCTTCATGCGGGATATGATGAAACTGCCCGTCGGCCGGGTCCATCACCGTTACTTCCGTTTTCGTGATGCGGTAGATCACTACGTAATGGTGCAAAACGCCTTTTACCACCACATGCGCGATGGCGGGCTTGGGGATATTGTACAGCGCTTCAAACGGGCCTTTCACGCCCTTAGCCTGGAAACCCAGCCGGGTAGCGGCTTCTACCATCCCGAGCACGTTGGTGCCCTTGCTGTCGGTAGCCGCCATCTGCCGGATGCGCGCCACGGGTAATTCGAGGTTGTAGTACGCCGCGACGGAGGCCAGGCAGGCGGCCCCGCAGTCGCTAAGGTCCCGCTGGCGTACGCGGGTGCTTTTCTTGAGTCGGGTGTTGGTGGACATGGTCGTGTGTTGTTTTCCGGTCTGGCGGTTACATGGCCGGTCGGTTCGGGATCAATTATCGTTGGGCGATGACGTTCGGGTTCATCCAGTCGTCCGTTTTATCGTACAGGAGCTGGAACAGGCTACGGCGGGTAAGGAGGAACCGGGCCTGCAGGGTCATCCCCTTCTTCAGCTGACCTTTCACGCCCTTCGCCGTGGAAACTTCCGTGGCGGCAAACTTGCAGCGTACTTTAAACACAGGCTGGTTATCTACCAGCGTGAAGTCGTTATCGACGCTTTGCACTGTTCCTTCCACCGAGCCCCACTCATTGTAGTTAAAAGCATCCACCTGGAAGCGCACGGTCATGCCGGCTTTCAGGTATCCAATGTCTTTCGGGCTCACCAGGCATTCGGCCACCAGGTTGCTGTCCGGACTGATAATCCCGATCATTTCCCCGGTCTGCAAATAGCCGCCGGGGTATTTACCATTGAATTGCTGGATGGTGCCGCTGACGGGCGCTTTGATGAGGTTCCATTCCTTCTGCTTCTGGAGCTGCTCCGCATCTGCCGCAAGGCGGTTGCTTTCCAGCCGGTAGCGGCTCAGTTCTTCCGCCCAGGCGCTGCGCTGCTGCTGAACAGCCGATCGGTATAGGGTTACGGAACGGTCGTATTCGTACTGCTTGTCGCGCAGTTCCTTTTCGGCCACTACTTTGTCTGCAAAAAGCTTTTTATACATCGCCAGGTCGCGGCCGAGTTTGTCCATCGTAGCCTGTTGTTCGCTGATGGCTGCCGTAAAGCGGCTGTATTGTTGCTGGTAAAGGGCGGTGCGCGGTGACCCGCCCCCTGTGGCCAGGCGCTGCAGGTCGGCGATAAAGGCTTCGCGCTGCTGTAGCTCGAAGGAGGCCTGGGAGATTTTGCTGTTGGAGATGTCTTCCTGCAGGCGCAGGATGAGTTGTCCTTTTTCTACATGCTGCCCCTCTTTGGCCAGCACCTCGGCGATGGTGCCCGACACGAGGCTGCGCAGCTCGTTCTTCTCCGCAACGGGGCGCACGATGCCCGCGGATTTCACGGAAACGTCCACATAAATGAAAGGTAAAGCCAGCAGGCAGAGGACTACAGCCAGCAACACGGTGGTGTAAATCACCTGGGTTTTCGCCTGCACGCGGGGTAACCACGACATGGCGGAATGCTCGATGACGGCGACGGGAAAAATCTGAGGCATGTTCAGGATTCAAGGTTCAAGTTGAATGCCTGACGGTTCAAATAGTTAATTGCTGTAAGACGTGACTAATTTACTATATTTTCCGGAATTATTCACCGCGTTCGTAACCTACGTCCACCTGTAGATTGCCCCCATCCGCCGCCTCGGTGGCCAGCTGGTCGCAGCGGTTGTTTTCGGGATTGGAAGCATGGCCTTTCACCCAGTTGAATTTCACGCGGTGCCTGCGGTAAAGGGGAATGAAGCGCTCCCAGAGGTCGCGGTTCTTTTTGTCTTTAAACCCGATTTTGACCCAGTTCCATAACCATCCTTTCTCCACCGCGTTCACCAGGTACTGGCTGTCGGTATACACCTGGATGGCCAGCCCCTCGCGCGTGAGCGCCTCCAGGGCCACGATAACGGCCAGCAATTCCATGCGGTTGTTGGTCGTCATCCGGTAACCGCCCGAAAGCTCGCGGCGGATATTGCCCCAGATCAGCACAATGCCGTAGCCTCCCCTGCCGGGATTGCCGCGGGCCGCGCCATCGGTATAAATAATCAATTGCTGGTTCGTCTGGTTCGTCAATGCCTGTCGGTTTTAAGGCAGCAAAAATAATGGAAAATACCGGCATGCGCATCCCTGTGCCAAAGAAGGCGCAAATTGCATTCACGGTTATTGTTGAAAAATGAAAATGCCGTTATACCTGGATCACCCCGGTCCGGAAGGGCTCTTCCACCGGCGCGTGGTTCGCCGCTTCGAGGCAGCGGGCGATGGTCTGGCGGGTTTGCCGGGGATCGATGATCTCGTCGACCCAAAGGCGCGCCGCGGCGTAATAAGGCGTGGTCTGACTGTCGTACTTATCGGTGATCTCCTTAAGCAGTTTAGCTTCGGCTTCCGGGGTGATTTCCTGCCCTTTGGCTTTGAGGGAGGCCACCTGGATCTGGAGCAGCGTTTTGGCGGCCTGTTCACCGCCCATCACGGCGATTTTGGCGTTGGGCCAGGCGAAAATGAACCGTGGGTCGTAGGCTTTGCCGCACATGGCGTAGTTGCCCGCGCCGTAGGAATTGCCGATGATCACCGTGATCTTGGGCACCACGCTGTTGCTCACGGCATTTACCAGCTTGGCGCCGTCTTTGATGATGCCGGAATGTTCCGACCGGCTGCCTACCATAAAACCGGTAACGTCCTGCAGGAAAACGAGGGGGATTTTTTTCTGGTTGCAGTTCATGATGAAGCGCGCGGCTTTGTCGGCCGAGTCATTGTATATCACCCCGCCCATCTGCATTTCACCTTTCTTCGTTTTCACCATTTTGCGCTGGTTGGCCACGATGCCCACGGCCCAGCCTTCGATGCGGGCGTAGCCGCAGAGGATGGTCTGTCCGTAGTCTTCTTTATATTCTTCAAACACCGACCCGTCCACGATGCGGGCGATCACTTCGCGCACGTCGTAGGAACGGGAGCTGTCGGCCGGGATGAGCCCATAAATTTCGTCATCGTTTTTCTCCGGCGCCACAGGCGCGATGCGGTCGAAGCCTGCGGTAGCGGGATGGCCGATGCGCGACACGATATGCCGGATGCGCTCCAGGCATTCTTCATCCGTTTTGAATTTGTAATCCGCGATGCCGGAGATCTCCGTATGCGTCACGGCGCCACCCAGGGTTTCGGCGTCCACATCTTCCCCGATAGCGGCTTTTACCAGGTAAGGGCCTGCGAGGAAGATGGAACCGTTGCCTTCCACCATCAGTACTTCATCGCTCATAATCGGCAGGTAAGCGCCACCGGCCACGCAGCTGCCCATGACCGCCGCGATCTGGGTGATGCCCATGGCGCTCATCTTCGCGTTGTTGCGGAAGATGCGGCCGAAGTGTTCTTTATCGGGAAATATTTCGTCCTGCATAGGCAGGTATACGCCGGCTGAATCTACGAGATAGATGACCGGCAATTTGTTTTCCATGGCGATTTCCTGCATGCGCAGGTTCTTTTTGCCGGTGAGCGGGAACCAGGCCCCTGCTTTCACGGTCATATCGTTGGCCACTATCATGCAGAGCCTTCCGCTCACGTACCCTACGCCGGCTACGGTGCCTCCGGCCGGGCATCCGCCGTGTTCTGCGTACATGTCGTAAGCCGTGAAGGCCCCGAGCTCCATGAATGTGCTGTCCTTATCGATGAGTGTGGCGATGCGTTCGCGCGGGGTGAGTTTGCCGCGCTGGCGGACTTTCTCCAGGCTCTTCTTTCCTCCTCCCTGTTCAATTACGGCCAGCCTTTGTTTCATGGTGCTGACCAACAATTTCAAATGATCTTCGTTCCGGTTGAATTCCATTTGCTGTTTATCCATAATGTGGCGATAATTTCGATAAATGTAAGGGAAATTGGGAGAACCGCGGCGAAGCGGCTACCTGCGGCGTTTGGTGCGATGCCTCCTGGTGAGCCGCCGCGCGCTGTTGCGCTTTCGCTGCGGTTGGTTCAAGCTGCTTTCCTGCCTGCGTTTTTCCCTGCGCCCATGCCGCCAGGCGCTCCATAATATTACTGCGAATGCACCCGGCAGGATATACAATCCAACTTCCGGGTTTTCGAAATCCCGCAGCGCGATCGTTTCAAATTTCGGATGCACCTTCACCGGCACCTGGCTCCCTATTGGAAAACTGCCTTCTTCACACTCGGAATATGCCATCTTTACAACGTATATCCTGTCATCCAACTTTACTTTCATCTGCGAACTGCGAAAACATTTCTTCGGCAACACCGTTACTTCCGCCATCTTCCATTCACCGTACAGGGAAACGTAAATATGCTTCCAGAGGAAATACCCGATCCAGAGATATAACAGTGTGAGCAGTATGAGGCCAATTCGTTCGAAAAGATTGAATAACATAGATATGAGATGATTGGGATGATTGGGAAAGGGTCGTCCAACCTATCTAAAGTAGTGTTAAATTTGGAAACAAGGGGACAGGAATGGAACATTAATTGCATGTATATCCTAAATCTAACCATATGTCTTTACCCGTAGTACTATCCGAAGCATTGCAACACATTTACCAGGGCCAGCCCTGGCTCGACGTTACCCTGATGGAACATCTCCAGGAACTGGACGCCGGCCAGGCATCGCGCCGCTTCGATACGTCGCATAACATCTGGGAGCTCGTCAACCACATCATTTTCTGGCACCAGAACGTTGACCGTAAACTGAAAGGCGAAAAACCGGAGCAGGAAGGCGACCTTCCCGACTTTTATTTCCCGGAAAACCACGGCGAAAACAACTGGCAGGCCACGCTCCTGCGGCTCGACCATTCCATCACCCACATGGTGGAAACCATCCGTAATTTCCCGGAGGAAAAACTCTGGTCCAACATTCCCAACACGCAGCACAACGCCTATTACTATATCCAGGGCGTGCTGCAGCATGCCGCCTATCACCTGGGGCAAATTGTCCTGATCCGTAAATACGCTGATAATTAATGGAAAACGCCGCTAAAAAGCGGCGTTTCTAACTAGGAAATGGTTAAAAGTACCGTTACCGGTATCGTGTACGAAAATATATATTTTATTTAAAATACAAAGCGGTATTTCGCAGCGGCGGAAATGATTTATATTCGGGAATAAATCCATGCCAATGGTGCTCCCACCCCCATCCCGCGACCGGGTCTATTCCATCGACGTTTTGCGCGGCATCGTTATGATCCTGATGGCGCTGGACCATGTCCGCGATTTCTTCCATACCGGCGCGATGACGTCCGATCCCCTCAATCCCGAAACCACGCATACCGCATTATATCTTACCCGCTGGGTCACGCACTTCTGCGCTCCTGTTTTCGTGTTTCTCTCCGGGCTTTCCGTGTTCCTTATGAACAGCCGCAAAAGCAAGGCGGAGATCAGCAAGTTCCTTTTAACGCGCGGCCTTTGGCTGATCCTGGTAGAAGTTACCGTTGTATCGCTGGCGCTTTCGTTCAACCCGCTCTTCAGTTTATTTTTCCTGCAGGTGATCTGGGCCATCGGGGTGAGCTTCGTGCTGCTGGCGCTGCTGGTGTTTTTGCCCTGGGGCGCGATCCTGGCGTTGGGCGCGGCTATAACGCTTTCGCATAACGTGCTGGATTTTTATGAAGCACAACCTGGTTTCCAACCCGGATTGTTGTGGGAGCTCGCGCACAAGCCAACGTACGTGCCGCACCAGGTGTTCCCCGGGCATAGCGCGATCGTCCTGTATCCTTTCCTGCCCTGGGTGGGCGTTATGATGCTCGGTTATGGCTGCGGGCGTTTGTTTGCCCCGGATGTTTCGCCACGCTTGCGGCAATCGGTGCTGGTGACGGCGGGCTTTGGTATGATCGGTGTGTTTTTCCTGCTGCGCGCCGTAAACGTATACGGCGATCCCCTGCGCTGGGAGGCCTGGCCGACGCTTTCGCAGACGCTTTTCTCGTTCTTCAACGTCCAGAAATACCCGCCTTCCCTGTTATACACCTGCGCCACCATCGGGCCGGGGCTTATTGCGCTGGCGGCGCTGGAACATGCGCGCGGCGCGGTTTCCGCTGTGTGCAAGGTATACGGCAGCGTGCCTTTCTTTTATTACGTGCTGCATTTCTATCTAATTCATGGCCTCACCGTCATCGCGTTTTTCGCCAGCGGATACAATGCTTCGCAAATCGTGGACCCGCAGACGCCTTTCCTTTTCCGCCCGGCTGATTTCGGGTTCTCCCTCCCGGTGGTTTACCTGGTATGGATCGGGGTTGTGGCGTTACTATACCTGCCCTGCAAACGCTTCGCGGAATACAAGCGCAACCGCCGCAAATGGTGGCTCAGCTATGTCTGACACCTACAACTCAAGCTCGTAACGCTCTTCGTACAGATCGTGGCCCCAGAGGCTGGCAGGCGTAGATTCCTTTTTCACGAAGCCCCATTTTTTATACAGCGCCGCAGCGGCCGACTGCTGGTCGGTGGTTAAGAGATAGATTTTCCTGAAACGCTGCGCCCTGCAGAAGTCCATCGCCTGCTGCATGAGCGCCTTCCCCAACCCGATACCGCGGTATTCCGGCCGGATGAGGAACCACCGCAGCTGCGCCTGCCTGCCTTCGCGGTGCTGGATCGCTACCACGCCCACCAGCCGGCCGAGGCTCGTGGCCAGCCAGAGGCGGTCGCGCCGGGGATCGGCATGCACCATGTAATCGTGAATGGTTTCCATGACGTAGTGCTCGAAGCGATGGTCGTACCCGTATTCTTTCGCATAGAGTTGTCCGTGCAGGGCGATGATATCCCCGATATCACCGGGGCGGATATCGCTCCTTATTTCGACCTGTTCCATCGTGATCCCGCTGCCCGGAGCGCCCAGGAGCCGGCGCAGCTCGCGCATGGACGCGGCGATGGTCTGGTGGTCGTTTGGCGGGAGGTGCGAGAGCATGTCGCGGATCTGGTCGTCGGACAGTGTGCCCATCTTCACCATCAACCGCCGGCCGCGGTCAGACAATGTGAGGTAGGAAGAACGGCCGTCTTCCGGCAGCGGGTGCTTCAGCACCATGCCTGCCTTTTCGAGCTTGCGGAGGATGCGGCTGAGGTATCCCGCGTCAATATGCAATGCCTCGCGGATGCCGGTGGCGGTGGTTTGTTTGTTGAAATGGATTTCGTAGAGGGCGCGCACTTCCGTAAGGGAATACTCGCTGTCGAAAATATGCTGCTGCAGCAATCCAAGCTGAGCCGTATAGAAGCGGTTGAACTGGCGGATGTCGGCGATGATTTCCTGGTCAGGCATCAGGTTGATATTTTACCGCAAAAATACATTCTTGTTTGCTTTTGTCAAATAGTTTAGTTGACGGAAGCAAATAACGGCAATCGTATTTTTTTAACCTCCGTCAAACGCCTACATTTGTTAGCTCCTTAAAACTGAAACCCATGAAGAAGAACATCGCCCATGTGCTGACCGGCAGGGCCAAGCAGATCACCCCGGAGGAAACCGTTATACAGCCGCTTCCCCACAAGGATTTCCGGTTCGCCAATCCGTTTATCGTCATCCATCATATCGGCCCTGAAACCATCGCGCCGGGGTCCGCCATGCGTATTCACCCGCATCCGCACCGGGGCTTCTCTCCCGTTACGTTCATGATTTCGGGGGAAGGGTATCATATGGACAACGCCGGCCATTCCGGCACTATTACCGACGGCGGCATCCAGTGGATGTTTGCAGGAAAGGGATTGCTCCACAGCGAAGGCCCGACGAAGGACATGCTGGAGCGCGGCGGCGCCTGGGAACTGATCCAGATCTGGGTGAACGTGCCCAAAGCGCATAAGTGGGACGATCCTTATTACCAGGCCGCAACGGCGGAAGAGCTGCCTTTCGTGCTGGAACAGGAAGGCGTCCGCCTCCGGCTGGCCAGCGGCGAACTGGAAGGCAAAAAGAGCCCCATGAAGAGCTTTACGCCGATTACGGCCATAGTGGGCACCATTGCCGCGGGCAAGACGGTGAAATTAACCGCCCGCCCCGGCGACCCCGCGCTGCTGTATGTGTACCGCGGACAGGTAACGGTCAACGGCACCGCTGCAACCATGCACCAACTGTATGTTTTTGGCAGCGAAGGGGAAGACATCGAGCTGACGGCCACTTCCGACGCGGGCATCCTATTCCTTACCGGCGAGCCCATCAACGAGCCTATTGCGGCGAAAGACAATTTCGTCATGAATACGGCCGGCGAAGTGGAACAGGCGCTGGAAGACTACCGAAACGGCGTTTTCGGCACGCTGCAATATTGATCCATTCATCCAAACCCCACCTATGCGACCGACATTCATCCGTCAAATGGCCGACGAAGGCCTGCTGAGCGAAACGGAGCGCCTCCGGCTGGAAGCGCAGCATGGCAGCAGGCTGTTTTCCCTGCACTGGGAGCTCAAAACCCTGCTCTACCTGGGCGTTTTGCTGCTCAGCGGCGGCCTGGGCACGCTGATCTATAAAAACATCGACACCATCGGCCACCAGGCTATCCTGGCGGTGATCGGCCTGCTATGCAGCGCGTGTTTCTGGTACGCCAACAAACACAAGGCGCCTTTCACCTGGCAAAAAGCGGAGTCACCCAATGCCTGGTGGGATTACGTGGTGCTGCTTGGCTGCCTGCTTTTCATTTCCTTCATCACTTACCTGCAGGGGCAATACGAAGTATTCGGCTACCGGCTGGGCAGCGCTACCTTCATCCCGATGGTGGTTTTGTTCGCCAGTGCGTATTATTTCGACCACCTCGGCGTGCTGAGCCTCGCCATTACGAACTTCGCGGCCTGGCTGGGGATCGCTATTACGCCGGTGCATATCCTGGCCGGCAACCACTTCGGTGTCGAAAGCCGCCTGATCGGCACGGCGCTGATCGCGGGCGGCGTGCTTACGCTGGCGGGTTATGCCAGCACACATTTCCGGAAGAAGGCGCATTTCTCCTTTACGTACTACAATTTCGCCATGCATATATTTTGTATCGGTGCACTGTCGGGCATGTTTTTCGAGGACGGCCTGCTGTTGCTGTATACGCCGGCATTGGTTGCGGCGCTGGTGTTCTATTATTTCCTGGGCATCCGGCTCCGGTCGTTTTACTTCCTGCTCATGACGGTTATTTACGGGTACATCGGGGCCGGATACCTCGTCATTTTTACCCTCGTGCAGGGATGGGAGTCGCTGGAGATGGGCGCCATTTACCTGTCGATCATCTACCTCATCGCTTCTTCCATTTTCATGGCGAGGCTGCTGATCCGCCTTCACCGCAAACTGAAAGCCGATGCTCATATATAACACCGCCCAGCTGGACAACCGCCTGATCCGCCAGGATGCGGAAGATGCAGCAGATGCCGTCATGATTGCACCCGAAACGGCGAAGCGCATTGCCGCGGCGCATCCCTACACCCTTTATTCCCCGAACATATTCGTACGCATAGGGCTGATGCTCGCTACGATGCTGGTAGTGTTGCTGGCGGCCGGTTTGGTTTTTCTGGTGATGATCGACGGCGCGCTGCGTTCGATAGAAATTTTCTTTATCGTCTGGGGCGTTTTGGCGTACGGCACGCTCGAAATGTGGATGTCTACGCATGCGCATTACCGGTCGGGCGTGGATGAAGGATTGGCCTGGATGTCGGTATTGATGATCGGTATTTCGCTGATGTCGTTGATGGAAAACCAGTCTCCGGTGGGGTTATACGCCATACTGAGCATCATAGGCGCGTGGTTTGCCCTGCGCACTTCCGATCCGGGGATCGCTTTTTGCACCTGGTGTTGTGCAATCATGCTGGTCGTGCACTTTGCCATCTGGTATATTCCGGGCGCGCGTTACCTGCTGCCGTTCCTGGTGATGGCGGTTGCTGGCGCGGGGTATTTCCTGTTCACACGGATGCAGCGGCAATTCCGGTTCCGGCATTACGACCTGGCTTTATCGGTCCTGCGGCTGGCGGCGCTGGCCACTTTTTACCTGGCGGGCAATTATTTCATAGTGCATCATGCGGGGCAGGAATTGCTTGGGATGGAAGGTACTCCCCCGTTCCCCTGGCTCTTTTGGACATTATCGTTACTTTTACCGCCCGCTTATATCTGGCTGGGGCTGCGGAAGAAAGACAGGGTACCACTCGCCATGGGGCTCATTCTCACCGCGGCGGCCGTCTTCACCGTGCGGGCATACCATGCCGTCATGTCCCTGGAAACGGCCATGGCCCTCGGCGGGATCGTACTGATAGCCGTGTCGTACATCGCACACCGCTATTTGAAAACGCCGAAGCGCGGATTCACCACGCAGGCCATGAACACCCGCAGCTTTGGTGCGGAGCAGCTGGAAGGGCTCATCATCGCGGAAACGATGCAGCATGCGCCCCAGCCTGCAGAAACCACCCGCTTTGGCGGTGGCTCCGGCGGCGGAGGGGGCGCCGGCGGAGAATTTTAGTTGATACTTAAAACCTTTGCATATGGATTTACAATTGAAAGGCAAAACCGCATTCATCAGCGGCAGCACCCAGGGAATCGGGTTCGCCGCCGCCAGGCTCCTACTCCAGGAAGGCGCCACCGTGATCATCAACGGCAGAACGGAAGCCCGTGTGGATGAAGCCGTACAGAAACTGAAAGACCTGGTGCCCAACAGTCCTGTTTCCGGCATCGCAGCCGATTTCAGCAAACTGGACGACGTTCAGCAGCTCATGGATAAACTCCCTTCCGTCGATATCCTCGTCAACAACGCCGGCATCTTCGAGCCCAAAGCGTTCGAAGACATCCCCGACGAAGACTGGTACCGCTTCTTCGAAGTGAACGTGATGAGCGGCGCCCGCCACTTCTTCCAGAAAATGATCGCTAAAAACTGGGGCCGCATCATCTTCATTTCCAGCGAATCGTCCGTCATGATACCTTCTGAAATGATCCATTACGGCATGACCAAAACCGCCCAGCTGGCCGTTAGCCGGGGACTGGCGGAACGAACGAAGAACACCGGCGTTACCGTCAACACCATCTTCCCCGGCCCCACCAAGTCGGAAGGCGTACTGGATTTCCTCGCCAAACTGGCTACCGAACAGGGTGTAACGCCGGAGGAAGCGGAAAAGAACTTCTTTAAAGACATGCGCCCCACTTCGCTCATCCAGCGGTTTGCGGACGTGTCGGAAATCGCCAGCATGATCGCTTACATCGCCAGCCCGCTGTCGTCGGCCACCAACGGCGCCGCCCTCCGGGTAGAAGGCGGGCTGGTGCCTACTATCGTATAACAACTGGTATAAATGGGGACTTTTTACTATTTTGTTCCATCCAAATAATATCAGCGTTTATGAAAAAACTCTCCATGCTTCTCTTTGCGCTCGGCGCCGTTGCCCTGTTATCGGCGGGTGTGGCTAAAAAGAAGAAAAAAGTCATCTTCTTCGGCGATTCCATCACCCAGGCCGGCGTTGGCCCCGAAGGGTACATCACCCAGCTCAACGGCCTGCTGGAAAAGTCGCATGCCGGGCAATATGAGCTCATCGGCGCGGGGATCGGCGGCAATAAAGTATACGATCTCTACCTCCGCATGGAAAAAGATGTGCTTGAAAAGAAACCGGATGTGGTCGTGATTTACGTGGGCATCAACGACGTATGGCATAAAGCTTCCCAGCGCACCGGTACGGACTTCGATAAATTCGGCGGCTTTTACAAAGCGCTCATCAAAAAGATCCAGGACAACGGCGCGAAAGTGATCGTCTGCACACCCTCCGTTATCGGTGAAAAGAAAGACGGTTCCAACGAACAGGACGCCGACCTCGACAAATACAGCGGCCTCATCCGCACCATCAGCAAGGACCAAAACCTGCCGCTGGTAGACCTCCGCAAGGCATTCCTCGACTATGAGACCGCCAACAACCCGGAGAACAAGGAGAAAGGGGTACTCACTTCCGACCGCGTACATCTAAACAAAGCCGGCAATGCTTTTGTGGCGGAACAGATGGCAAAGGCGATCACGGGATTGAAGTAATCTGTCTCGCAGGAATAGAAAAGGCAGGCCTTGCGGTCTGCCTTTTTTTTAGTTTGAAAAGAAGCGTTTTATTCCGAAGGTTTCTTCAATCTCACCCCTTCCGCTACGGGCTCCCCAAAAACGGGAATCCCGTCTTTCGTCCAGGTGAAGCGTTGCATGCGGGGCGAGCGTTTGCCGCCGCAGCCCCAGCCGGGTAGGGAGTTGGCGTGGTAAAGGATCCAGTCTTCCTTGCCGTCGGGGCTTTTGAAGAATGAGTTATGGCCAGGCGCCCACACTTTATTCGCCACCGATGTCTTGAACAACGGCTCGGGATGTTTGGTCCACTGAGCGGAATCGAGGAGGCTGCCTTTGCCGGAGAAGCGGAGAAGCCCCAGGGCGTAATGGTCTGTCCAGCAGCCGCTGGCTGAGTAAACGATCATGAGCTTCTTGCCGTGGAACAATGCCTGCGGGCCTTCATTCACCGTCACTTTCTGGCCGCTCTTCTCCCATTCGTGCTCTGGCACGGAGAGGCGCACACGCTCGGAAGAAATAGTCCAGGGATTTTTCATCTTGGCGATGTATATGTCCTGCTGCTTGTCGACATCACCTTCCCAACCCGACCAGATCATGTACAATTCCTTTTTGTATTCGAAGATGTCCGCATCGATCGCCCATTTGTTGGTGGCGTCGGTGACTTGCCCTTTAAAAGTCCAGGTGCCGGTCATGGGATCGGGCGAAGGGTTTTCGAGGACATACATGCGGTGCTGCGAATTTTTACCGCCGGTAGCGGCGAAGTAAGCGTACCATTTTCCGCGGAGGAATTGCACCTGCGGGGCCCACACATCCTTTGACCAGGCGTTGTTTTCCGTGGGTTTGTAGATGGTGGTGCGCTGGGCAGACTGCAGGTCTGTGAGGCTGCGCGTTTTCCATAGCACGACGGAGTTGGCGGTGGTATGGGTGTAGTAATAAAATCCGTCTTTGTAGAAAGAATACGGATCGGCCCCGGAAGGGAGCAATGGATTGGTGAACGTGGAATCCTGCGCGTGGGCGAAAAGCATGGCCTGCATGAGCGTCAGGGCTAATAAGATGGTTCTCATGATCCACAAAATAAAATATCCCTTTCAATTCTTTTTTTATTACTTTCGGGTACGTACACGTACAGCCTTATTTTTCATGAAAGCGAAACAACCAGAACAGCCGAACGGCGTCAAGGAAATAGCGCGCCGGGCAAAGGTATCGATCGCCACGGTGGACAGGGTGATCCATAACCGCTCAGGCGTATCCGCAAAAACGCGGGCGCGGATCGAGAAAATCATCCAGGAACTGAATTATCAGCCCAACATCATCGCGAGCCGC
>NZ_CALNBI010000286.1 GCF_937874145.1 uncultured Chitinophaga sp. | reverse complement strand
ACGTTTGCTCGCAGCGGAACCCTTCGCGCAGGAGCCTTTTAAACCCGCCCTGGCCGTATCGTTCGGCGTAGCGGTACAGGAAATCCCAACGCATCTGGTCTACCATCATCCCCACTACGATCTTTGGGCGGGGCGGCGCCTGCGCCTGCACTGCCGGGGCCAGCACCAGCGCGATGGCCATTGCCGGCAGCGCGCGGCGGAAGAAAAACTGTATCATGAGTCGTTATTTATTCGATCACTTTGAGATAGCGCGCCATCCAGTACGGCAGCAGGTATTCGTCTCCCGCCAGTTCAGACTTCCCGCCATCGCCGCCATCCAGGTTAAAGGCGTTGGCGTTGTGCCGGTGCATGGGCTGCTCATCCAGGGGGATGAGGGTTTCGGTGGTCTGGCCGCGGAAGTTGTCCGGCAGGAAGGTGAGATCCTTGCGGTGCGAATTGCGCGTTGTCCAGCGTACCATATCCATCGGGAAGGTGCGCAGGAACCACATCGTGGCTTCTTCGTCGAAATCGCCGGAAGTGCCTTTGGTGATGAGGTTCCATACCGCGTTCTTCTCGGGGCGCTCCATTTCCCAGTGGTTGCGGATGGCGCCGGCATAGGCTTTCTTCAGATCGTCGGTGAACGCATATTTGTACAACACCCAATAGGTCAGGAAGGCCATTTCATCGTCGGAATGGTTCCAGCCGCCGTTGCCCATATCGATGCCGTCGTGGATATAGCCTTTGGTGGGCGCGATCTTGCGGTAATCGATCTGGATGTTCTGAAGATAGTGATGTTTATTCAGCAATTTCATTGCTTCCGTCTTGTATTTTTCTTTGCCCGTCAGCGAATACGCCAGTTGCAGGCCCGCCACGATGGTGGTGCTGCCCAGGCGGCGGTCGCCGATGGTTTCGGGATACCAGTTGATGTATTCCGGGTTCCAGCGGCCCCAGAGGGTGGGCTTGTTGTCGATGTCGACGAGGTACCATTTGTTGTCGATGATATGCGTCATGATCTTGTCCATGAACGCCGCTACGCGCTGTTTCTCGTCTGCCGTTTCGGCAACCATCTCGTTTAATACCGCCGCGATCCAGATATAGGCCACAAATTCATCGGAGCTGGTATGCCCTTTCCACTCCCATTCCGGATCGGGAGAATCGCGCCAGCGCTCGGGGTCGGAATTCTTATACCCTTTCCGCTCGAAAGTACGGCTGGGGAAGCCTTTTAGCTGGTTCACCGACAAGATCCTTTCGAACGCCTCGAACGCTTCCCAGGCGTAGCGTTTGGCTTCCGGCTCGCGGGTAGTGCCGTAGCGGAAAGCCTGGCTGCCGAGGTAGAAGGCGGACCAGAGGCCGTCGTTATCCGTATCGGCCATCTGCGCGGTGGTGAGGTCGCCGGGCGTGAGCAGGTGGATATTGGCGATAAATCCGTAGCGGATATGCCGCAGGCGGATCTTGCGTTGGAAATAATCCGTTTTGTCGGCCAGGGAATGCCTGCGGAAAGCGATCTTATTGAGGCCCGAGGACGTGAGGATCCAGACGTTGCCGTCCTGGTCGGCCGACAAATCCTTCACCTCATCCTGGTCGAGCCAGCGCTTCGACGCGAAGTAACGGTATCCCCCCGATCCGTTCTCCGTAAAAGCGCCCTGCGGCGTGCCGGCCCATATCTTGCCGCCGGCCACCAAGAGCCGGGCCACAGATGGCACCGGCACTCTGTGCTGCAGGGTAAGCGCGGTATCGCCGTTCTCGCGGCGGATGGCGTAATATCCCGCAGGCGTCCCCAATATGATATCGTTACCCTTGAAAGCCACGGTGCGCACGTCCTTCCCGGCATGCAGCCGTTGCAGCTGCCCGCCGGCCACGCGGTATAAGGCACGGGGCGTAAGGGCGTAGAAAATTCCATCGTTCACGAAGAGCTCGCTCACTCCTTCTTCCGGCGCGGCGATGGGCTGAATGTTCTTCCCGTCTGTAACGGCCATCTTCCCTTTGCCCGACAACAGCGCGTTGCCTGCGGCGTTCACCACGGCACGGTCGTAGGTGTTGGCGGGGAAAGTTACATAAGGCACACCGGCGTAACCGTTGGTGATGAGCTTGTCGGCCAGCAGGTAGTACAGGTGCCCGTGGGTTTCCTGCACGGTAACGTCTGCCGGTATCTTATCCGCAAGCGGGCGGAAGCGCACGTCGCGGGCCACTTTATCGCCGGTCAGGTAAAAGAGCCCTTCTTTGGCCAGTACATGCACGGTATTGTTGTAGTCGGTCAGTAATTTGACGGGATGGATGCCCTGCGGCAGCGGGAATTTTTCGGATACGGGTTGGATGAAAGGTTCATCCGGCCCGGAAGCCCATGCGGGTGCGGAAATTGCCAGGAGGCAAACCAGGATTGTATACATTTTGGTTGCTTTGTTTTAACGTTTGATCAGCCACACCTCCGCGACGCGGGAATGCTGCCGCCAGTTGAGGTGTTCTTCGTCGATGGCGTCCCAGGTAAGGGTGAGCGTACCGGTTTTACTCAGGGATGCCGGCACGGGGAATTCCTTCATCTCCCCGATCCCTTTCCCATACACCGTGGCTTCCAGCCGCTGCCCGTTTACGCGCAGGAGGCTTTCGCCCACACCGGTAATCCTGACTGTATATTGCGCGGTGGTATCGAGGCGTTCGTAGCGCATGGCGGAAGGCCAGCGCATGCTCGTCATCCACGACAGCCGCTTGCGGCTCATGCCGCCATCCCACCAGTCGAACCCGGGATTATCGCTGCGGCGCATGAGCGGGTCGGTGTTCAGGTCTTCTCCCCTTACCACGTGCGGGCTCTTGCCCACATGCCCTACGTCGTCATAAAAACTCCCCGGTCCGGGATCTTCCCAGCGGGCGATGGTATCGATGGCGAGGCGCTGTTCCGCCGGCGGTAATAAACGGATGCGTTTGAACTGATCCTCCAGCCACCAGCGGTTGTTGAGCGGGCGGTCCACGAAATCCAGCACAACACCCCTTTCGGCGCCGGAGGCTTTGTATTTCGGTACGCTCGTTTGCAAAGCCACCGAGCGGAAGAGCGCGTCGCAAAGGGAAACGATTCTATTACGCCAGGCCGGCATCACGCAGGAATCCGCCATCCGCAGGATGCGCTCCGCTTCGCCGATGGCCTGCGGACCGGCCAGCAAAGCCTTGCAGGCCGCTTTCTCCAATTCGTCTTCCCGTTCCTGCCGCAGGCGCGTATAGGCGTCGTAGTAAGCTCTTAACAGCAACATCTGCCAGCGCCAGTTGCTTTTCATCGCAGGCGCCGCGGCTTCCAGTTTCTGCCAGTGGCTCAGCGTGGCGGTGATACCACCATTCTCTATGATCGGGCCCTGCCAGTTCTTCTCCAGTGCCAGGATGCCGTCGGCCGCTGCTTCCCGCACCTCCGCCCCGAAGAAAAAGGCGGCATACTGGCGCACGGTTTCACGGGGATCAGCCTGCGCGTCCCAGCCCAGGAGGTTCCAGGTCATTTTGTTCAGATCGTCGTGGGCGCCGTCGGAGTAACCGATGAAGCCGTCGATATAGGGCTCGATAGCGCGGTACGCCGCGGAATAATAGTACGGTTGGGGGTTGACGGGCTCGCGGCCCAGGGTGAAGGCGAATGCGGGGTCCCACCATGAAACCGGGAAATCACATCGCACCGTGTGCGTGATGTCCGGATAATGGCGCAGTTGATAGTCGCGCGATATGGCGGCGCGGGTATCTTCCGGCGAAGGGCTCCCCGGCCCTACCACCAGCCCGGCCAGCCATTGCGGTTTGGCGCTGCGGATATAGTCGTAAACGTAACGGCACTGGTCCGGCTCAAAACCCTGGAGCGAAAGCCAGATACCGGCCTCCGGGTGATACCTTTTCAACGGTGCGGCCAGTTCCTCCAGCAGCGGGATCACCAGTTCCGGGGGATTGCTGCCCGGATCGCCGCCGGGAAAGAAGATCGCATCGAGGCGGGGGCTTTCCCGGAAGAGGGTGTCGAATTGCAGGAGGAAATGTTTTCTTTTCGCATCGTCTTTCAGGTCGAAAGTAGCAGGCGTCCATACCCAAAAATCAGCGCCATACCGCTCGCAGCTTTCCGACATCCGCTTCGTCATCTCCCGCGACGATACCGTAAAATGCGGGGAAGCCGGCATGAAGGGAATCGCTTCTATGCTGTTGGCGCCGAAAATAACCTGTTCGCGGATGTATTGGTCGTATTGCGCGGGCGACCACCCGTCGTATGAGTTGGCGAGGTTGCGGTAACCGATCTGGTGCCCGCGGAGCGCCTTGTGCGGCGTTGCCGATACATCCACCGACAGTGGCCACGCCACCGATCCCTTCCGCCATTCCATCATCCGCAGCAACCGCCCGGCGCCGTATATCAGCCCCCTTTCCGGCGATCCTTCGATGCGCAGGATCTTCCTGCCGTTCCCGTTCTCCGAACGGATCGCGTAAGATTCCGGCGCCAGCGCGCGCTCTTCCATCACCACCGCATCGCCGGTAGCGGGCAACTGGTGAACGAGCGGCCATCGCTGCCCCGTGCGGCGGAATATCTCCTCCTGCAGAACGGTGCCGGCGATATGCCCGGGCTTGCAAACGATAACGGCCTGCCTCCACAGTCCGCCCGGCGTATTACGGATAGCCAGGCAGACGTGCGGAAACAGCAAGAGCATCAACAGGATTCGTCTCATGGTTTCTTCAGATTCGTCAGCGCATTCTGGCGGCCGGGCTGCTCGCGCAGCTGGAATGCATCATGCACCTGGCCGTCCACAGTGTAAGAGGGGTAGTGTATGGTGTTGCCATCCACGCGGATGACCTGGTAAAACTGCTGGTGGGAACCCGTTTTCGCCATCCAGGGCGCAGGGTCTACTTCGTACATTTTCGGCCCGCTGACAGACACGGCGTAAACCGGTCCCTGGTTGCCATCGCGGCCCCGGGCATAGGTGTGGTCGTGCCCGGTGAGCACCAGGTCCACACCGTATTTATCCAAAAGCGGCTTGATGTGCTCGCGGACGAACTTATTATCGCGGTTCTTCTTGGTGGAAAGGACCGGGTGATGGAAGGTGACGATCGTCCAGCGGGACTTGTTTTCCTTCAGCACTTTCTCCAGCCAGTCGCGCTGCAGGTGGAGAAGCCTTTCGTTGATCTCGATTTCCTGGGAATTGAGGGAAATGAACCGGACGCCCTGCACATCGGTATAGTAGCAGGTCTCTTCCAGCCCTTCGGGCCCGTTTTCCGGCAGGGTGAACTGCGGCCGCCAGAATACGGATACCTGGCCGCTGTCGTTCGGGTAATGATATTCGTGGTTGCCGGGCGTCATGAGCCCGGGGACCGACGCGTGGATGAAACTCCCGGCTTCAAACCATTGCTGCCATTCGTTGTAATTGTTGCCGCGGTTGACGAGGTCGCCCGCATGGATGATGAGCCTGGCGTCGGGCGCGGCGGCCCATGCTTTGCGGATGGCTCTCGACCAGAGCGACAGCAGGTTCGTTTGCGCGTCACCGAGGTAGATGAAAGAGAACGGCTGGCCGGGGAGGCCGGCGGTGCGGAACTCGAACCATTCGCTCCAGTCGTCCCCTTTCCCGACGCGGTAAGCGTATTCGGTATCGGGCTGGAGGTTTTCGAATACGATGGAATGGTACCGCACATCGAGGGAATCGAATAGTTTGGCCGTGGTAGCGGCCGGGAGGCGCTGTGCCTTGCCGGTGAAGGCAGGGTTGGGCGTGGCGGGCGCGATTTCGGCGTAACTG
Organism: uncultured Chitinophaga sp.; assembly: GCF_937874145.1. GTDB lineage: Bacteria > Bacteroidota > Bacteroidia > Chitinophagales > Chitinophagaceae > Chitinophaga. Next base: position 10,371 of record NZ_CALNBI010000286.1, on the reverse strand, counting down.
CTGTCTGTAGCGGCATCGGTGCGCCAGGTAACGGCGGCGGAATGTGCAGGATCGGCGGTTACGTTGAGAACGATCCTATCGGGCCGGGCCTGCTGGGCGCTGGCATGCTGGATTAAAAAGCAGGTGGCGAGAAGCCACCTGCCTGCAGAGTATATATTCATAGATAGTTTACTTGAGATACCACATCAGGGTCGTTTGTTTGTCTTCCCCGAAAACAGCCACGGCACGTTTGTATGCGTCCGGGTTGGCCCTGGTTTCACTGTCGGGGTACATATAGCGTTTAGGCAAAGTTTGAGACGATGACAGCGGGCCCAGCACGAATTTCGGGAAACCGGTGCGGCGATGGTCAAACCAGCCTTCACTGCCTTTCAGGAACATGGCGATCCATTTCTGGTTGATCAGCTGTTCGAGGGTGCCGTTGTATTTTACGATGGCCTGGTCGAAGTAATCGGCGGCTTCCGCATCTGCGAGCACACCGTAAAAATCCATATTGGCGCGGATACCGTCGTAGTACAGCGACTCCGCGGTTTTGCCCGTTACCGTGATCTTACCCGCCTGCGCAGCTTCCGCGAGGATGAAGCAAACTTCGGCATAGGTCATGAGCGAAGCGGGGATTTTTGCGCCCTTGTCTGCATTGAACATGGAATCGAGCCGGGAAATGTAGTCGTACCCGCCGTTGTAATCGTACGGCGCCTGGATGGCGTTGGGAACGCCTACGTATTCCCGGTTGTCGGTAGTGCCGCGGGTCTTCACCACGGTGAACCAGGCCTGGAGGCGCGGGTCGTTGCGGGCATAGAGGGCGTCGATGATTTCCTTGCTGGGTTTGCGTTTGTCGAATTCTTCATACGCATTGGCCATGGTTCCGCCGGGCCAGCTGTTGTCTTTCTGCGATCCGGCGTACTGCACCTCGGCATTGTCGGCATTGGATTCGAAAATGGGATATTTCGCTTTGTCGGCAATGATGGCCTGCATTTCGGTGAATGCCGCCGGGTAGTTTTTGGACATGCGCAACAGGAGGCGAAGGCGGAGCGAGTTGGCAAACTTGCGCCATTTCAGGGAATTGGCCTGGTAAAGGCCGTCCTGGCTTTTGTCGATTTCGCGAGTTTGCGCGGCCAGCTGGTCGTTGGCTTCCCGAAGCTCCTTCAGCAGGTCGGGGTAAATCGTTTCCTGGCGGTCGTATTCCGGGCGGATGTTGCCTTCCGTTTTGGAAGTCAGCGCCTGGGAATAGGGCACGTCGCCGAAAAGATCCGTCAGGTACGCGAAGTTGAATGCGCGCATGATCCGGGCATAAGGAAGATATTCCGGCTTGTCGAAGTGTTCGATCATCTCGAACAGGCTCTTGTTATACGAAAGCCGGCTGTAGATACCGTCCCAGCTCTGCGGGCCCCAGTTGAACTTGTCGTTCCCTTCGTTGCGCACCATGGTGATGTAACGGCCGGCGGATGCGGGCTTGTCCATATACGCGTCCCGCTGGTAATCCGCAGCGGTGGAGAGGATGACGGACGACAGCAGGTATTCCGGGTTGATGTACTCCGCGCCGTTCTTGTCTTCATTGAATTTGTCGATGTCTTTACCGCAGGCGCCGAGCATCAGCATGGCGGCAAAGGCGAGGTATTTAAAACGTATGCGTTGCATAACCGTTGATTTGCAGTTTAGAAATTAAATCCAAGTTTGGCACCAAAAGAGCGGGTGTAAGGGAGCGACCAGCTGCCTACGCCCTGCCCGATCCCGCTACCGGAAATCGTCATCGCCGTTTCGGGATCATACCCCATGTCGGCGGCGGTCCAGGTGAAGAGGTTGCGGCCAATCAGCGAGAAGCTGAGGTTGCTGATCGGCAGGCGGCCCAGCATCTTCTTGGGGAACATATATGTTAGCGATGCTTCGCGCAGCTTCACATAAGAGGCATCGAAAGTGGAGCGGCTCAGGAAATCCCAGTAGTACGCGCCATAATAGGCTTCCGGATCCAGGATTTTGTCGTTGAGCTTGTATTCGCCGGTGGCATCGTCGAGGTAATAGCCGTAGAGGATGTTACCGTCGGTACGTTTTTCGCCGGAGCCGTCGGTCCATTCCAGGCCGCCGGTAGCCGCGTCGCGGCCGGGCAGGGTGGTTTTGGTGCGGCCGTCGCTGAGGAGGTTTTTAGCGACATAGCTGTGGAACACGCCACCCTGGCGCCAGTCTACCAGCACGTTCAAGGCAAATCCCTTATAGCTGAAGGTGTTGTTGAAGCCCACCATGAAATCGGGGTTGAAGTTGCCGATTTTGGTCCATACGCTCACACGCTCGTACTCACCGCCATCGGTAATGAGCGGTTCACCTTTATGCGGGCCTTCGGGAACGGTGGCCCAGCTGCGGGCGTATATGTTGCCGAGGTCCTCGCCTACACGTGCTTCGTAGTTTACGCCTTCGGAGCTGCCGAGCTGATATGCCTGCATCCCTTCACCCAGTTCCAGCACCGTATTTTTATTTCGGGTGAAGTTGGCGGTAACATCCCACTGGAATGCGCCTTTCACGGGAGTGCCGGTGATGGTAGCTTCGATACCCCGGTTGCGAATGCGGCCCGCGTTGATAATTTTGGAGCTGTATCCCGAAGCCATCGTGGTCCCGATCCGCATAACCTGGTTCACCGTCTCGGAGTTGTACCAGCTGAAATCCAGGCCGAGGCGGCCGTTGAAGAACCGCATATCGGCACCCAGTTCAGTAGATGTGGAGATATAGGGCTTCAGGCGGTTATTCTTCAGGACGGCATCCTGGACGGCGCGTTTGTAATCCCCCCAGTCCGCACTGAAATTAAAGGTATTGAACAATTGCATCACACCAGGTTCGCCACCTACCTGCGCCCAGTTGGCGCGGAGCTTCAGGAAGGATACGGGGCCTGAATTGATCTTCAGCATATCGCTCAGCACCCAGCCAAGGGAAACAGAAGGATAAAAATAAGAACCGTTATCGGCCGGCAAAGTGCTGGCCCAGTCGTTACGGGCCGTCACATCCAGGAAGAGGTAGTTACGGTAAGCGATTTGGCCCATGCCATACACGCTGTTGATGCGCATCTCCCACTCGAACATGTCGTTGAAAACGGAACCCGCCGCGGCGTTCTTAATGCTGAAGATACCCGGAACGGATAATGCGTTCGCGCTTTGGAAAGCAGATTTGAATTTCCGGTGCATCCGGTTCATACCGGCAGACACGTTGAAATTGAGGTCCTGGTTGATGTCTTTGCGGTAAGACAGGAGGAAGTCGGCGTTGATTTCCTGCAGACGCTCTGTTTCGTAAGAGTACGCGCCTCTTTTGGTGCGCACTGCTCCGAAGGGGCGTTTGCTTTCGCGGGCTTCGCTGTAGTTATCCATGGCGGTGCGCCCCATGAGGGTAAGCCCCTTCATCAGTTCGATGTTCAGCTCCACGTTCCCCATGATGCGGTCGCGGTTGTAACCGTTGATGAATTCATACGCCACGAAGTAGGGGTTATCCACAGAACCCGGCACATGGGAATATTGCTCGATGCCCTCCTTACCGGGCACCCAGTAATTGCGGAGTTTGTTGATGTTAACGTTGGGTGTAGTCGTGTATACGATATTGCTGGCGCTCTCGCGGTTGTGCGTGGGCCGGTTATTACTGTGGTTCTTGGTATACCCCACGTTCGTGCTCACCCGGATCTTCGGGTTCAGCTTATAGCCGGCCGCGAGGTTAATGGTGTTACGGTCGAGGTCGGTATTGGGAACGATGCCGCTGTTTTTGAGATTGGTTAATGAAAGGCGGAAATCACCATCGTTATTGGCGCCGGTGATGGCGATGTTATTGGTGAGCGTATACCCCGTCTCGTAAAAATCCTTATGCCGGTCGGGATACGATACCCAGTCGGTAGGGATGCGCTGGCCGTTGCCATCAAGCGGGCTGTCCCACTGAATATGCTTGGTGCCGATGTTGAGGCGGGGGCCCCAGGAGGCGGTGGAGATCGTTTCGTTTGAGCCGGGGCGGTTGCCGGAGCCGAAGTCGTTCTGGAACTGTGGGAACAGCCAGGCTTTGTCGAACATGGCGGAAGAGTTCACGGAAACGCCGAGGCCTTTCTTGGCGCCGGTGCCGGATTTGGTGGTGATGAGGATGACCCCGTTGAGTGCGCGGGTGCCGTATAGTGCGGAAGCGCTGGCGCCCTTGAGAACGGTCACGGAAGCGATGTCATCGGGGTTGATATCGGAAATGGGGCTGCCATAATCTACCACACCACGGCCTACGGGCTCTTTCGGGGCACGGACGCCGCCGGCGATGGGCACACCGTCCACCACATACAGCGGGTTGTTATCGCCCCCCAGGGTACGTTGGCCACGGATATTCACGAACACCGAAGCGCCCGGATCGGAAGAAACGGCGCGCACATTCACGCCGGCTACCTTACCCGATAGCGCGTTGGCTACGTTCACTTCCTTCACGGTGGCTACCTGGTCGCCTTTGAGGGTGGCGATGGAATAACCGAGGGCTTTTTCTTCGCGTTTGATACCGAGCGCCGTTACCACTACGCTGTTCAGCTCCTTCACGTCGGGCGCCATCGTTACATTCACTTCTCCCCTGCCCGCTGTTTTCTCCTGGGTCGCGAAACCTACGGAGCGGAATACAAGAACGGACGATGAGCCGGCCACACGGATGGTGTAGCGGCCCTGTGCGTTGGTGGCGGTGCCGTTGGAGGTGCCTTTTTCGTGCACGCTCACACCGGGCAGCGGCTGGTTCTGGTCGTCGGTCACCAGGCCGCTCACCTGCAGGTCAACGGTTTTGGCGGCCACGGGCACCGATACGGTACGGATGGCGTAATCGCGCTGGGAGATGCGCACGGCCTGGAGGCCTGCGGGCGCGAGGGCTTTGGCCAGCTGCTCATCGAGCTGGGCGGCAGGGATGCGTGCAAAGCGGTCGGCTACCCATTTGCCTTCCACCTGGTCGGCGGAGTAGCTGAAGCCCACTTGCAGTTTGTTTTCGAGAGCGGTGAACATTTCCTTGAGGGAAATCATGCCGGCATGGCGGCGGGCGTCGTTACCCCGCACCATGGCGCCCTGCGCGCGCGATTCCGCGCATGCGAGCAGGATGCATAGCACCGCGCAAAGCTTCGTAAAGCTCTTTTGCATAAGTGTAAGTTTTAAAGATCTTTATTCGAGAATGATGGTATCATTTTCTTCCCGCATCTTCAGGTTGTGCACGGTGCACACCGCTTTCAGCAATAATTCCGGTTGATCCATGGCCGCCGAGCCCGTGAAAGGCAGCGATGCCAGCGAAGGCTTGCCGAACCGGACGCGCCGGCCGTATATGTCTTCCATCCGCAGCGCCACCGTGGCCAGCGTGCCGTCCCTGATCACCACGCGCTTTTTCATCCAGGAGGAGAAGCCGCCGTCGGGTGATTGGATGAGCGAGGTGCCAAGGGCGCTTTGCTGGAGCAGGTCGCCCGGCTGCATGTGTTTCCCTCCCGCTGTCACGCTTCCTTCTTCCAGTGCGATGGCCGCAGAGTCGTGCCGGTGGTATACGTTGAACGCCGTGCCGGTTACTTCCACATCGGTGAGGGCGGTATGCACCACGAACCGGGGATGCAGGCCCTGGGGAGCGTGTTTCACTTTAAAGAAAGCTTCCCCCTGCAATTCCACCCTGCGCACGTCCCCGCTTTTCCAGCGGAGGGGATACCGGATGGAGGAATTGGCGTTGAGCCATACCTCCGTGCCGTCGTGCAGCTTCAGCGTAGTGGTTTCCCCGAAGCCGGTGCGGAGCGTAAGCATGTCCGCTTCAGCCGGGCCCCTCATCACGAGGACCGCCGCGATAACCGCCGCCGCGGCCGCTGTGCCAATGAGCATTCTCCGGACCAGGGAGTGCCGGTTTTTTTTACGGTCCTCCGTATCCAGCACGCCGTCGATGGCGGCTTTCACGGCATCCATGTCGGCCGGGTCAACTTCAATGGCATGAAACCGGAGCGAACGGACCATCATCTGCGCTTCCCGCAACACCTCCCGTTTATCGGGATGCGCCGCTGCATATTGCTCCCAAAAACGGGCAGCCGCCTCATCGGTCCGCTGCACCCACGACTGGAAGGAAGCATCCGCCGCAAAGTCCGCCGCATCGTAATCTTGATATGACATAATTAAGCCTTGTACAAATGAAGGAGGCATACAAGGGAGGAAATACCCTCAAGGAAATAGGAAATTTTTTAAAATACTCTGCTAGCGGCTGTACAGCAGCGTTTCCGCCCCTGCCAGCAAAGGTTTCAGTTCGGTAAGGGCGCGGTAGACGAGGGTACGGGCGTATTTTACCGCCTTGAGCTGCATGATCTCGGCGATCTCGTCGTATGACAGGCTTTCGTAAAAACGGAGGTAGACCGCTTCTTTCTGGCGGAGCGTGAGCCGGTCCAGGGTTTGCTGGATATGGCGCTCCGCCAGGGCGGCCGACTGGCGGGTGATCAGGTAGCTTTCGGGAGACAGTTCCAGGGTGAAAATGTGCGCTTCATCGTCCGGCAGCTCGCGGGACCGGGGGGCTTTTCCTAAAGCGCGCACCAGTTTCCGGCGGACGGACACCAGGAGGTAGCTTTTCGGCTTCTCTGGTGTTTGCAACGCCTGCCGGCGCAGGTAGAGGTCGGTGAAGAAATCCTGCAAGGTATCTTTCACCAGGCCGGCATCTTGCGTAAAGCGGCTGCAGTAACGGAATAACGGGGGAAAATACCGCCGGTAGATTTCGCCGAAGGCTTCCCTGTCGCCTTCGCGGAGGCGGTCCCAGAGAAACCTGTCGTCGTGCTGCGGATATACGGTACCGGTATTCATAAAGCGCAATTTAGGAATAAGGATCAGAAATGCAATCTACATCACCCTTCGCTGCCTTGTCAACCTATCTCCATTATATAACCATTAATTAATTTTTCAGAATGCGTGGGAAGTAGCTGCTTCCCGGATCCCGAGGCGCTGGCACCATCCTTTGAAATCGCGGTGGATGCCCTGGAGCGTTTCTTTCTGCTGGGGCGTCAGTTCCAGCACATGTGCGCGGCTGATCGTGCGAACCGGGATACCACGCAGCTGCAGGAAATATTTAGCGCTCATGGGGTATGCGATGTGGATGAGGGGATCCACGCGGCGGAGCTCTTCCTGTATCCAGGCCACATCTTCCGCCTTCGAGGGGTCGTTGGCGTTATTGCAGAGCCACACGAGGATTTCCGGGTAGAAGTTGCCGGAGATGGACGACATGCCCGCCGCCCCCATCCGCAGGGATTCCACGGCATTGGGCGTATGCGCGTCGTAGAACTCGAATTTTGGCACGTCGATGATCGACAACTTCTCCCGCACGCTTTCCACCTCGCAGCTCGTGTCTTTATGATAAATCAGCCGGTTCGAAGCGAGCAGCGTTTTCAGCACATCCGCCGGCAGCACTCTTTTATACGGCGCGGGGCATTCGTATAACCCCAGGGGAATATCGCCCGTGAGGTCGAATATCTGCTGAAAGCGGTCTATCAGCACCGAATCCGGCTCGTCCACATTCGCAAAATGCCCTGTGATCATGATCACCGCATCCACACCCGTTTCATGGATATTGCGGATGAACTGCGCCTTGTCGGGGATGGTGAGCCCGAAGGAGCCCGTGGCCACCACCGGCACGCGGCCGTTCACGTAATTGACAACGTGGCGCGTCAGCTCCAGGCGCTCGTCTTCACTGATACTGTACATCTCGGAAGACAGGCAGTTGGCGAAAAAGCCTTTCACGCCCGCTTCCAGGTAAAAGTCGATCAGGTGCTCCACCATATCCAGGTCGATGCGCGCTTTCAGGTTGAAAGGGGTAATCATCACCGGTACAAATTTCTTTTGCATAACAAACAGGGTTTTTATGATTGGGAATGAAGTCGTTTTTGCATCCTTGAAAAAAGCAATCCCGCCAGGAAAATCGACAGCGTGCCCACCACGATCACCATATTGATGTGGAGCGGGCTGCGGAGATATTCCAAATCGGCCGGCAGGTATTTGGACAGGCTCATCCACAGGATGATGACGATGCCGGTGATAGTGGCCGCCACGGCGGCGGCGTTCTTCGCTTTGGAAATGATCCCCAGCAAAAAGAGCCCCAGCATGCCGCCGGCGAAGATGCCCGACAGCTCCCACCACACATCGAGTATGCTTTTCACGCCGATCATGGCGATGCCGAAAAAGATGGCCAGGATACCCGTGACTACCGTGGCCAGGTGCAATACTTTCATTTCTTCCTTCGGCGAGGGGTTCGGGCGGACGTACCGCTGCCAGATATCCTTCAAAAACACCGTGGCTGAACTGTTCATGCCGCTGCTGAGGGTGCTCATGGCCGCGGAAAGGATCGCCGCGATGATCAGCCCCAGCAGTCCTGCCGGCACTTTCTGCACCATGAAATACGGCAATATTTTATCGCCGTAATCGGCCGGTGTGAGCGATGCGGCGGCTACGCCTCTTTCCGTAGCAGCCTGTTGCCGCACGGCGTCCAGCATCTCCGGATGTTGCAGGAAGTACGCATAGAGCGCGGTGCCGATAAAGAAGAACACGGCGCTGACAGGCACGTACCAGTACACGCACAGCCAGATGCTCCGCGCGGCCTCTTTCTGGCTGCGGGCGGCGTGATAGCGTTGTACGTAGTTCTGGTCCATGCCGAAGTTGTTGAGATTGATGAAAAATCCGTACAGGAACACCACCCATGCGGTAGAGGTACTGAAATCGGAAAGGTTGAGGCTGCCGAGGGAGAACTTCCCTTCGGAAGCGCCGATACTGAAAATATCGCCCACGCCGCCTTTCATCCCGTCTATCACCAGCCAGAGTATGGCGATGGCGCCGGCGGTTTTGATGAGGCCCTGCAACACTTCCGTCCAGATCACGGCTTCCATGCCGCCGAGGACGGTATAAATGATGATGCAGACGCCGGTGACGGCCATGATAGTCCGCATATCGAGCCCTGTGAGTGCCTGCAGCGCCAGTGCCACGCCGAAGAAGATGGAGCCCATCCGCGCCAGTTGCGTGAGGATGAAGCAGATCATGGCGTATGTCCGGGCCCACGGCCCGAAGCGGTGCTCCAGGTGTGTGTAGGCGCTCACTTCGCCGCTGCTGCGGTAAAACGGGACGAAATACCGCGCGGAGATCCAGGCGGCGGGGATCATCGACAGGCTGAATACGAAAGCGTTCCAGTTGCCGCCGAACGATTTTCCCGGTACGCCCAGGAAAGTATTGCTGCTCAAAAAAGTGGCGTACAGCGAAAGGCCGAGCGCCCATCCGGGGATGGTGCCTGATGCTGTCGTGAATTGTGCCGCGTTTTTATTCTTTCTTGAAAAATATACGCCGATCAGAATCATACCGAGCAAATACGCTCCGATTACCGCCAGGTCTGTAATAGGCAGTTGATGCATGTCTTAATGCTTATCTAATGGTTGACAGTTCCATTCCTCACGTGGATTATAATCACCGGCGCAACTTGTCCGATCTTTGGCAAGTTGGAACAATTTTCCCGCTCAAACAATGTTGAATGTTATGAAAAGAATAGCTTAAATTACTGCCGTGAAGAGCCAAAACAACGCCAACAACTCAACCGCCTGGACCTTACCGGAACAGCTGCAACGCAAGCTGGACGTACATCCCCTGGGCCGAAACCTATACATTACCGCTATCCGTTTTTATCCAGAGAATGACGTAAAGGAATGGGGCGAGCCGAAGGGAGCACCGGTGTACAGCCTGTTATATTCCGCGCATGGCGGTGGTTGGTATGAGGCAGATGGGAAAAGATTTCCGGTGAAAGCGAACCAATATGTGTTGCTGGCGAAGAACACGCCTTTCCGTTGCGGCCCCGATCCGCGCAATCCCTGGCGGTTGTACACCGCCCAGTTCACGGGGCTCCTGGCCGATGAGCTCTGCGATTATCTCACGAACGGCAAACCGATGCATACCACGCCGCCATTGGTAGGCCGCATCGCGCAGTTCTGGGATATCGTCCATCACCTCGACCTCATGAACAACATCGAGAACCTGCTCTACGCCAACTTCCGTTTCTATAGTTTCCTGGGCACCTTCCGGCTGTCGGTGTTCAATTATATGAAGCAGGGTTCCGACAACCAGATCGAGCAATGCATCCAGATCATGAAGCAGCAGCTCGACAAAAACCTCACCCTTGCCGATCTCGCCGCGCAGGCGCATCTGTCGGCCTCCTATCTTTCCGCGCTCTTCAAAGAAAAAACCCGCTACTCCCCCATCCAGCTGTACACATCCTTGCGGATGCAGAAGGCCAGTCAGCTGCTGCAGGAAACCCACCTGACGGTAAAAGAAATCGCGCAGGAAATGGGGTATCCGGATCAATATACTTTCTCAAGGACTTTCAAGGGGATCATGGGCGTGTCGCCAAAGGGGTTTAGGGAGAAGAGTTGAG
>NZ_CALNBI010000285.1 GCF_937874145.1 uncultured Chitinophaga sp. | reverse complement strand
ATTCAGCATCCTCGCCGCCGCCAACAACATCAACATCATTCCCAATTCCACCGAAACGATGATGCAGAATGCCTCGTTCAGGGCGGGAGCGCTGCATGTCAGTTATCCCAACTTCCGCCAGCCCGGCGCCAACCAGCCCAATACCGGCGGGATCACCTGGCTGCACGATTTCATGCAGTCAACGGAGCAGCTGGTCAGCCGGCTGAGTGGTAATTATTTCATCCGGAACGATCACGCACGAATCGAACGCGATAAGCTGAGTATTTCGTCCCTGCCGGGCAACGACCAGGTTTTCAGGGAAAACAACCGGCAGTCTGCCCACTCCACCAGCCAGCATTTCACGTCAAAATATGAATGGAAGCGCAGGACCACGACGATGTCGGTTTCCGGGACGGGAAACCATGCCAGCCGTTCAACGAATTATGCGGAAGAAATTTCTTCGGAATCCGCCGCCGCAGGTCTGCAAAGCCTGAACCAGCGGCGGGGCGCGGAGAAGGAACGAAAAACCGGGGCGCAGGTAGACCTGTTGTTTGCCACGAAAGGAGGGCTGATCCCTACCAAAGGTTATTTTCCCCAAACCTGGAACGCGGGGTATACTTTCAAAACGCACCGCAACCAAAGTGCCGGAAACAACCGGTCAGACTTTACCACATTCGGCGCAGGCGGTGATCATACATTATTCAACCGCGGTTATAACAACCAGGACGAAGGCGCTACCCACCAACTCAAATTCGATGCGCAGGATGTGGGCGCATGGCTGCTGCGCAGGACTTTCCTCCGGAGAATTCAAACCACGTTAGTAAACGAACTTACGATCTCCCAAACCGACCGGCAGCGGCGCGTGAATGATCTCGACGAATCCGACAAAACGCTGCGCAGTAACGATTATCTTAGTTATTCGGCTACGGAAAGATGGTTGCAGGAAACCCCTTCGCTGAGGTTCTCCCGGAGTTTCCTCAAATTCCTGCAGGACCGGTTCCGGAAAACGCTGACGGTCGATTTTACGGCCGGTGCGCAGTTCACGGCGCAATCGAACCGCTCATCTCACGACTTCCTCGACCTTACGCGGCGGTACGCCGTTTTTCTGCCGGGGGCATCCATTCGTTTCCAGCATTACAGGGATGGATTGCACCAGGTCAGCCACAACCTGCAATACACGGAAACCATCCGTTATCCGAATATCTGGGATATGGCCAGAGTGACGGACAGCGCCGATGCGTATTCGCTGTATTTTGGCAATCCGCTCCTGCGCGAAAGCAGGCAGCGGGAGGCGTCTTTCCATTCAACCAAATGGTTTTTCGACAAACGGAATTTGCACTACGGCATCACGCTGGCGGCCGGCGCCGTTTCGCGGCAGCAAACCGACAGCGTGGAATGGGATCAGCAGGGCAGAAGGAGCATCTATATCGTTAATGCCGAAGGTTACCGGTATCTCCGTGGAAGCGCCGAGTTCGCAAGGGCGTTCAAATTAGGGAAGAATCAATTGCAGATCGGTGTAATCGGCAATGGCAGCACCTACCGGTCGCCGGGGTATGTGAACGGCAGGCTGAATATGGTGAGGGGAAGAACGGGGGGCGGCAATGCGACGGTCACGTACACTTTCGGCGACTGGCTGTTGCTCAGTATTCGGCAGGACGCGAGTGCGCAGCGCACCGTGCAGGAAGTGCCCGCCAACAGGGTGTTGCGCGTGTTTTACGCTGCAACAACGGGCAACACGGGCGTGAAAATTACGGACCGGGTTACGCTGACCAGCAACCTGGCTTACAATTACGCGAAAATGGCGGGAACGCAAGGCGTGAATTTCACGATTTGGAACGCGGGCGCCGCTTACCGGCTCATGAAAGGGAAGAACCTGGAATTATCGCTTTCCGCGCTGGACCTGCTGCGGCAGAATACCAGCATCGTTAACCAGGCATATAGCAATACCATTTCCCAGACCCGCAATAACGTCCTGGAACAATATTTCATGTTTACGGTGAGCTGGTTCCCCCGGAAATTTGGCCCCGCGGGGAAATAATCAGTCTTCGGGATTGCGGCGGTATCTGCGCCATTTCTCCAGTACGCCGGAGAAATCTGCGGGCATGGGAGATTCGAACTGGATATGCTTGCGTGTGCGCGGGTGAATGAACCCGAGCGTCTGCGCATGCAGCGCATGGCGCGGCATGATCTCGAAGCAGTTGTCCACAAACTGTTTGTATTTCGCGAAAACAGTGCCTTTCACGATGCGGTCGCCGCCGTAGGTATCGTCGTTGAAGAGCGGATGCCCGGTGTGCTGCATGTGTACCCTGATCTGGTGGGTGCGGCCGGTTTCCAGCTTGCAGGCGATGAGGGTTACGTAGTTATGGCGTTCCAATACTTCGTAATGGGTGATGGCTTCCTTGCCGTGTTCGCCGTCGGGATAGGCGTCCATGATCTTGCGGAAGCGCTGGTGGCGGCCCACATGCGCGACTACGGTGCCGGCGTCTTCCTCGAAATCGCCCCAAACGAGCGCGATGTAACGGCGCTCCACGGTGTGGTCGAAGAACTGCTTGGCGAGGTCGCTCATGGCTTTGTCGGATTTAGCGACTACCAGCAGCCCGCTCGTATTTTTGTCGATCTCGTCGCCCAGGTACCAGGCCAAGGCGTTCACCAGCGTGCCGGAATAGTTCCCGCAGCCGGGGTGCACCACCATCCCGGCGGGCTTGTTGACCACCATCACGTCATCGTCTTCATACACAATATCCAGCGGGATGTTTTCGGGCTTTATTTCGGTGGATTCGGGGTTTTTGGTGGAATAGACGATGAGCCTGTCGAGCGGGCGAACCTTGTAATTCGCCTTTACGGGCTTGTCGTTCACGAGCACCATGCCTTTCTCGATAGACTGCTGCACCTTGTTGCGGGTAGCGCCTTCGATACGGGCCTGGATGAACTTGTCGATGCGCAGGGGCTCCTGGCCCTTGTCTACCACAAGGTTCACACGTTCGTATATCTCTTCGCTTCCATCCCCGTTTTCCAGTTCGTCTTCCAGTTCCGGCATGTGATCGGTCATTGGTAAAAATTTTTGCAAAGATACTTTAAGTTATCTTTGCAGGCGATGAAACAGCAGATAATCGTGAATGATCTCGGGCGGATCCCTTACCGCGACGCCTGGGATCTGCAGGAAAAGCTCCTCCGGGAGGATACCGACGCCAAAGCCGCCGCGCGCGGGGCCGGGGCGGGCGCTATCCCCCAAACCCGCCACCACCTGCTGTTTTGTGAGCATCCCGCCGTTTATACCCTCGGCAAAAGCGGGGATATGGACCACCTCCTGGTGAGCGACGAGGAACTGGCGGCCAGGGGCATCCAGTTCGTGCAGACCAACCGCGGGGGCGACATCACTTTTCACGGCGAAGGCCAGATCGTGGGTTATCCTATCCTCGACCTGGAACGTTTCTACACCGATATCGGCCGTTATTTGCGGAACCTGGAAGAAGTGATTATCCGGACAATCGGGGATTATGGCCTGGCGGGGGAGCGCTCCAAAGGGGAAACCGGCGTTTGGCTGGATCCCGCCATTCCCGGCCGTGCCCGCAAGATCTGCGCCATGGGCGTGCGTTGCAGCCGCTGGGTCACCATGCACGGCTTTGCCCTCAACGTCAATACCGACCTTTCTTACTTCAACAATATCGTTCCCTGCGGGATTCAGGACAAATCCGTGACTTCCCTCCAAAAAGAAACCGGGCGCGCATTGCCTGTAGAGGAAGTGCGGGCCCGGATCGTGCACCATTTTGCCGATATCTTCGACGCCGAAATGGTAACAGGCGCCTTATTCCCGGCCGGAGCCGGAATTTAACGGTAGCTCAACGGGATGTAGAGATTCCATTTCTCCAGCAATTTGCCGTTTTCGAACACCTCGAAATCGAACCAGCCGGCATGCATGAAAATCGCCTTTTCCAGTATAAGGAATGGCTCCGACACATGCTCCACCTCGAAGAGGAACTGCCCCGTAGCCTCGTAAAACTTCACCGAATATTTCTTTTGCAAAGCCATCGGCAGCTTGATATTCACGTTGCCGTCGGCTGTTGTGTATATGTAGTTGGATGGTTTCCAGGGAATTACCTGTTTTTCACCTTCTGCATTGGTCGTTGTCATCGTCGGGATGTCGGAAGCGCCGAGCTTGGTGTCTCCCGCGATGGTGGAATCAGCCGTAGCCAGCACCACTTTGGTATGCATGTAGGTGTTATTCTTGAAAAGGATGAACAGCCGATAGTAGTTCTTGCCGGGAAGCGGCTTGTTATCGAGGTAGGCGTTGCGTTGGGAAGTGGGATTGGTGGCATACCCGATGGTGGTAAAGTTCAGTACGCTGTCGAGCGAGCGCTGTACACCGATCTGCACGGCGTTGGGAAAGCCGGATATCCAGTCCAGCTGGATTTTCCCTGTTTTGATCAAAGCCGAAAACTCCGGCAATACGGGCGGCACGTATTCCTGCGCTTTCGCTTTGGAAAAGGCGCCCGTTACGAACATCAACACAATTAAACATCTAACCGTCTGCTTCATACAGTACATACTTGTCTGGTCTTCTTAAGTTGGCAAATTTAGGATCTGAAGGTCAAATATACGCTGCCGGTGCGTAAAAGCCTACCCGCATCCAGAACCTTGCCAGTATCCGTGACAAGGTTGTTAAAAATGCAAAGTTCCGGGTGGAAGGGAAGCGTTTCCCTGCAGCCCGCCGGTATGGATGAGCAGCACGTAGCTGCCCGCCGGGAAGCGGCCTTCGCCGGCCATTTTACGGAATGCGGACACGAGCTTACCGGTGTAGACCCGGTCGGTGGGGATGCCGGTCTGTCCATAAAAATCATTCATCTCCGCGATCAGCGCCGGGGTAATCTTCGCGAAGCCGCCTTCGTGGTAATCATGCAGGATCCCCCAGTTCCCGCGATCCTCTTCCAACAATCCCCGCACTTCATCT
>NZ_CALNBI010000284.1 GCF_937874145.1 uncultured Chitinophaga sp. | reverse complement strand
ATAGCAATGCCGTGGCCTTCGGGCGCGTGGCCTGTAGGCACTTCCACTTCCTCCTCCTCGATCTCCGGTTCGTATTCCGAAGGCCCGCCAAGCGCCTCGTAATCTACGACCACCACGTCGTCCGGGACTTCCAGGTTGCGCGCGGCGTCGAATGCGGCTTTTTCTTCTTCCGCTTCGTAATCCACCGCTACAATCGTATCCGGGACTTCCAGGTTGCGCGCGGCATCGAATGCGGCTTTTTCCTCTTCCGCTTCGTAATCCACTGCTACAATCGTATCCGGCACTTCCAGGTTGCGTGCGGCGTCAAATTCAGCTTTTTCTTCTTCCGCTTCATAATCAACTGCTACTACATCATCCGGCACTTCCAGGTTGCGTGCGGCGTCAAATTCAGCTTTTTCTTCTTCCGCTTCATAATCAACTGCTACTACATCATCCGGCACTTCCAGGTTGCGCGCAGCTTCAAAAGCGGCTTTATCTTCTTCCGCCTCATAATCTACCGCCACCACTTCGTCTACCTCCGTAGGCGGTACTGCTATTTCTGCGGCGTTAATCGTTTCCGTTTCCTTTACAGCCAGGCGTGCCTGCGCTGCGGCGCGGTCTTCGGCCTCCAGTTCGTCCAGTATGGCCTGGTCTTCGGCGCTGATGCCGGCAACTTCCGCAGCGGGAAGGTCAGCCGTAAGCAAGGCGCCGTCTCCGGGAGCCTCCTGCGTAGCCGCTACCGAAGCTTCCAGTTCATCCAGCAAGCTGGCTTCTTCCTCATCCACTTCCGCACCGGCCGGTTCGCCCCAGGGAGCGGGCAGCGGATCGGCCGTGGCTTCCACATTGTCGATGATCGCCTGGTCCTGGCCGTTGACCGCATCTTCCACCTCGATTTCCCGGCTTTGCCAGCTGTCTGCCGCTTCCCGGGGAGGCGGCGGAGCCGCTGCCGGCGCAGGCGATTGTGACGCGGTAAGCTGATAGAGGTACTGCGGCGTGCTGGTATACAGCTGCGCCGCCTTGAATACCGGGTCCTGGAAATCCGGCGTATCCGCAAATTGTTTCTGCGCCAGGAGGACGCGGGCCGCCGCGAAGTACGGATACTGCTCCACCAGGCGCTCCAGGGCCTGCTGGTCTACATTCTTCAGCTCATCTTCGTGAAAAATATGATCTATAATCCTGTTCGGCGTCATGTGCGCTAAAATATGAAAATAATGTCTAAATCAAAGAATGCCTACCAGTTCGCAAACGCCCGGTTAAAGATATCGTCCACCAGGTTGGGAACGATCTCCGCAATCAGCTGAGGCTCGGCCTCGTTGATCGTCCGGGAAGCGTTGAAGTCGGCCGAACGGGAGAACGACTGGTTCGTAAACCCTTTCTTGTCGCCGATCCGTTTAACGAACGTCACATTCACCGTGATGGTTAAACGGGCGCTCGCCGGTTTGTCGATATCCGTTACCGCGGAGTTGGACACGGAATACCCCGTAATGGTGCCGCGGAACTCATAGTCGGCCGTCTGGTCGTTGGTTTGGGTAAGGCGCGTTTGCGCGAGGATCTTCTGGCGGAGCTTCTCGGTGACATTCTGGCTCAGCTGCGGGTTATTCTGCGGCGCACGGTTTTCGATATAGCGCACCAGCACGGTTTTAGCCTCCGGATCGATGGTGGCGCCGTTGGCGGAATATTTGATCGTGCAGCCTCCGATGCCGGCCCACAGGGCGATGCCGGCCAGCAGGGCGATGTATCTGGACATAGGTCGTTTATTCATGAATGTTGTATTCCTTCAATTTACGGTACAAGGTACGTTCCGAAATGCCGAGATCGAGCGCGGCGTCTTTCCTTTTTCCCTTGTGCTTGCGCAACGCCTTCTCGATCAGTTCTTTTTCCTTGTCGGCGATCGATAAAGTCTCTTCCACTTCTTCATGATGATCGATGGTATTGTCTTTCAGGATGATCGGTTGCTGGTTGGCGGGCGCCGAGATAATGCCGGGCGTGGACACCACCGGCGCTTCCGCCGGCTGATGGAAACCCGCCAGTGCGCCGGGGTCCGCGTACGCCGTATGCGCCAGGTTGGGATTCTGCATCACTTCGAAAAACATCTTCTTCAGTTCGGTCACGTCTTTCTTCATATCGAAGAAAAGCTTGTACAGGATATCCCTTTCGTTCGAGAAATCCCCGTTACCCTGCGAATGGCCGCCCGGTGCAAGCATGGGCAGGCGGTTGACGGCCGGCTGCTCCGGGAGGAAGTTCCGCAGGTCCGTGGCGTTCACCAGCTTCTCCGGCGCCAGCACGGAAATCTGCTCCGCAATGTTCTTCAGTTCGCGCACGTTACCCGGCCAGGGATAGTTCACCAGCACGTCCCGTGCTTCGTCGGTCAGCTGGATGGAAGTCGTTTTGTACTTCTCCGCAAAATCCACGCAGAACTTGCGGAAGAGCATGGGAATATCTTCTTTCCTGTCGCGCAGCGAAGGCACGCGGATAGGAACGGTGTTGAGCCGGTAATATAAATCCTCGCGGAACTTGCCCTGCTGGGTGCGTTCGAGCAGGTCGCGGTTGGTGGCGGCGATTACGCGCACGTCGGTTTTCTGCACTTTGGAAGAGCCCACGCGGATATATTCGCCGGTTTCCAGTACGCGCAGCAGCCGTGCCTGCGTGCCCAGGGGCATTTCCCCGATCTCGTCGAGGAAGATGGTGCCGCCGTTCACGGTTTCGAAATAACCCTTGCGGTTGTCTACCGCGCCGGTAAACGATCCCTTCTCATGCCCGAACAGCTCCGAATCGATCGTGCCTTCCGGGATGGCGCCGCAGTTCACGGCGATGAAAGGATTGTGCTTGCGGGCGCTTAACGCATGGATGATCTGGGAGAATACTTCCTTGCCCACGCCGCTCTCGCCGGAAATCAGCACCGTCAGGTCGGTATTGGCGACCTGCGCGGCCACCTGCAGCGCGTAATTGAGCGATGCGGAATTGCCGATGATGCCGAAGCGGTTCTTTATGCTTTGAATATTGTCCATTCCAATTATTTTTTAATCAGCAGCGCCCCACCACCGTAGCGATGAGGGTGCCTGCCGTACAGTCTTCGATTTTGACCATCACGTAATCGCCTTTTTGAAGATCTCCCTTGTCGAAAACCGCCACTTTGTTCTGGTCGGTGCGGCCGAACAGCTGCTCGTCGGATTTCCTGGAAGTACCTTCTACAAGCACTTTTAGCGTCTTGCCCACTTCTTTTTGCATGCTCTCGTGCGAATGCCCGCGGTGAAGGGCCACGATCTCGGCGAGGCGGCGTTTCTTCACGTCTTCCGGCACATCGTCCTGGTACCGGCGGGCCGCCAGCGTACCGGGGCGCTCCGAGTAGGCGAACATGTAGGCGAGGTCGTATCTGGCGTAATCCATGATGGACATAGTGTCCTGGTGGTCTTCTTCCGTTTCCGTGCAGAACCCGGTGATCACGTCGGTGGAGATGGCGCAGTCGGGGAGGATTTCACGGATGCGGTCGACCTTTTTCATATACCATTCCCGGGTGTAGGTGCGGTTCATCAGCTGCAGGACGCGCGTGGAGCCGCTTTGCACCGGGAGGTGGATGTAATTGCATATGTTTTCGTGGCGGGCCATGGCGTGCAGCACTTCGTCGGTAATGTCTTTCGGATGGGAGGTGCTGAAGCGCACCCGCAGCAGTGGGCTGATGGCGGCCACGCGCTCGAGCAGGCTGGCGAAGGTGATCGTTTCGTCTTTGGCTTCGTCCACGAAATAATAGGAGTCCACGTTCTGGCCCAGGAGCGTTACTTCGCGGTAGCCACGTTCGAACAGGTCGGTGGCTTCGGCCAGGATGGAGTAGGGGTCGCGGCTGCGCTCGCGGCCACGGGTGAAGGGCACCACGCAGAAGGTGCACATGTTATTGCAGCCGCGCATGATAGACACAAAGGCGGTTACGCCGTTGCTGTCGAGGCGCACGGGGCTGATGTCTCCATACGTTTCTTCCCGGCTCAGCAGCACGTTAATGGCTTTCTGCCCGGTACCGGCCTCCTCGATAAGGGAGGGGAGGGTACGGTAGGCGTCGGGGCCCACGACCAGGTCCACCAGCTTTTCTTCCTCCAGGAACTTGGATTTGAGCCGTTCGGCCATGCAGCCGAGCACGCCCACGAGGAACCCGGGCTTCTGTTGTTTAGTCTTTTTAAAGGTGGTGAGGCGCTGGCGCACGGTCTGCTCCGCCTTTTCGCGGATGGAGCAGGTGTTGAGCAGCACGAGGTCGGCTTCTTCCACGTTGCGGGTGGCGCCGTAACCCTGGGTATTGAGGATGGAGGCGACGATTTCACTGTCGTTGAAATTCATCTGGCAACCATAGCTTTCTATATAAAACTTCTTTGCATAGGTACGGGTGTCCTCCGCCGCGGGGGCGATGGCTTCGCCCTGGCGGCTCTCATCATGTACTTTCTGAACTGTTTCCAGCATGCCTGTCAAAATTTAAGAACTGCAAAAGTACATAAAAAAATGACAGAATGACAGGAAGAATCCCGGGAAAGATGGGATGGATCGCTGGCCGGGTATAAGAGGGAAAAAATGCATTTTGAATTGAAAAAGGCGGGATGTATATTTGCCATCCTTTCAGGAATATCAGCGGGAATAGCTCATTTGGTAGAGCATCAGCTTCCCAAGCTGAGGGTGGCCGGTTCGAGCCCGGTTTCCCGCTCATAGAAAGCCGCTTTTACAGCGGCTTTTCTTTTTCCCGGGTATTTGCCTATATTGTGTTTAATCATAATGCAGTACTTTCCATGAACGATAAAAGAAGAAAATGGATTAAAGCTGTGCTGCTGCAAGGGGCTGGCTTCGCCATCCTTGCCATTTCGATGGACAGCCTGTTTCATCTTGAATTTCGGTGGAAGCAGGCGCCTGCGTGGATCATTGCCGGCATCCTGTTTGGGATCTCCATGAATTTTTCCTCCAGGAAGAGCCAGTAAGCAATTCTTTCCACAGCCGGTTTTGTTAGCCCGGAACAGGCATTCGTTAATTGGACCCGGCCACTGGTACTAATTCAGTCTATCTTGGCGCTATTATCACTACCCCATCAAGCTATGCGCACCGAGATCGATAATTTCCTCATCACCGAAACCCCTGAAGCCGTGGAGCTCCGCTTCCGCCGATCGTTCAAAGACTGGTTCGACCTCACCTGGTCTATAATATTCACCGCTTTCGCCTGCTGGCTGGTATGGTTTGTATTCCAGCATGGTTTTCAGCACATGCCTGCCGGAAGATGGGCCTTTGGCGTCTTTATCACCATCATCGCGGTGTTACTGGCCGGTGACCTCTGGTCCAGGCTGGTTAGCCCGGCCGGGAAGCTCGCATGGATCGACAAATCCGCCAAATCCCTCACCATCCGCCCCACCGTTTTCAGTAAGCGCACCTACCCGCTGCACGAAGTAGGCGGTTTCTCCTCTTCGAACAAGGGGACCAGGCCCAGCATCCTCCATTACATCCGCCGCTCCATGCCCCGCACGCTGCGGCTGCGGCTGAAACGCGGAGGCACTGTGCCGCTGGTGCACCTGTCCACCATCGATATCATCAACCTCGGCAACCGCCAACCCCGGACGGATGCGATCCTCCGCGCGAAGAAAGTAGCCGAAGAAATGAACCGGTATATCAACCAGGTCAAATCTCCGGGAAAAACAGGCTTACGGTTCAAATAAGGGCCCGCATTCAGCAATAGCCAGTATTCCCGGGTTTTGCCTATTCAATATCTCATGCCTGCATATGTCTGGCAGGATAATAAAAAGCGCCCCGGAAGAGGCGCTCGCGTGTTCGCTCATCTAAGCAAAGGATCGGCTGCCGGGAACCATTTCAGTCACGCATCCAGCCGGAATGCAGTGCCGCTGCATCTGTTACAAAGTACGCCGATCCGGATGCCGCCCTCACCGTACATTTTCGCGATTATCCGCCAAAGTAATTCTACTCAAATGCAAAAGCCGCCCGGAATGGACGGCTTTCTTTGGAATAAGGGCTATTACCTGAACGGATGATACTGTGGTTTTTGTGATGGGATATAGGTGTATCGGTCGTTTAATCCGCCATATAAGGCCTCAGTTTTTTGGTCAGCTCCGTTTGTTCCGAAACTGAAAGCCCATCGCCGTCCGTGATCTGGTACATCGCCTCCTGGATCCAGCCATAGGGGCGCAGCCATTCGGGCCGGTCGTTGACGGACTTCATCAGCTCGGCGGGGTCATAGTGTTTCGTGAGCTTCAATTTCGGAAAGTGCGCGAGGTATTCCGCGAAATCGAGCAGGGGATTGTAGGTGGTCCAGTCGTGGATTTCGTACATATCCAATGCGATCGGGTATTCCGGGTGACCGGGCTTCACGCCAAGCGGCGAAGGAGCGTTCAGGTTGATGCTCGACAGGCCGAGGTAAATGGTCATCGTGTCTTTTTGCGGGCCCGTGGGCGGTACAGTCACCGTAACTTCCTGCATGAGCATGCCGTTTTGATACCTTCTGCGGTCGGTGGTTCTGGCGAAGGAAACGAACATGGTGCCGGCGGGGAATTTGTGCTCCTTCGCGGTGGTATTCGTGTTCACCAGGTTTACGTCTACATAAAAGGTATTGGTGTTGCCATGCAGCAGGTTGATATCGGGGTTGAAAGGCTTGTTGGGCCTGCGCACCAACTTTACGCCGGGCCAGGTGTCTACCGGGCGGTTGTATGGCTTCGCGGTATCCGGGCCAATGCCGGGGGCGGCGAGGTGGTGGATATCGAAAAGATCAAGAATGTCGGCCCAGTTGGGTTCCTCCTGTTCGGTAGGATCGGGTTGTTCCGGTTCGGGTTCTAAGGTTTCGCTGCCGCAGGACGCGGCGAAAAAGGTAACGCAACAGGCGGAGAAAATGATGATGAGCTTTTTCATGTGTAAACTATTGAATGATGAGGCAAATGTGCGTGGGTGGAATATGCCGGCGCCTCCATGCGTTGGGGTAAATCGTAGCAGGGGAGTTGGGGAGCAGTGATTTTTGCATGTTGGTGAAGCATGATTACGGATGCAAAATTATCATCACCACGAGCGGGATTTTTCAGTAGAACAACTCAATTTACACCTGAGTAATAGTACTGGCTATAAACACGAAGCAGCCCCCGGCCGGGGGCTGCTCCTGTACTTTCTTCGCGTGTTGCGGATCAGGCGGTTTGCCCGATGCGCTGCATGATCCAGCTGTCTTTCAGCGGCATCAGCCATTTTTCCTTCATCTCGCCCAGCGTCAGCACCGTATTGTTGAGATACAGCGTGTCTTTGCTGATATATCCTTTCTCCAGCGCATACGCTACCTGTTGCAGCGGCAGCAGCTGGAACTTGTCTTTCACGATAAAACCCAGCAGCAGGCGGTCGAACAGGTTTACTTCGTACTGCCGTTCGATGCTTTTCACGATGCGTACGGAGCTGTCGGTGCTGCAACCGCTCACGTGCGTCTCCGACTCGTCGGCGATGAGCACGATCACCTGGTTGAACAGCACTTTGCCCCAACCTTTCACGGGTACGCCGTGGGCATTCCACTGCGCGGTGAACTGGTGGAGCTGTTCTTCGATCTCCGCGGTTTCCTTTTCGCTGAAAGGACGGTTGCTCTGGTATATCCAAACCCGGGATTCGGCGGCGAAGCCGGCGGGCAGTTGTTGTATGATTGCGTTCTGGTCCATATGGCAAATTTACGAAATCGGGAGGAAACGGGCTATTCCTGCATGTCGCGGGCGATGAGCTCGGCCAGGTCCAGCACTTTCACGCTGTCTTCCTTTCCGGTTTCCTTCACGCCGTCGGTAAGCATGGTCATGCAGAAGGGGCAGTTGGAGGCGATGATCTCCGCGCCGGTTTCCACGGCTTCGCGGCCTCTTTCGAAGTTGACGCGTGTGGTCCCTTTTTCTTCTTCCTTGAACATCTGGGCGCCGCCTGCTCCGCAGCAAAGCCCGCGGCTGCCGCAGCGCTTCATTTCCACCAGCTCGGCATCGAGGGCTTCCAATACGGCGCGGGGCGCTTCGTAAATGCCGTTGGCGCGGCCGATATAGCAGGAGTCGTGGTAAGTGATTTTTTTCCCTTTGAAAGTGCCGCCTTCCTTCATTTTGATGCGGCCTTCGTTGATCAGGCCCTGCAGGAAGGTGGTGTGGTGCATTACTTCGTAATGGCCGCCCAGTTCGGGATATTCGTTCTTCAGGGTGTTGAAGCAGTGCGGGCAGGCCGTCACGATCTTCTTCACGCCATAACCGTTCAGCACCTGGATGTTGTTATACGCCATCATCTGGAACAGGAATTCGTTGCCGGCGCGGCGGGCAGGGTCGCCGGTACAGGCTTCCTCTTTGCCCAGCACGGCGAACTTCGTACCGGTGCGCGTAAGGATCTCGGCGAAGGCGCGCGTGATCTTCTGCGAGCGCTGGTCGATACTGCCGGCGCATCCTACCCAGAAAAGCACTTCCGGCATTTCGCCTTCGGCAAAATATTCAGCCATGGTCTTGATCTGCATACTCATATATTTAAGCGTGTATCCAGGCGTCCCTTTCGTCCGGGGAGGACTTCCAGGGGGCCATATTGTTTTCGATATTGGAGAACATGAGGGTCCATTCCTGCGGGGCGTTGGATTCTTCCATCACCAGCTGCCTGCGCATCTGGTAAATGATATCCAGCGGGTGGATGCTCACGGGGCATTCTTCCACGCAGGCGCCGCAGCTGGTGCAGGCGCGGAGCTCTTCTACGGTGATGTAATCGTGCAGCAGCGTTTTACCCGTTTCGCCACGGCCCGCGGCTTCCGCCCGGTCGCGCGTTTTCATCATGATCAGGCGCGGGGAAAGGGCTTTGCCGGTCTGCGTGGCCGGGCAAGCAGCCGAGCACCTGCCGCATTCCGTGCAGGCAAACGCATCGAGCAGGTTTTTCCAGGTGAGGTCGTGCACGTCTTTGGCGCCGAATTTCACTTCAGCGGCGGCGGCCTCCGTAGGCGCCAGTTCCGGCTG
Source organism: uncultured Chitinophaga sp. (assembly GCF_937874145.1). Taxonomy (GTDB): domain Bacteria; phylum Bacteroidota; class Bacteroidia; order Chitinophagales; family Chitinophagaceae; genus Chitinophaga. The sequence continues at coordinate 9,713 of NZ_CALNBI010000284.1, read as the reverse complement.
CATGGCGTACAGCACTTCCTGCTGGATGGCGGGCATGTTTTCCATCTTCCCCTTCGGCTCCAGCTGCGCGTAATACGCGTTGGGAAAGGCAAGGATGATGTGCAGGTGCTTGGACCAGGGCAGGTAATTCAGGAAAGCAAGGACCCCCAGGATATGGAGCCACCAGGCCGCCCTTTCGATCCCTGTCAGCGCGGGCGTGGAGAATCCTTCGAACAGCGGCTGGAACATCCCCGTCACCCAGAAACTCCCGGTATCCGGGTAATGCGGCACCTGGCGCGATTGCAGCACCCCGTCGGCCGTGTTCATGGTCAGGAATAACAGCATGAGCACGATCTCGGTGATGAGGATATAGTTGGCGTCGGACCGCGGCCATCCGTCGAGGTCGCGGCTGAGGAAGCGTTTAATTTTCAGGATATTGCGGCGGACGAGGAAAATGGCGCAGGAAACGGCCACCAGCACCGCCAGGATCTCGAAACATCCGATCAGCACATTATATACCGGCCCGAGGTAAGGGGCGAAGATGCGGTGCGTGCCGGCCAGACCGTCGATGATGATCTCCAGGATCTCCAGGTTGATGATGACGAAGCCCGCATATACGAAAAAGTGCAGGACCGCCACCAGCGGGTTGCGGAACATCTTCTTCTGGCCGAATGCCAGCAACAGCAGGTTGTTCCAGCGCCGGCCGGGTTGGTCCGACAGGTCGGTGTCCCTCCCCAGCAGGATGTTGCGGCGGATACCTGCCGCCCTCCGGCTGAAGAAATAAACGGCAGCTGCCAGCGCTGCGAAAAAGAGCAGTTGTGAAACAATTTGCATATCGTTGATTTGACCGGTTGTTGTCGCAATTTATGTATTTTTACGGCTGAACAATTTTTTAGTATGGAAAATCGGAACGTCATCCTCACCGGGGAAGTAATTGAAAAGAAGATCGAACGGATCGCGTATGAAATTTACGAGCACAATTACGACGAGCCCTCCATCATCCTCGCGGGCATCTGGGACCGTGGCTCCATCATCACCCGCAAGATCGCCGCGCACCTCCAACGGATCGCGCCCTTCTCCGTGGAAGTCATGGAAATCAAGCTGGACAAGCAATCCCCCGGCGAAGTAACTCTTTCCGCCACCACCGATTTCAATAACAAAGTAATAGTGGTCATCGATGATGTCGCCAATTCCGGCCGCACGATGCTCTACGCCATCAAACCCTTCCTGACCTATCTTCCCAAAAAAATACTCACCGCCGTACTGGTCGACCGCCAGCATAAATCTTTCCCCTTATCCGTCGATTTCGTCGGGTACAGCCTGGCTACAACGCCGCAGAATATGGTGATGGTGGATGTGGAAGGAGAGGAGATCGCCTCCGCTTACCTGGTGTAGTTTCTTCCTTAAAAATGAAAAGCATGCGCCCGGAGCCTGCCCGCACTGTTGATTTCCAGCGCGGGAGCGGGAATCTTGATCATGTTCAGCGCCTGCAGCAGCACTTTAATGCCCTTGCGCCGTGTAGGGATGCGCGTAAGGTCGATGTCGGGCGAGAGGTAAAATTGCCTTACCCTGCGGATGTGCCGGTAATCGGTGTGGTTCCCCTCCTGCGTGTCCCACATATTCTCATAAGCGTCGTACACGCCGTCTACCCCATACCCGAACGAAATGTTCAGCCATTTGGGCAGTTTTTTATGCGGGAAGAAGGAAGACAGGTTAAGGGAAGCCCAATAGGTTTGCCCGTTATAATCTTTTAAAATCCTTTCCAGGGTGTTCACCCCGTAAATATCATCCGCTCTCCGGTGCAACACAGGGTCGGTATATCGCACCGGCGACCAGGAGAACTTCAATTGAATGCGCTGCTCATCCCACAGCAATTCCTGCCCCACCATGGCCGCGGAGCCGATGGCATTGGCCGCCATGTCGGACCAGGAGAACCCCCAGTTCGCTGATCCCCCGTCCAGCACTTCGATCACTGATTGGTAAGCCAGGCCGCTCAGCCCGCCGTACCAGATTTGCTTTTTGCGGGGCAGTCCCGTCCATCGCCACAGTTCGCGGCTGTATTTGGAGAAGAAATAAGTGGTGAAAACATGGCCGGCTTTGTCCATCTGGAGCCATTCGCCGCCGTCATTATAGAAATGGAAGCGCCGCCGCGGGAATCCTTTGTACCAATACTCGTTGAGCACCAGCATGGAACCCGCAGATACAGCAACGGTACCCGCGCTGAGGGCCACCATCCGGGCCGGAACGGTCGTATCCGGCCGTTCGAAGAATCCCGTGCGGCTGGCCTCCTGTGCGGATACCGCGCTATACAAGAATGTTAAGGTCAGGTGTATCGATACAACCTGTAAGCGCATTACAATTGCATGTCGTGAATAATGTTGGTCACCTTCGCGTCGAGGGCTTGCTCCACTCTTTCGACATCGGCCACGCTGTCGAGCGTTTCATGCACGCTGAAGTAGAACTTGATCTTGGGCTCCGTGCCCGAAGGCCGCGCGGAAATGCGGCTGCCGTCTTCCAAAAGGAATTGCAGTACATTGGATTTCGGCAGATCGAGCTTTTCTTTTTCGCCGGTGGCCAGCGTGGTTACAAACTGTTGCTCGTAATCGAAAATCTTCACCACTTTGGAACCATTGATAACCGCCGGGGGATTCTCGCGGTAACGGGTCATCATCTCCGCGATCTCTTCGGCGCCTTTCATGCCTTTCTTCGTGATGGAAATAAGCGATTCTTTATAAAAACCGTAACGCAGGTAAATATCGATGAGCTGTTCGTAGAGGGAACGGCCTTCGTTCTTGGCATATGCCGCCATCTCGCAGATCATGGCCACGGATGCGATGGCGTCTTTATCGCGCACGTTGTCGCCGATCATATATCCATACGATTCCTCGCCGCCGCACACGAAGTTTTCGGTGGCTTCTTTCCTGCGGATGAGGTCGGCGATCCATTTGAAACCGGTGAGGGTGTTGTAGCAGGTGATCTGGTTGCTGGCCGCGAATACGTCGATCAGGTCGGAAGTAACGATGGTTTTGCAGATGTAGTCGTTGGGTTTGGACAGCCCTTTGCTTTTACGCGCTTCCACGATGTAGTTGAAGAGCAGTACGGCGGTCTGGTTGCCGTTGAGCAGGATCCATTTGCCGGTATGGTCTTTTACGGCGATACCCACGCGGTCGGAGTCCGGGTCTGTCCCCAGCAGGATGTCGGCATCGAGCTCGGCGGCTTTCTTCAGGCCGATGCTCATGGCTTCGGACTCTTCGGGATTGGGATACACTACGGTCGGGAAGTTGCCGTCGGGCCTGGCCTGTTCTTCCACCACATGCACATTGGTAAAACCAAAGCGCTGCAGGATTTCAGGAACGAGGGTGATGCCGGTGCCGTGGATGGGGGTGTAGACGATCTTCAGCGCATGCTGTTTGGCCACCACTTCGGGGTACACGCTGAGGCTTTTGAGCATGGCGAGGTAGGCTTCGTCCATTTCCTTGCCGATGAGCGTGATATTTTCTTCCCAGCCGGTCCATTTCACCTCGCCGATGCCTTCGATCTTCTCCACTTCGGCGATCACGTTCTTATCGTGGGGCGGCACCAGCTGGGCGCCGTCGTTCCAATAAGCCTTGTAGCCGTTGTATTCCCGCGGGTTGTGGGAGGCAGTAATCACGATCCCGCCCTGGCAGCCCAGGTGGCGGATGGCGAACGAAAGCTCGGGCGTGGGGCGCAGGCTTTCGAAGAGATATACTTTGATCCCGTTGGCCGCCATCACATTGGCCGTCACCTCCGCGAAGAAGCGGCTGTTATTGCGGCTGTCGTGCGCGATGGCTACTTTCACGCCGTCGGGAAAGGATTTATTGAGGTAATTGGCGAATCCCTGGGTGGCGGTGCCAACGGTGTATTTGTTCATACGGTTGGTACCCACGCCCATCACACCGCGGAGGCCGCCGGTGCCGAATTCGAGGTTGCGGTAAAATGCGTCGGTGATCTCGTCCGGGTTTTCCTTGATGAGTTTTTCTACGGTCGATACGGTTTCAGCATCATAGCCTCCGTGAAGCCATTGCTCTGCCTTGCTAAGAATGTTTGCGTCCATGTGTGAATTAACTTTTTGAGGGCTTTATTAACTAAAAACGGAGTGTAAAATAAGGAGAAAAAGGGAATTACGGGGGTAATGGTTATTTTTGCGGTAATATGAGGCGGTACGAAGACAACTACAAACAAAAAGGACTACGCAGACAATTGGTTGACAACATCAGAAAGAAAGGGATTACGGACGAAAACGTACTGGCAGCCATCAACAACATCCCCCGGCATTTTTTCCTGGATACCGCGTTCGAAGGGATCGCGTACGAAGACAGGGCATTTCCGATCGGGGAGGGGCAAACGATTTCGCAGCCCTACACGGTGGCTTACCAGTCGCAGTTACTGGAAGTGAAACCCTTTGAGAAGATCCTTGAGATCGGCACCGGAAGCGCCTACCAGGCTTGCGTGCTGGGAGAACTGAAAGCGAATGTCTACACCATCGAACGGCAGAAAAAACTGTTCGACCTGGTTAAACTATTTCCCTTTAAAAGCAAGTACCCGACCCTCCGGTTCTTTTACGGAGACGGTTACGAGGGCCTGCCCACCTACGCGCCGTTCGACAAAGTGCTCGTAACGGCCGCGGCGCCCCAGATTCCCGAAAAACTGCTCAAACAGCTCAAAATCGGCGGTAAAATGGTTATCCCCGTCGGCGGCGGCGATGTACAGCGCATGCTCCGCATCACCAAAGTGGCCGACGACCAGTTCGAAGAAGAGATTTTCGACAACTTCTCCTTCGTTCCCATGCTCGCTGGCAAAAACAGCTAGCAGGAAAGTCATTACAAGAAAGGCCGGCAGTACCTACTGCCGGCCTTTTTTTATGCCGTTGCGTCGGAGTGTGATTAAAATCCACCCTGACCGCCTTCCATCTGCATGCCGTCGGCACTGGAGCGGTTGTTGCGGCGCTTGAAAATCTGAGCGTCCATCTTGCCGAAACGGTACGAGAAATTCAGCCGCAGGATGCGGGATTCCCTTTTGCGCAGCATGTACTGCGAAAAGAACATGGATTCCTGGTCGATCTCGAACTGGCGGGTGTTGAACACATCGCTCAACGCCAGCGTCACCGAAGCGGCTTTATTCTTGAGGAAATCTTTTTTCAGCGCCAGGTCCACCGAGCTGAGCCCTTTGATGGTGCCCTGTGCGGAGGAAGGAGGCATGCCCATGGGTCCTCCGCCGCCACGGCCGCCGCCGCTGCCCTGCGGGATCGTAATGGCAGGCGCCTGGTAATTGGCCGTTACCTGGACGGTGAAATTATACGGCAGCTTCGTTTCGGAATTGACTTTCGCCAGCCAGCTGAAGCCCCGGTTGTTGTAGGATTCCTTGTCGTTGCGCACCTGCAGCTCTGTCTGGTACAGGTTCACGTTGGTCGTGATATCCCAACCCTTGATGATCTGGTTCTTCATCGTCAGTTCCGCGCCGTAGCTGAAGTTCTTGTTTGCGTTCACGAAGGTGGTCAGCAGCGTATCGTTGCCCGCGGAGATCGGGGTGTTGAGGGTGCTGATGAGGTTGTTGGTATTGCGGTAGTAGAGCGATCCGAGGAAGTTATGGTTCTTCCATTGTTTCATGTAACTGAATTCCAACGAGTTGGTGTATTCAGGCGTGAGGTTGGGGTTGCCTTCGCGGTGGTTCAGCGGATCGCTGAAGTCGCGGTAAGGCACCAGCTGGAAGAAGTTCGGACGGTTCACCCGGCGCGAATAATTCAGTTGCAGCTCCTGTTCCTTTTGCAGCTTGTAAGACAAATACGCGCTGGGGAAGAGGCCAGGAACGGCTTTCGTTGGCTCGAAAATCTTGTTCTCGCTGGGGATGGCGCCGGAATAGACATACTGCTCCGCGCGCAGGCCTACCTGGTAACCGAAGTTTTTAATGGCGTTGGAATAGTTTACGTACGCGGCGTAGATCTGTTCTTTATACTCATAGTCGTTGGACATGGCGTCGGAATACTGTCCGCCTTCATACACATCGTAAACGCTTTCATAATTCCGGAACGATCCCTTCACGCCCGTTTCGAACTTGCCGGTTTTGCCTACCGGGTCCACGTAATCGGCCTGGAAAGAATAGAAATTGGTATTTCCCTTCCCGGTGTTGGACTGGATATAGGCATCGCCCGCTGGTTCGCCCGCGAGGTTCTGCGGGAAGGTGCTAAACCCGCCGTTGCGGTTGTTGTTGCTGAGGTTCATAGACACGTCGGCCGTCAGCTCCTTGTTAGGTTCTGAAAAGAGGTGTTTGTAACCGAGGGTGGTGGTGTAGTTGTTGAAACCGAATTTGCTGTCGGTGATGCGGTGGTTGCGGCTGATCAGCCCCTTGTTCTCGTCGAAGTACCGGCTGCCCAGTTCGTCATGGTTTTTGAACGATCCGCCCACGATATTCTGCGACAGCGAAAGGGTGTTGCGGTTATCCATGAAGTAATCCACCCCGATGCGGCCAAACTGGAATTTGCCGCCGCCATAGCTGTCGCTCAGCTGGTTGATGAAGCTTTTAGGCGTATTCCCGGTGGCGAAGTTCTCCCGGTCGGTAACACCTTCTCCCCAGTTGCGGTTCATGTTGAGGTTATAGTTGGCGGACACGTTCCATTTGCCCTGGCGGGCGGAAATGTTGCCGCCCAGGTTGTATTTGTCGTTGGTGCCGATGCCGCCCTGGATCTGCCCGTTGAAGCCGGCTTTCTTGTTCTTTTTCAGGACGATATTGATGATGCCGCTCATGCCCTCGGCGTCGTACCGGGCGGAGGGGTTGGTGATCAGTTCCACGCTCTCGATGGCGTCTGCCGGGATCTGGTCGAGGGTGAGGGTGCTGGGCTTGCCGTCCACGAATATGTTGGGGGAAGAATTGCGCACCTGCACGTTGCCGTCGATGTCGATGTTGACGGAAGGCACGCTTTTGAGTACATCGGTGGCGGTGCCGCCTACTGAAGTCAGGTTCCGGTCGACGTTGAACACCTTCTTATCGATCGCCATCTGGAAGGCGGAGCGCTGGCCGGTGACTTCCACTTCGCTGAGTGCCTTTACGTTGGGCTCCAGGCGGATGTTGCCCAGGTCCTGCGCCATGGCCTGCGGGGAAACGGCCACTTTTTTGAACAAGGTGGTGTATCCCATGAAGTTGACGCGGATGAGGTAGGGGCCGAAGGGAAGGTTCTCCAGGGAGAAGTCGCCGTTGCCTTTGGAAAGCATGCCGGTTACCACGGAGGAGTCGCGCTGGCGCAGGAGCGCCACGGAAGCATATTCGACGGGTTGTTTCGTTTTGGCGTCGATCAGTTTGCCGTAAATGTGCCCGATGGCGGGGGCTTGTCCGCCGGGGCCGCCGGGGCGTTGCCGGGCGCCTGCGCCGGGAGGGCGTTGGCCGGCAGGAGGGGCCTGGGCAATGGATTGAAGCTGGAGGAAGAATAGTCCTGCGAGGAGGACGTACAGTTTTCTCATTTGATGCATAATTATCGTCGTACTTGACAGGGAATTAGACGTTGTTTTTTACCGGGACATGCACGGAATGTGTAAAGATTACACTACTAAGGGAGCAGCGGTTATTAGGCTGGTGAGAAGGTCGGCAGCAAGGATGGGATACGGGAGCCGGATGTGGTTTCCGTAGTACTGCCTTTAGTACGGTTACAGTACGGTATCCCTACTGTATCCCTACTAAGCCTTTACTGAGTCTTGCCCTGATATAGGTTTACACCCGGTGTTAAATAATACTGATATTGGTTTACATTGGTCCGGATAAGTCCTGTTTCCGGTTTACAGGTCGACTTTTTCGTCCTGCTCTCATATTGCAGACTTTCTTGTGGGCGGCTTCCAGTGTTTTTGTAATTCTCCCGTGGCTTTCCGGTAGGCTTTTTCGGGCGTCAGGTAATCGTAACAGGAATGGAGCCGTAACCTCAGCGACGGCATTTTCTGCCGGGCCTTGCTACTGGGACTTGCTGATGCCGGTTGGTTATGACCTGTTATAGATTTACGGGGGAAGTACAGAGATGAGTTTACAGAGTTTACAATTGATTGTAAACTTCCTGCTGGTATTTGCGGGGCGCTTTAGCGCCGTGGCCTAATATTTTTACTTTGCGGAAACAACGATCCAGAGCTGGACAAGGCCGATGAGCAGGCCAATTGCCGCGCCCAGGAGGCTCATGGCGGTGAGTGCGCCGCCCATTTTTTCGCGGAGGGCCGCTTCCACTTTTTCGCTGGCGATGCCGGCGATCTTGGAAGAAACGAGGGCCGCGGGGTTGAGGTCGGCTTCCGCTTTATCGAGGAACTGGCCGATCAGTTTGGGGAAGAGGAGGTCCAGCTCGGCGGCGAGGGTCGTTTTGATCTGGTTGATGGTGCTGTCGCCGATGAACATGGCGATCATGGGCATGGATTGTGGCAGCTTGTTGCGCAGGAAGTGGTCGAGGTGTTCTTCCACTACCGGCTTGAGCGCCGATATCTTCTCCGGATCGGTGAGTTTGGTGCGGATATCGCTGAAGGAAAAGAACTGCGCTACGGCTTTGCCGATGGCTTCCGCGATCTGGGGCTGGCGTTTCGGAAACGCGCCCTGCAGCGTGAAGAGCCCCAGGCGCAGGGGCTTCACCGGGTGAAACAAAAGCCAAAGGGCCGCACGGTTGACGAACCAGCCGGTAAATGCAGTCAGCAACGGAATAAGATACAGCATAACCATTTCCTTTTTGATCCAGTTTAAACTAAATAAAAAATGGTCTCCATATTCCAGGAGACCATTTTTTCGGGTGGATGAGGGGTCTCGAACCCCCGACCCTCAGAACCACAATCTGATGCTCTAACCAACTGAGCTACAACCACCGTGTTTGTTTGTTTTGCGGAGTGCAAAGGTAATAATTTTCCCTTCTAACTTCCAAACATTCCGGTAAAAATCTTTAACAAATTTTGTTTTTCATCATCCAAACCTAAACCCTTGATCCCGATACCGGTAACATATGATGGATAAACATGTCCTTCCCAACAACGGTTATGCACAGGATTTCCACAAAAAATGGCGTATCTTTGCCTTTCGCAAATCACCCGAAAACTTACTAGCCCAGCATGCGAAGTGCTGGGCTTTTTGTTTTTACTAGTGAACGATTTACTATATATCTGACTGAAACACAACATAATATGCATATGGATCAGCTAAAATTGAAATTGCAGGAGTATTACCAAAATTACCGGAAGCTGGACAAACAGCCGAAGGCGGAAACGGTTTCCAAAGGTCCCGGAACCGTGCACGACCTGGAGAGCGATATCCTCACCCAGTTCGGCCTCCCCGTGTCGAAAAGATTCGTACAGATTCTGCATGATTTTGTGAACCACACCAACGTCAACGACCAGTTACTGGATTACGTCAGCAGGAAACTGCGCACCGCAGCCAGGAAATATCTACTCTCGCCCGTCATGAGCGATATCGATCAGCTTAACCAGGCGATGGACCAGAAACGGAGCCCCTTCGACGTGCTCCCCGAACTCGGCTATCCCACGCACGACTACGCCGTTTTCCTCATCGGGGAACTGCTCTACCGCCGCAACATGCCCGCCCAGGATATCCTCGACGAGCTCCAGCGCGTTCAGCAGCACAACAGCTGGGAAGACCTCCTCGTATTGTCTAAAATCAGCAGCTACAGCACACACGAGCTGTACGCCAAACTGAAGAAATACGATCTCCGGTTCGTGGACGACTTCATCCAGCACAGCCACCGCCAGGAA
>NZ_CALNBI010000283.1 GCF_937874145.1 uncultured Chitinophaga sp. | reverse complement strand
TTTCCTTCAGGTTCTGGATCGCTTCCGGCTTCTCGATCTTGGAGATGATCTTGATTTTGGAATTGCGGTCAGACAGGCGCTTGCGCAGCAGGGCGAGGTCTTTTACGTTACGCACGAAAGACAGCGCTACCCAGTCGCACTCATTGTCGATGATGAAATCGAGGTCGATTTCGTCTTTTTCGGTGAGGGCGGGGAGGGAAACTTTGGTATCGGGGAGGTTGAAGCCTTTTTTGGAGGAGAGAACGCCACCCAGCAGTACTTCTGCTTTGATGAGGTTGTCGGGCGTCACTTCTTTCACCACGGTTTCGATCTTGCCGTCGTCCAGCAGGATTTTCTGGCCGGGGCGCACGTCACGGGGGAGGTCATGGTAAGAAACGTAGATTCTTTCCATTGTGCCCACGCATTTCTCGGTGGTGAAGGTGAGGATATCGCCGGTTTTGAGCGGGAGGGCGTTGTTTTCGATTTCGCCTACGCGCAGTTTCGGGCCTTGCAGGTCGGCGAGGATCGCTACGTTGTAGGGCTCGGTTTTATTGATCTGGCGAATGTAGTTGATGATCCGCAGCTTGTCTTCATGGGCGCCATGAGAAAAGTTAAGGCGGAAGACATTCACACCAGCCTGCACAAGTTCCAGTAATTTCTCGTAGGTATCGCTGGCGGGGCCAACGGTTGCCACAATCTTAGTTTTTTGCTTGGCATGCGATGCACCTGCCTGGTTGTCCATTTCCTTATGAAAGTATTTGGACAGATCTTTTGTACTCATAGACGTTTATTTAACTCGCAAGAATTTTGACAATCTTTAACCATTCCGGATCGATCTGTTGTTTGGCTTTTACGGCCTTATCGAGCGGAGTGAATTGAATTTCGTTGTTGACGATGCCCACCATAACGTTGGTGGTGCCGTTGAGGAGGGCGTCTACCGCGGCGTAGCCCATACGGCTGGCCACCAGGCGGTCGAGGCAGGTGGGAGAGCCCCCGCGCTGGATGTGCCCGAGTACGGTTACGCGGGTATCGAGCTGCGGCATTCTGTCCTTGACGTGACGGGCCACTTCATCGGCCCCGCCGAATTCGTCGCCTTCCGCCACTACGATGAGGTTCACCATTTTGGAACGGCGCTCGTTGGCGGTGAGGTGGTCGATGACGTCGTCGATATTGGTTTTATGCTCGGGGATGAGGATATGTTCCGCCCCCGTGGCGATGCCGCTGTGCAGGGCGATGTACCCGGCGTCGCGGCCCATAACTTCAATAATAAAAAGGCGGTCGTGCGCATCGGCGGTGTCGCGGATCTTGTCGATCGCTTCCACGGCGGTGTTAACGGCCGTATCGAAACCGATGGTGAAATCGGTACCGGCAATGTCTTTGTCGATGGTGCCGGGAAGGCCGATGCAGGGAATGTCGAATTCCTGGCTGAATTTCTGGGCGCCTTTGAAGGAGCCGTCGCCCCCGATTACCACCAGCCCGTCGATCCCGAATTTCTTCAGGTTCTCATAAGCTTTTTTGCGGCCTTCGGGCTCATAGAATTCCTTGCAGCGGGCGGTTTTGAGGACGGTGCCCCCGCGTTGGATGATATTGGCGACAGACTTGGATTCCATAGGGAAGATTTCCCCTGTCAACATGCCTTTGTAACCATACATCACCCCAAAAACATTCAGCTGATGATAGATGCCCGTTCTGACTACCGCCCGGATGGCTGCGTTCATCCCCGGAGCGTCGCCCCCGGAAGTAAGAACTGCGATGTTGTTCACTTTTTTCATGTGTAATCTTCTATATTGTCATGGCCACCCGAATTGCTTCTTGTGCCGCCTGATAAATCATTTTAGCGCCCCCTACTAAATCGTTTTTCCAACCGCCCATCCAAAATTTTACACGATGGCTCATGCGCAATGGTTATTTCATAGTATTTTGCCAGACTTGCATCCGGATAAAGGGCGCACGAAATTAACATTTTTTAATAGTTTCCTATCAGATATTCGATGAAATAACTAAATTTTTAATTTCCATCAAACAAACAGCTTAGAATTTTATAAAAATATACGTATGACAAATTTAAACCATAAGCATGTTGCCATGAGTATGATGATGTTGATGGGAGCAGGCACCGCCCTGGCGCAGAACCAACCGCTCAAATACCCCGAGACGAAAAAAGTAGACACGGTAGACAATTATCACGGTACCCAGATCGCCGATCCCTACCGCTGGCTGGAAGATGACCATGCCGACGATACCAAGGCCTGGGTAGACGCGCAGAATGCCGTCACCCAGGATTACCTGTCTTCCATCCCCTTCCGCGGCCAGATAAAGCAACGCCTGGAGGCCCTCTGGAACTACCCCCGCTACGGCGCGCCCTTCCGCGAAGGCAAATATTATTATTTTTATAAAAATGACGGCCTGCAGAACCAGGCAGTGCTCTACCGCCAGGCAGGCCTGAACGGTACGCCCGAAGTGTTCATCGACCCGAACAAGCTCTCCGATAAAGGCACCGCCGCCCTCGGGAACCTCTCTTTCTCGAAAGACGGCCGTTACTGCGCCTACCTCATCGCCAAAGCCGGCTCCGACTGGCAGGAAGCCTTCGTGATGGACGTGGAATCCAAACAGCTGCTGCAGGACAAGATCGACTGGATCAAATTCTCGGGCCTGTCCTGGAAAGGCGACGGCTTCTACTACAGCCGCTACGACGCGCCCGACGAGCAGAGCAAGCTTTCCAAAAAGAACGAATTCCATAAAGTATATTTCCATAAGGTAGGTACTTCCCAGGACCAGGACCCGCTCATTTACGTGGATAAAGAGCACCCCCTCCGTAACGCCGGCGTGGGCCTCACGGAAGACGAGCGCTTCCTCATCCTCAGTACCTCCGAAGGCACCAGCGGCAACGAAGTGTGGTACCGCGACCTGCACGACGCGTCGCAGACCGAATTCAGGCTCCTGGTAAAAGGGTTCGAATATGAGCCCAGCGTGGTGGAGAACGTGGGCGACAAGCTGCTGCTGCTCACCAACCACGACGCGCCCAACTACAAACTGGTGCTCGTGGACCCGAAAAATCCCGCAAAGGAAAACTGGAAGCTGATCATCCCCGAGCAGCCTGAAGTGCTCCAGGGCGTGGGCACCGCAGGCGGCAAACTGTTCGCCAGCTACCTGAAAGACGCGTCCACCCGCATCGTGCAGTATGACGTTTCCGGTAAAAAGGACCGCGACATCCACCTGCCGGGCATCGGCGCCGCGGGCGGCTTCGGCGGCAAGAAGGAAGACGGCCAGTTCTTCTACACCTTCTCTTCTTTCGTTGCCCCTCCCACCATTTACAAATACGACATCAAATCCGGCAAATCGGAGCTGTTCCGCAAGTCGGAAGTGAAGTTCAACCAGGACGATTACGAGACCAAACAGGTGTTTTTCACCAGTAAAGACGGCACTAAAGTGCCCGTGTTCCTCTCGCACCGCAAAGGCCTGAAGCTGAACGGTCAGAATCCCGTGCTGCTGTATGGTTACGGCGGGTTCAACATCCCGATGACGCCTTCCTTCTCCGTCAGCAACCTGTTTTTCATGGAGCAGGGCGGTATTTACGCAGTGGTGAACCTCCGCGGCGGCAGCGAATACGGCGAGGCATGGCATAAAGCCGGTATGATGGAAAAGAAACAGAATGTGTTCGACGATTTCATCGGCGCGGCGGAATATCTCGTGAAAGAGAAATACACCAACCCTTCGAAAATCGCCATCCGTGGCGGTTCCAATGGCGGGCTGCTTGTAGGTGCGGCCATGACGCAGCGCCCCGACCTGTTTAAGGTAGCGCTTCCCGCCGTGGGCGTGATGGACATGCTCCGTTTCCAGAAATTCACCATCGGCTGGGCATGGGTGACCGAGTATGGCACCAGCGAGAAGGCGGACCAGTTCCCCTACCTGCTGAAATACTCTCCCCTCCACAACCTGAAAGCAGGCACCTCGTACCCCGCTACCATGGTAACCACGGCGGATCACGACGATCGCGTGGTGCCGGCGCACTCCTTCAAGTATGCGGCAGCGCTGCAGGCGGCCCACAGCGGTCCCAACCCCGTGCTGATCCGCGTGGAGAAGCAGGCGGGCCATGGCGCAGGGAAGCCCACGTCCAAACTCATCGACGAAGCTACCGACATCTGGTCGTTCACGATGTTTAACCTGGGCATGAACTTTTCCACGGTAACCACCGGGAAGAAAATGTAACGGATTCACTATCATCAATAAACGCCGCGTAATACTGCATTACGCGGCGTTTTTGTATATTGGAATTATGAAAGTGCTCATTACAGGGAGCAACGGGCTCCTCGGTCAATACCTGGTGCAACGGCTGGCGGGCCTTCCCGGTTACGAAGTGATCGCTACGGGCCGTGGTCCCAACCGCCTCCGCATGAAATCCGGTTACGCATATGAATCGGTGAACCTGGCGGACGAGGCCGCGGTGAAGGGGCTGGTGGACCGCCACAAGCCCGATGTGATCGTCCACGCCGGCGCCATGACGCAGGCCGACGATTGTGAGCGCAACAAAGACGCCTGCTGGATGGTGAACGTGACCGCTACGCGATACCTGCTGCAGGGCGCGGAGAAAGCGGGTGCGTACTTCCTGTTCGTGTCCACCGATTTCGTGTTCGACGGGCTGGCAGGGCCCTACAGTGAAGAGGATCCCGTCAATCCCGTTAACTATTACGGCGCCAGCAAAGTGGCGGCGGAAAGGATCGTGAAGCAATCCAGGGCACAATGGGGCATCGCGCGGACCGTGCTGGTATACGGCCTGGCCGATGATCCCCGGCGCAGCAATATCATCACCTGGGTGAAATCCAACCTGGAACAAAAGAAGAAGCTGAAAGTGGTGAACGACCAGTGGCGGACGCCCACCCTCGTGCAGGATCTGGCCGAAGGCATCCGGCTCATGCTCGATAAGAAAGCGGAAGGCATTTTCCACCTTTCCGGGAAAGACATGCTCACGCCATTTGAAATGGCCAACCAGGTGGCAGGATACCTGGAGCTGGACACGAAGCTCCTCGAAAAAGTAGACGCATCCACCTTCAAGCAACCCGCTCCGCGGCCGGCTAAGACCGGCTTTGTGATTGACAAGGCAGTACAGGAACTGGGGTATGCGCCGCATAGTTTCGAGGAAGGTTTGAAGATCGTGGTAGAGCAGATCAGACCGAAGTAAAACACTCCGCATAAAGGTTAAGGGATGGCGAAATGCCATCCCTTTTTTGGTAGATATTTACCCGGCCGGTTAAGCCGAGGCATTTACCGGCGGGCGGTAGGATGGAAAGGGCGAAGCGCTGGTTTTCGCTGATGGAGATAATGACAGCGGCTGCGTGAAAGAAAACCCGGAGGATAGATATCGCCCGGCGATACTTTAATCTAATCGATGTGTTAGAACGATTAGGTGCTGTAAGTTGCGGTAACGGCACAATTCACCGTCACCGTGTTATACCCCATCATTCAGCAATTTTGACCCTGATTTTCCGGCCTCAATGCTTTGCATTCCAGTTGGCGTGAAGAGAATGGTACGGCTGCAGGGACAGACAGGCGTTTTAATAATTCCGGATCGTCCTGAATTGCAGGTTGAAATGTTCCACGGTCCCGGTTCCGCAGCGGATCATTTTATAGAATGTTCCCGTCATGTACCCCGTAATGTATTCCTTGTTCTCGATCTGTTCCACGTTCGTGATCACCAGTTCGCCGCCGGAAGCGCGGTAGTCGATGATTTCATCGTCTTCGCAATAACTGTAAAATGTTCTCCCATACACATTCACCGGGCTGGTGAACGTTCCTTTTTCGAGGTAGGCGGTGCCGCCGTAATCGGGCGAGTGCCAGGAGTGGCTGCCGGGGCGAACGGGGTTGCTGACGCCTTCGATCTGGCAGGAGAAGCCTTCCAGCGGAGCGTATTCGCCGGAGAAGTTGAGCCAACCGCCGGGGATGTATTTGTGGTGGACGTTGGTGCAGAATACTTCCTGGCCGTTGACGGTGCCGGAAAGATAGGTTTCATCCTCGATCTTGATTTTAGCGAGCAGTGTTACGATACCAATGTTACCACGGCCGGGGATCGCGCCGCCGGGCAGGAAATTATGCACCTCCACGGAAACGGTAACAGGGTTGACGGCCGGCACTTTGGACGGTGCGTCGTACCTGGCGAACTCGAAACTGCTGGAGGAAAGCTTGCCTGCGCCTTCCAGTTTCCAGTTTTTGATATTCCCTTCCTTGCGCAGTACGCGCTCCCGGAAAATCGCGATCTCGGGATCGTCGAGCTCCTCGGCGGGAATGTCTTCGTTGGTGGAGTAAATAACAAGCATCGATGCCTTTTTGACCAACACGCTGTTGGGGTCCGCGCGAAGCCAGAACATGGCGTAGGGGGCCCAGTCGGAAAAGTGGTCGGTTTCCACCGTGAGGGTGCGGGCGGTTTTGTTGAGCGTGGTTTTGGGAATGAAGCGCCAGATGCCGTCCTGCGCCTGGTAGGCCATAAAAAGCGCGTCTTCGGCGGTGCTGTCGAGGTGTTTGTTGGTGTATTTGAACGTGAGCTTAACGGGTTTGGCGAATCGCGTTCCTTCAGGGAGGAGGCGGTATGCGGGGCCGGGGCTGCCGGGTAAAGTATTGGAAACCGCCTGTACGCTGATTTCCGTATTGGCCGCCAGTGCGCCCGCGGGCACCTCGATCTGGAGGGTATTGTCTCTGGAGGAAAGGCTGCCGCCGGCGGGGCCGATAGATTTTTTCACAACTTCGCCCGTGGGCGTGCCATGTGCGCGTACGGCCGGAGGTTCGGTGTTCTTCGGTTCGTCCTGTTTGCCGTTGTTTTTTGAACAGGCGGCCAGCAGCAGGAGGCAGCTGATCCATATCGACGGTATCCTTTTCATGATGAGGGGTATTGGTTTTTGTTTGATAGCTTGGTAAGTAGTTACGTTTGTACTTACGGTTCGGCAAAAGTATACTTCCGACTCATTGTCCCGCTACGCGAAGCCGCGTAATGCGGTTTGGTTTGGCTGAAATGATAGATTCCGGCGGCAGGGTGCAAACTGTTCTGCGCTGTCATTGCGGTTGCTGCATAATAAATAGTAAGCTTACATCATCCGCAGTGGATGTTTATACCAGTCACTATGTCGATCGTAGCGCGTATTGTTCGCAGGCAATTCAGCAGAAAATCATAGCAAAGCACACATTATAGCATTCGTAAAAGCCTGCGGTTTCGGGTATACAGGGAGTATTTTCCTTAAGCGATAGTTTACTTATCGGCGGCTGCGCTTACATTTCCCCACTTCTTCCTTAAGATTTTAATCCGCCCGGTCGCCGGCTGATTTACTTTGATTTGCTGCCGGGTCAGCATTCGCGCCACTCCCATCGCGCAAACAGAGCTTGATCCGCCCCGGCAGCCGACCTATATACACGATCTGCCAGGGGAACGGAGCTTCGCCTGTTCCCATCATGCAGTCTGGGGCTGATCCGACCCGAAAGCAGACGGACAAACTTCCGCCTGTCCACGGTTCATTCCTGCTGCGGCGCCTGGTAGGCATACTTGTGCAGTTTGAGAATGTTCCCGTTTTGATCCCGTACTACGCCCAGGCGCCCGAATCCATCGTACTCGTAATGAACCGTCCTGCCGTCGGGGCCCGTAATGCTGGTAACGCCCGTCAAGGGACTATGTGTGAACGTCCTGATCACTGCGGGCGATTGCCCGGCCCGAACACGGATCTTCTGCAATTCCGTGCGGAGCCGCGCTTCGCTCGCCGGTTGCTGAAGAACGGTGTTATCCAGCCATCCCGAAGCCACAGAATAGGGAATACCCGTTATCTCAGCGACAGGAAACCGGTATCCATATCCCCACAGCATCGAACGCACGAGCCCGTCCCGCGCCGTTGTTTGCACCAGGTTGCCGGACTTGTCGTAAACAAATTGCATTTCCGGCTGGAGGCTCCGCCCGTGGGAAGCCGTAAAGATCGTTTCCGGCATGATGAAAGCCCCTCCATGCCAGGATGTATAACTGATCCGGACGTGCTGCGACACGAGGTGATCGCGGAACGCCCATTGTTCAACCGGTTTCCGCACCTGGTTCTCCCGCACCATGGCCGCCAACACGGCATTCCCGGAGTAATCGCCCGGGTATTTCGTTACCTGGACGAGCCGCTCACCGTTGCTGCCCACCGTAATCGTTTGCGTAGGTTGCAGGTGAAGGGGATTGTCGTACCTGAACAGCGTGGCGGAGCGGAGGGGCGGGCCGCTGTCGGGATATACCATCCGGACGATACTATCACACCGGTACCATTCCGACAGATGCCGGAAGGCGCCGGTATGGAAGCGCGCGCTATATAACTGGAACGCTTCGTGCCGCTCGCGGACCAGGTAAGATATATGCATGCCGAGCCCGCGAAATGCCGCCGGTGGCGTGTTCTCATGGAACCATTGCCGCCAGTACGTTTCAGCGGGTACGAATGACCAGGCGTAAACCGTCGTTTCCGTTGGCTGATATCCGCCGCCCGGCGTTTTCCGGAATAATTCGGCTTTCAGCAACTTCCCGTTGTACCCGTTGAAATTGGTTTCCGCCACAAATGGATAACCGCCGGGACCTCCTGCTTTGGGCATGTAGGAGAACGTATGGACCGTTCGCCCGGAAGCGCCATTTTCCCCCTCGCGGACCTCCACCCTCGGATACAACACCGGCCCATGATCTCCCGACAAAGGGTTGACGCTCCCTGCATGCTGGATCATCAGCATCCCGCATTGCAACTCGTACTGGATGCTGACAAGGCCCCTGCCATCGGTCCGCTCGTGTTTTTTGTAATGGCAAACCTGCCGCTGGTACTCATATTGCGGCCGCGCCGGGCAAATCCCGGAGGACCGGTCAGGGTAAGCATCCGGTTGTCCGTAATGAAACGTCCTGGTATCGGGGAGCTGCGGATGGAGGGGATCGGTGTTTACGATGGAACGGATTCTCCACCCGCCGACAATTTTAGATCCCGAATACCTTGTCACCGAATCGTTCTTATACGTTATTTGCCAGAAACCGAAGGAGCCGTCGCCGTCGGTCCGGATAGTGATGGTATACGCGCCGGGAGGCAAATTCTCCGGGTCGCCGTCGGGATGGGCATTCCTGCCGGAGAAGGAAACTATCTTTCCGCCGGGCTTCTTCAGGCTGATCCCGCAGGAATGTTCAGTGGCATACTCAACGTCTTCCAGGTATCGTGGCCGGGGCTGTTGCGGCGGTAGCGTGTTGTAGCGTATCCTAACGTCATACGCGCCCTGCGGCAGCGTGAATGCGCGTTGTACCGTGGCGTTCGGCTCGCCGTTGCAACGGAATCCGCCCTGGACCGTTTGTTTGCGCTCTTCGTTATGCACCCAGATGGTATTGGGCTCGAACATAAACAGGGTGCTCCCGCCGGTGGGGTAACGTATGCTGGTTAGCATACCAGCGCGGGAGTATAACGTGTCGGGATCGCGGAGGGCGCCGCCGGTAAAAGCAGTATGCTGCGGCAGGCGCGTTGCACTGCCGGCGCCGGTCCCGTTGGCGTATCCCCAGTGATCCTGCCGCGACGACAGCCGGGGCGGCAATCCCCTGGCATCGTTATAGCCGAAAACCCAGGAGGGCAGCCGCTTTCCGTCGGGCGCTTCTTCGTATACCTCTTTAAGCCAGAGCCTGTGGCTTTCCGGGAAGCGGGTGTCGCCGGTATAACCATGCACGAACCGGAAGCGCTTCCGCAAATCGTTATGGTACAGCCACTCCACCGCCGCCAGGGCATGCGTGCCGGGGAGATCGGTCCTTTGCCCGGCCTGATACACCATCCGCGCACGCGCCCCGTTGCTGGCCGAAATTTCCTTCAGCCGCCAGCCTTTTACCCGGCAGGCGACGGTAGCGGTACGGGAAGGATAAATGTCCGCCGCGGCGGCAATATCCGGCCTCCTGACCCCCGACAGCCAGGTATATCGTGTTTCACCCAGGAAGACGCGGTAAGTGAAATGCAGCGGTTCGTAATGAAACAAAATGGAATCGCGCAACGGCGTCACGATCTTCGACAGGTAGAACTGCGTACTTGCCTGCCCGTTATCGGTTGCAGCGGTTTCGCGCAGGTCGAAGTGAAAGGTATTGCCATCTTCGTCACGGATGCGGAACAGGCCGCTGACCTGTATTTTGCGCAGGGGGACAGGGTGCGCGTACCCGCGGTGGTCGAAGTAGAACTTCCCAGAAAAACCGCCGGCCGTAAAGCTGAACAGGTCCGGTTCTAGATCCGTCTGCCGGTCGGCCATTTCCCGGAACCATGTATACCGTGCATCTGCATACCTGTCCGGCGTCCACACAGGTGGCGCCCAGTGCGGGTCCTGCACGATAGACGGAGGGATAGCGCCCTCCGGCCCGGGAGCCCCGTTCAGCAAATCGGGCTTCCCGTGGACGGTTGCGGCCAGCACGCCGCCCGCCTGCAGCGACCAGCCGCTACCAACGCAGGAAGGCGCTTCATCCACCCGTATACCTCCCGCATGGTAACGTAACGCAATCGTATGCGTGAAACTTTTCAATTTGAATTCCCCCAACGGCACAGTGATTTCCGGCAAGCCGTTGCAAAGCGACACCGGCACTTCCTGCACGCGGAACAAAGCTGCGGCCTCCGGCGTGGGCGGCACCTGCAATGGCGGCGCCAGTGAGGAAAGATCCTGCGAAAATGTGTGTGCCGCGCACACCAGGGTAACAAACAGGCATGTCGCCTTTCTTTTTACTGTTGACATAAGATATGGATTGGGTTAACGAATTCCGTTACAAACAATGCGTCAATATAAAAGAAAAATGAAACGGAAAAATTTTCGGCAAAAAAAAATCGTCCCCCGGTGGGGGACGATTCGCTATTTCTCTGAAGAAATTGTTTAATAAACGATTCTCACCGGCGCCTGGAACTTCAGCGCTACGGAGTCTTTCGCCGCAGTCGTGTCTGCCGGCATCGTGGTGTAGGGGATGGCCAGGTTGAACTCGGTGGAGTCTTTCGAAGCGAAGAGCACGACTTCCTTATACCCCCAGGCTATCCGCTTGGCGTGGTTGCGCTCGGCGGACTCGCGGGATTTGAAAGTGGCGATCACCACGTAGTAAGAAATACTGTCGCTCACCGGGGCTGCTGGCTCCACAGGGGCCGTCACCACGCTGTCTTCCACAGGAGCCGCAACAGGAGCGGGTTGCGCTGTTTCGGGTTGCTGCGGAGCTGGCGGCATGATCTGGTCTTTATACATCCATGCGGCAACGCCGCCTCCGATCAACACCAGCGGCAGCACTACCCACCACCAGCGGAAACGCCCCTGGCTTTCAGGTTCTTCGTACACGGCGCTGGTATGTTCCACCACCTGGTTATTTTCCACTTCGGTAGTGCCCTGCAGCACGCGGGGCGCGGATTCCGAACGGATCACCTGTTCCAGCCCGATGGGTTGCCAGGCGTCCGGGAGCTCCTGCGGCGTGAAGCGCAGCTGGCCCAAAGGATCGATTCGCAGGCTGCCGATGCCTGGCAGGTCGATGGGCTCGCCGGCCGCCAAAGCATCGCGGAATTGCTGGAGGTATTTATCCAGCTTCAGCGCCGCCACCGGTTCCAGCAGGTTCTCTTTACGGGAGATCCAGCGGAGCAGCGAGCCGTCGTCTTCCCAGCGGGTGTCGAATTGCACCTGCTGCCGGGGAGGCGTCAGCGACTGGTCCACCACGCTGAACTGCGCGGGAATGTGCTGGATGGTAAAGGTGCCAACCTGCGGTACGATGCAGGTTTGCTGCCTGAAAAGGACTTCCGTGATATATTGCTGTAGCATTTGCGGCCGGTAACTTTTGAGTGCAAGTTTACGCAATTAAAACTTAACGGTAACCCCGCCGAGCACGTTCAGCCCGTAAGTGGGGTAGCCGTGCCAGCGTTCGTACTTGGAACTGAAGAGGTTATTCACATTCACCCAGAGGTTGAAGTTCTTCGTCACATTGTACTCCGCTCCCGCGTTCAGGTCCTGAACCGCCTTGGTTTTGCCCATATTGTCCAGCCCTTCGCTGCGCAGCACGTAATAAGTGCCGCTCAGGGTGTACAGGTTGGCGTTCAGGTGGAATTTCTTCCCGAACGTATACTGGGCAAACAAGGTGGCCTTGAAGGGCTGCACGTGCCAGGGCTTCAGCTCCGTTTTCTGCTTGTTGAAATCATACCAGTCCACGCTCACACGCGCCTGGAACTTCTCTTCCTGGATATACCCCACTTCCGCATGCAGCTGGAAGGCGCGGAGCTCTTCCTCGTTGCGGGTCTGGAAGCTCTTCATGCCGTTGATGCTGTCGTTCACGAAAAGCGCGCGGTTATGCCAGGTAATGGCGCCGAACTTGGTGTTATAGTTGAAGTGGTTGCCCAGCGTGCCTTTGATGCCGGTGTACTTCTCTTCTACACGGGTATTGAGCATATCCGGGCCATAAGAATTGAACCAGGGGTTCTCCGTGGCGAGGTTCCGGAAGTTGTTCTTCTGGAAGTAGGAGATCCAGCCCGAGCTCAGGATCAGCTTCTCGCGGATCAGGTGCGATTCGTTCACGATGTCGGGCAGGAGATGGAACTTGCCGTTGGTCCAGGTGGGATTGGCGCCGGCATGCAGCACGAACCCGGGTTTGGTGATTTCCACGGCAGGGTGGATGGCGGCGATGTTGTTATTGATCTGGTCGTTGTTGTCTTCTTTGAAAACGCTCAGATCCACCAGGCCCTCGGCCTTCAGCCAGATATCTTCGAAGATCTGCTTGCGGATAGGCGCCTTCAGCACGAAGGTGTTTTCCATCCGCTTGTACTTATCCCCGAAAATGGTGAATTCTGCCTGCGGCTGGAACTGGAAGCCCCAGTCGTTCTGCGGCCTGTTCTTCAACCCCACTTTGGCCACTACTTCGTTGAACGCCTGCTTCACTTCGTCTTTCGAATAATCGTGCGCGGCATGGTCGTAGCCGTAGTAATGCACCTGGTTGCGGTTGTAGCCCAGGCTGGCGTTCACTTCAAACAGCGGCGTGAAGTAAGTGCCGGAACCGAGGATATTCATCTGCGACACGTCCTGGTACTGTATGTCGCCTTTCGAAGACGTGTAATTGAAGAACACCCCGAAATTGTATTTATCCTGCCGGCCGCTGCCAAAACCTGCCTGGATGAGCGGGGTATTGTAATTGCCGTACCCCAGCTTCACGTAATTGTTCTGGAGCTGGAGGGAAGTCGTGTCTTTCCCCAGCGCCAGCGGACGGATCTGCACGGGCTGGTACATGAAATTCAGGTTGAGCGCCGGTACCTGGTAGCCCAGGCGCGGGCGGCTCGTGTCTACCGTGGGCAGGGACGCCGTCAGGTTCAGCTTGGCCGCGTTGGGCAGCTTAGGCTGGTATTTCGAGATGATGTCGATCGTTTCCTGCTTCAGCGAGTCCTTCTGCTGCGCGAGGGCGCTGAGCGGGAAAGCGAGTGCGAATGCTATATATATGCGCTTCATGTTTTTCCTCATTTAATTTTTGAACCAGCTTTTTCTTCCGCTTCCGCTTTCGCCAGTTTTTCCTTCGCTTCCGCCTTCAGTTCCGGTATGGGACAGTTTTCGGCGATGCTCTGGAAGGTGGCTTTGGCGTTGAAGTAATCCTTCTGGCGGAAGTACACATCGCCGAGGAGGATATAGGATTTGGCTACCCAAACCTCATAGCTGGAAGTGTTTTTAATCACCTCGAAACCGGCTTTCTCCGCCGCTGCCAGGTCGTTTTTCTCGAACAGGCATTTGGCGATATTGTAACGCGCTTCGGCGCCTACTTCAGATTTGGTAAGACCGGTCACGATCTTGTATTCGCTGACGGCCTCGTCGAACTGGCCGCGCTGCTGCAGCGACTTGCCGAGGTAGAAGTGGCCGATGATCTGGTCGTCGGTAGAAATGTCGCGGGCGGAAAGGAGCTCTTCGGCCAGGGGCGCCACTTCATCCCATGCGTTCAGCTGGTAGCTGCTGCGCAGCAGGCCGCGCGCGGCGGCGAGGGTATTGTCTTTGGTGGTGGACAGGCTCTTCAGCTGCTGGTAATATTGTTTCGCTTTTTCGTAATCCTTCACCTGGTAGTAATTCATGTAAGCGGCCTGCAGGGCGGAGCGCTCGGCAAAAGGACTGTTCCCGCGCGCCAGTACGAATTCGTAGGCGGGGAGGGCGTTTGCGTAGTCTTTGCTGTTGTAGAGGCATTCCGCTTTATAGAAGTTGGCCTGGAGGGCGAACTGTCCGTTCGGGAATTTCTGCAGGTAGTTATTGAAGGAAGCTACCGCGCCGGTGTAATCGCCGCTGCTGAAGCGGGTTTCGGCGGCGGCGTAGCTCAGGGAGTCTTCTGCCGATGCGCTCACGGATCTGCCGGTGGATTTCAGCAGTGCGAGGTAATCGTCTGTTTTGCCCTGGCTCACGTAGATGGTCCGGATGTTAACGAGTGCGGAGTTGGCTTCTGCGGAAGCAGGGAATTTCTCCACCACCTGCCGGAAGTATTGGAGTGCCGTGCTTTCCTGGTCGGTGTTGAAGTAGGCGAGCCCCAGTTTCAGCAGGGCTTTCGGCGCATTGGCGCCGTCGGGCTGCTTCTGGAGGATGTTTTTAAGATAGGGGATGGCGTCGCTGAAGCGTTCGTCGCTGAGGTAAGTATCGGCGATTTCCATTTCCGCGTCGTTATTGAAGGTGGAGCCGGGATATTTCACGGCCAGCTGCTTGAGGGCGTTCAGCTTGTCGGCGTGTTTACCCTGGATGCCAAGGATGATGCTTTTCTGGTAAGTGGCATAATCGGCGGCGGGCTGGTTTTCGCTGATCACCTGGTCGTACAGTGCGGTGGCTTTCGGGAAGTCGCGCAGCATGTAGTGGCAATCGGCGGCGCGGAGCAGGGCGTCGTTGTTGATACGTCCGGCGTTGGGGCCGCTGGCGCGCTGGGCGGCTTCGAAGTAAGGCAATGCGTTGGCGTATTGTTCCTTCTTCAGCAGGCTGTAACCCATGTTGTAGCTGGCGGTTTGCACGTTGGCTTCGCCGGAAACGGGCACGCCGCTGCTGCCGAGGTAGGCCTGGAGGGCGGGGATGGCTTTGTCGGTCTGCCCCTGGCGCAGTGCGATCTCCGCTTTCCAGAACTGCGCGAGCCGCGTGATCTGCGGATCGTAGTTGTGGGACAGGGAAATACCCAGCAGGCGGTCGGCTTCGGCCAGCTGGCCGTCGTTCACCAGCTGCGTGGCGCGTCCGTAGGATACCTTCTGGTAGGCTTTCAGCACGGCGGGACTTTTCTCCGGCAATGCTTCCAGCAGGGAGATGGCATCCTTGTAATTATTGGTGTTGGCGAAGAGCTGCACGAGGATCTCGCGGGATTCGCGGGTGTATTCGCCGTTGGGATAATTGTTGATATAGCCGGTGAGCTCGGTGATGGCGGCGTCCTGGTAACCCAGTTCGTACGACAGTTTGCCGTAATTGAAGCGGGAGATTTCCTGCTGGCGGGGATTGGAGCTGTTGCGCGCGCTGAACGCGAAAGCGTTGCGGGCGTTGGCTTTCTGGCCCGTGCGGAGATAGCAGTCGCCGAGGAGGTACATGGAGTTCTGGCCCAGGGAGTCTTTCGAGGAGCTGAGCTGTTTGAACCCGGTGATGGCTTTATCGAGGTTAGCGGTTTGATAGTAGGCGTAGGAGAGTTGGTAAACATCTTCTTTCCTTACTTCTTCGGCGTTCTCGTTAAATTCTTCGAGGTAGGGAAGGGATTTTGCGTAGTCTTTCCGTTCGAAATAGGCCTGGCCCACGAGTTGTTTCAGCTCGGCATCGTAATATAGGTTGCCTTTGCGGATGAGCGGTTCGGCGTATTGGATGAGCTGGTCGCGCTTGCCCTGGAAGTAGTAGATCTCGGCGATGTAGTAGGGTACAACGGCGGCGTACTTCGGGTCTTGCTGCACGCGCTGGAAGCTGGTGAGGGCTTCCGCGTATTTTTTGTTGTAATAGGAGATGAAGCCGTGGTAGTAATTGGCCGGGATGTAGTACTTGTTCTGGATTTCCTTGATGGAAGCGAAGAGCGGCTGGGCTTTCGCGAAATCTTTCAGGTTGAAGTAACAGTAGGCCAGTTCGAATTTGGCATCGGCGATGTCCTCGTTGGAGAGGTTATCGATGGAGGCTTTTTCGTAATAGGGGATGGCTTCCTGGAGCTTGTTGCGGTGGAAGTAATACCGGGCGAGCTGGAAGCTGATCATTTGTTCGCGGGGGGCGTTGTTAAAGCGGTCGATGAAATCGATGGCTTTCTTTTCCGCGTCTTCGTTCTGCAGTTTGAGGGCGCACATGGCGAAGTAGAAATGTGCGTCCGTATTCACCAGGGAGCGGTTGGTTTCGGAGAAATAACCGATCCCGTCGATGGTTTGCCGGAACAATTGCTGGGAAAGGGCGAATTTTCCTTCCCGGTAGAGTTGTTGCGCTTCCCGGAAAACTTTGTCTGGCTCCGTATGAATGCGGGTTTGCTGCGCTTCGGCCGATATGGCGCCGGTAAGCCCTGCGGCCAGCAGGAATACGCGGAGGCCCGGAAAAGCGCAGTTTTGTCTGGTGAATAGCTTCATGCTTTTGATATTATTGTCGACAATTTTTAGAAAAAACGGCACCGGCCGGGAATTATTACAGGAGCGGTAAAAAGCTTTATCCTGAACGTTCCGGAGGCCGGCAGGTGTTGGCATCGTCATGAGGGAAACAAACGAAGCAAATATAGCGGATTGCGCTTGCTTTGCCCCTTGCAGGTTATCTACTGCATGTGGATAAACTAAAGGATGTGGATAACTATTCCCGGCACGAGTTGGCAGGCATGGATCCGTCTGCTAAATTTGAAATTTATTCTTATATACATTAAGATTATCTAAATTTGAGCAGATTCCTTCCGAGGGGTACTCTTATCAAGAATCAAACCAAATTACTATGGCAAAACTACTATCCACCAAGTACAGCAACGCAGGCATCAGCCTTTCGCTGCTTTTGCTCCGTCTTCTTTTCGGCGGCCTTATCATGACGCACGGCTGGCCCAAGCTGGTCAACTTCTCCACCTACGCGCAGAAATTCGCGGATCCCTTCGGCCTGGGAAAAACCGCGTCGCTTGGGCTCACCATCTTCGCTGAATTCTTCTGCGGCGCCCTCGTGCTCGTAGGCCTCCTCACCCGCGTGGCCACCATCCCGCTGATCATCTGCTTCCTCGTGATCGTATTCATGATCCACGGCCAGGATCCGCTGCACGACAAAGAAGTGGCCATCATGTTCCTCACCGGCTTCGTGACCCTGCTCATCGCCGGGCCCGGCAAATATTCGCTCGACGGCGCACTCGGAAAATAATCCGCCCGCCCCGCACAGCTTTTTTTCGCAAGAGTTCCTGCGCCCCCGGCGCACGGAACTCTTTTTTTTACCCCGCCAAATCCCCTACATTTACAGACATTTTCAACAACGGAACATGTACAGCACAACGATAGACATTCGCGTGAGATACGGAGAAACCGACCAGATGGGTTACCTCTACTACGGCAATTACGCCCTCTATTACGAAGTCGGCCGTACCGACGCCATCCGCCAGCTCGGCTTCACCTACCGCGAGCTCGAAGAACAGGGCGTCATCATGCCCGTGGCCGAGCTCCAGGTCAAATACCTCCGCCCGGCTTATTACGATGATGTGATAACGGTGAAGACTATACTGAAGGAACTTCCCCCCAACCATAAAATCCAGTTCCACTCCGAGCTGTACAACCAGCAGGGAGAACTGCTGAACGTGGGCACCGTCACCCTCGCCTTCATCGACGCTAAAACCAAAAAGCGCATGAACATGCCCGACATCCTCCGGGAAAAACTCGCGCCTTATTTCGAAAACCCCTCAAACGCCACCGCGCCATGAACCGCATCAGGGCCAGTATCATCACGATCGGCGACGAACTGCTGATCGGGCAAACGGTAGACACCAATTCCGCCTGGATGGGCACCCACCTCAACGACGCCGGCATCTGGGTGCAGCGGCGCGTGGCCGTGGGCGACGACCGCCGGGCCATCCTCTCCGCCCTCGGAGAAGAATCCGCCAAATCCAAAGTAGTGCTTATTACCGGGGGCCTCGGCCCTACGGCCGACGATATCACCAAACCCACGCTGCTCGAATATTTCGGCGGCAAAATGGTGCAGGATGCGGAGACGTACACCCGCGTGATGGGATTCTTCGAAAGCCGCGGCCTGCCCGTGCTGGAACGCAACGTAGCCCAGGCCATGGTGCCCGACAGCTGCGCCGTGCTGCAAAACCTGCGCAGCACCGCGCCGGGCATGTGGTTCGAGAAAGACGGCGTCATCTTCGTGTCGCTCCCGGGTGTTCCTTTCGAGATGAAGGGCCTCATGGAAAATGAAGTGATCCCGCGGCTGCAGGAACGCTTCCAGACGCCGGCGCTCCTCCATCAAACCCTCATCACTTCCGGCATGGGCGAGTCTTTCGTGGCCGAGCGCATCCGCGATTTCGAAGCCGCCCTGCCCGCGCATATCAAACTCGCTTACCTGCCAAGCTACGGCCTGCTTAAACTGCGCCTCACCACCGAAGCACCCGATAAAATTACCGCCGCCGCGGAAATGAAAGATGCCCACCAGGCGCTCAAATCCCTGGTGTCCGATATCCTTGTGGCGGAGCAGGACCTGCCCATGGGCGTGATCCTCGGCAACATCCTCCTCGAAAAAGGACTGTCCGCCGGCACGGCCGAAAGCT
>NZ_CALNBI010000282.1 GCF_937874145.1 uncultured Chitinophaga sp. | reverse complement strand
TCGTTCTTCAGCGTCTGGATCAGCCAGTCGGAAGGGTACATGAGCTCCCAGCCATCCAGCACGCCCGGGCGCACTTCGAAGTTGAAGGGATGGCGCTCGTCGGATACGGTACGGTCGCTGCTCCATTGGATTTCAAAAATCGACTCGGGACCATTTTCCCTGGTGCCGTTGAAGTTATCCACGTAATTGTCGTTGAGGGAATACTTTCCGTAGATCTCCCGGAACTTGGCTTCCGCCTGCGGCCATTTCTCCTGAAAGAGGTACACTTTTCCCAGCATGGCTTTGGCGGCATTTTTTGTAACGCGGCCCACGTATGCAGGGGGATAATCATCCGGCAATGCGGCTTCCGCTTCGGTGAGGTCTTTTTCGATCTGCGCCCAAACAGCTGCCGCAGCAGCCTGCGGCGCCTGGAGTTTGGTAATGTCCTTCTCGAACACCATCACCAGCGGCACATGCTCGAAACCATTCACGAGCAGGAAGTTATTGTAAGCCCGCAGGAATTTCGCTTCCCCTACGATCTCGTTCCGCTCCTGTTCCGGCATCACGGTAATTCCCGGCACCTGGTCAATCACCTGGTTGGCGCGGGCAATGCCGGTGTAGCACGTAGCCCAGAGGCTCCAGGCCCCTGCGTCATCCGAGCTGTTCAGGAACGCGGCGAGGTTCTTGCCGTAAGGTTCGTTCTTATTGTTGTCGATATCGTCTCCTTTATAATTAAGCGTGGTGTACACGGATTCGAACCAGGTCCATTTGGAACCGTCGTAGGCCTGCAATGCCGCGTAAGTGGCGGTAATGCCCTGGAGCGCGTGTTGCCTGGTGACCCAGAACGTGTTCTCCGTGAGGTTTTCCTTATCGTCCAGTTCCAGGAACTTGTCTGAGCACGCAGAGAAAAGCGTGGCGGAAAGGAGGGCGATGGCGGCTATTTTCAGTTTCATGATGTTCTTTTTTGATTCAGTTAGAAGCCTACGTTAATACCTGCCACGAAAGAGCGGCTCATGGGATAATATCCACGGTCTACCCCGCGGCTGAAGATCCCGGTGTTGGATAGATCAGGATCGAAACCGGTGTACTTCGTAAACGTCAGCAGGTTGTAAGCGCCGGCATAAATGCGTAGCCGGTTGATGAGTGCTTTTTTAGTCAGTTCCTGCGGAAGGGTGTAGCCCAGCTGCAGGTTGCGCAGGCGGAGGAACGATGCGTCTTCCAGGAAGTAATCGGATACGCGGAGGTTCTCGTTCTTGTCTTCGTTAGACAGGCGGTAGATGTCGGAACCCGGGTTCGAAGGCGTCCAGGCATTCACCAGGTCGGCCGAGCGGTAGAAGCGGTACAGGAACATCCTGGCACCATTGTACATCTTCTGCCCCTGCTTGCCATTCAGGAAAACCATCACATCGAAATTCTTCCAGCTGGCGTTAAAAGTCAAACCGTAGTCCAGTTTCGGAAGCCCCGTGCCCATGATTACCTTGTCATCATCGTTCAGGATGCCGTCGCCATTGGTGTCTTCAAAGCGAAGGTCACCGGGAACAGCCTGCGGCTGGAGCTTATCGCCTTCTTTGTTAACGTGCGCATTCACCTCTTCGGCCGAGCGGAAAATTCCGTTCGCTTTAAACAGGTAGAACGAAGCCAGCGATTCGCCCTTGCGGGTGATCGTGCTCGCGCGGTTCGAGTAATCCACGAAACCGTCGATGATCATGCCCTCATCGTAACCAAGGCGAACGATTTTGTTATTGCTATGCGATAAGTTCAGCGTCACATCCCATACAAAACCTTTCTGCCCGGGATTGCGGTAGGTGGCCGTCAGTTCCCAGCCCTTGTTTTCCATGTCCGCGATATTGGTGCGTGGCATGGTGGTGATGCCGGAAGATGCGGGGATAGGCGTTTCGGCCAGCATGTCGGAAGTGCGGCTGCGGAAATAATCAACGCTACCACTGATGGCGCCTTTCAGGAAGCTAAAACTCAAACCAGCGTTCAGCGTGGCCGTTTGCTCCCATTTGATGTTGGCATTAGCCAGAGAAGCTGCCGTCGCCCCTACATATACTTTCTGCGCCAGCGCGTTGCCGAACGGATAGTTCAGGAATTCGCTGGAGTTGGCGATATAGATTTTCGCGAGGTACTGGAAGTTGGGAATGTTTTGGTTACCCACAATACCGTAGCTGATGCGGGGCTTCAGCTCGGAAATCCAGGGAATGTTGAAAAAGCTTTCCCTGTGCAGGTTCCAGCCGCCGGACACCGAATAAAAAGTACCATAACGGTTCAGCGGGCCAAACCTGGACGACCCATCGCGGCGGAGGCTCCCCTGGAGGTAATAACGGTCGTCGTAGTTATAGGAAACACGGCCAAAGTAAGATTGCAGTGAGCTGGAAGAATTCCAGCCGTTGCCGCGGATATAATCGTTGGGGCCTTCAATAATTAACCCCGACAGCGCTTCGATCAGCGGGCTGGACAAGTGGTTGCCGCCTGCGGTGGTGCCCTGGGAAACGGATTTCTCGCGCGAGAAACCATACATGGCCTTCAGGTTGTGCTTACCGAAAGTCTGGTCGTAGTTCAGCAGGTGGGTGAACACCTGGTACTCGGTCCGGCCACGGATCTCGGAACGGCTCGGGTCTTCCACCCGCGCCAGCGCGCCGAAGTCGTAAGCCGGCGTCTGCGAATAGCTGAAGGTATTCGAAATGTTGCGGCCCGCGCTGAAATTATATGAGAACCCCTTCCAGAGCTTCAGATCCGCCGCAACGTTGAATTGCAGGTAATCGTCGGCCGTGCGGCTGGTCGTCAGCATCCGCTGGCCCACCGGGTTACCGGAAAGCAGTTCCGCTTCCGGTTTGGCGTAGCCGTTGGGGGAAGCCGGATCATATATGCGCTTGTGCGGCAGCGTGCTGTAAATGTCCATGATGGCGGAGAAACCCGCATCGCCGTCGCCCGTTGCATCCCCGAAATCCTTGTTATTGAAACGGGTGTAGGAAAGAATGGGACTGATTTTCAGGCGGTCTTTCAGCAAACGGATCTCGGTGTTGAGGCGGAGGTTATCGCGCTTGGAACCGGAGTTGATTACGTTACCCGAATGCTCCCAGTGGCCGAGCGAAAAGCGGTACGACAACTTTTCGGATGCGCCGGAAACGTCGAGGTCATGCTTTTGCTCAACACCTTTCTTGGTATAGGCATTCACCCAGTCTGAATTGCCGTACTTATTGTCATCCTGCACATAAATCGGCGGCGCTGCGGTGGTTCCGTCGTTGGCGTAAGCTTCTTTCACCACTTTGTTCATCGCGGTTTTACCCAGCAGATCGATATTGTTGTTGAGTTTGTGCTGGGAAATGTAAGAGTTGAAATTGATTCTCGGCTCCCCGCTTTTCCCTTTTTTAGTGGTGATGATGATCACACCTCCCGCGGCACGGGCGCCGTAAATGGTTGCCGCGGATGCATCCTTGAGCACGGAAATCGACTCGATATCGTTCGGGTTGACGTCGTAAATAAACGTTTGCGGGATACCGTCCACCACGTACAGAGGGTTATCGTTGTTGATGCTGTTGAGCCCGCGCACCATTACTTTGGGGCTGGCTGCAGGGTTCCCGGTTCCGGAGCTCACGATCACACCGGCAGCCTGGCCCTGGAGCATGGTGCCGATATTGCCGGCAGGTTGTTTTTCGAGGTTTTTGGTGTTGACGGTGGAGATGGCCGCGGTCACATCGCCCTTCTTTTGGGTGCCATACCCTACCACCACCACTTCGTCGAGGCCTTTGGTGCTTTCCTCAAGCGATACGTTGATTTCATTTTTCCCGGCTACGGACACTTCCTGCGAAGCGAACCCGATGGCGGAGATCACCAGCACGGCATCGGCGGGCACCGTGAGGGAGAATTCGCCGGCGGCGCTGCTGGCCGTTCCCTGTGAGGTCCCCTTCACCGAGACGCTCGCCCCGGGGATGGGCTGCCCCTTCACGTCTGTAATTTTACCTTTGAGGGACCTCCCGGATTGGGCCATCGCCGCAAATCCGGTTAATAAAAGGACCAGCAATAGTCCGCTCCCTCGGAATAGTTTCCACATACGCATTTTGGTTTTTTAGTTTTTAAGAATAACATGGACTCGTCCCGGGAAACACTTGCATAGGTTGAGCAGCGATCGGAACGTGAAATCACAGTTCCCGGGAATGCATTCGTAAAGTAGACCGGAAAAACCAGCGCAGCGGCAAACGGAGCCTATATCCGTGCCTTACAGGCACCTCTACAAGACCCCTACAAGGGAGTTAATCAATTGACAATAAATCAGTTAGAAATTCTTCAGAAAGTCAGACAGGCTGTCTTTATGCTCCAGGTTAAACTCTTTCCGGAGGCGGTAACGGGCCATTTCGACGGATTTGACGGAGATATTATTGAGGGAAGCGATGTCTTTTATGGACAGGTTGAGCCGGATTTGGGCGCACAGGCGGCGTTCGTTTTCGGTAAGATTGGGGAATTGGCGGAGCAGGTTGAAGAAGAAATCTTTGTGGATTTCGTTGACGGACAGGTTGAAGTCCTGGGCGTCTTTATTAATGTCGAGATCGTGCTGGAACTTGTTGACCATTTTATTGAACCGGGCGATATTTTCCTTTTTGGCGTCGGAGTGGATATCGAGGGCGATGAGCTCGTCGATGAACTGCCGGATCATATCGTTGCGCTGGGAGATGTAGAGTGCGTAGTTTTTCAGGTCGTTATCGCGGAATTCGAGTTTATTGTTAAGGGCTTCCTTTTCCAGGAGGGCGCCTTCGAGCTCCTGTTTGATGAGGGCCCGGCGGACTTCTTCCAGTTCCTTTTCCTTTTTCTGCTTCTGCCGCATTTTGGAATAGAACAGCAAACCGATGATAATCAGCAGGATGACGCCGGCGGCAAGGGCATTCCGCTGGAAGGCGCGGAGTTCTTTCTGGGCCACCAGGGTGATGATGCGGGCCTGGTTTTCTTCGGCTTCGCGTTTCAGCTTAAGGGCGGAGATGGCTTCGCTTTTGCTTTTGGACAAGATTTCGTTGCGGACGCGGGTGTACTCCTGGAGCTCGGTGAAGGCGGTTTTGTATTCGCCGAGGTGTTGGTAGAGGAGGACGGAGTTGGTCAGGTTATCGAGTAGTTTTTCTTTGCGGGTATTGGAATTGCTTTCTTCGATGAGGTTGCGGGCCTGTGCCAGGAGCTCCCGGGCCTGGGGGTACTCTTTCAGCATGATGCGGGAATAGGCCATCTGGTTGAGCACTTCGGCATGGGAGAGCCCGTCGGTTTTCCGGAGGGTGGCCAGCGCCTGGGTGAAGTCCGCGATGGCTTTGGGGTAGCGGCCGAATTCGTTTTCACAGATGCCGCGGTTGCTGAGCGCCGTAGCCACCATGCCTTCGAGCCCTTTTTCGCGGGAGAGCCGCAGGGTGCTGTCGAAATATTTACGGGCGGTGGCGAACGCATCTTGCTGAAGGTATACCAGCCCGAGGGCGTTCAGCGACAGCGCGATCCTGCGGGGATCGCCGAGGCGGCGGTAAATATCATATGCCTGCTGGTGATATTGCTGGGAAAAATGAGCGTTCTCGGTATCGTAGAAGATCCAGCCCAGGTGCGTGAAGCAGCGGGCGCGGGCGCTGTCGGTTTTAACGAGGTCGAGCGCCGTGTAGGCGTAGTTGAGGGCCTGGTCGTACTGGTCATTGTACAAATACCCTTCCGACAGGTTCAGGAGCGACGCAGCCTGCAGGCTGGTGTTTTCTTCTTTCAATGCGAGGAGGTAGGCTTCGTTGGCCCATACCAGCGCCATATTGGTGGAGTCCTTATTATAATATGCGGCCAGTTGGTTGAGGGTGCGGATGCGTTCGGGGGCGGGCATCGATTTATCCGCCAGCCGGTTAGCCAGGCTGTCGGCATTCCACTGTGCCAAAGCAGGCGCCGCCAGGCAGCATGCCATCAGTATCCATAACCATTTCCTCATAGGGGAAAAATAACAAAATTTCAGGCTGCCGAAGATAGTCCGGGTTTTTTACATAAAAAAAACCGACCCTGAGAAAGGGCCGGTTTCCTTGTTCACTGTATTTCAATTTGCTATTAGAATGAAGGTTGGTTCTATGGTGTAGCGTAGTTCTCCATGACGAGGGCTGCGGAGCCGAGCAGTTCGGCGTCGTAACCCAGTTCCGAGACTTCCACCGCCGTTTGCGTGGCGAGCCGCGGGATGCAGTGCTCGTTGAGCGCCATCTGCACGGGCGCGAGCCAGAGCCGGCCCGCCAGCGAGCCGCGGCCGCTGAGCACGATGGACCGCGGGTTGAGCAGGTGAATCAGGATGGCCACGCCACGCCCGATATGATACCCGATTTCGCGGATCAGTTCTATACAGAATTTATCTCCCCGCGCCGCTGCGTCCATAATGATCTCACAATCTTTTTCGATCTCACCAGTCGGGAAATGATCCTGGAGGGAAGAGATCTTCCCGTCTGCCAGGCCTTTCACTGCTTTGTCGATCAACACGAGCAGGGAAGTTTCTGTTTCGAGGCAACCGCTCTTTCCGCAGCTGCAGAGTTTGTTATTATTGAACAGCGGGATGTGGGAGAACTCCCCGGCAAACCCGTTGTTGCCTCTGAAAAGGGACCCGTTGAGGATCATCCCCAACCCAACGCCCCATCCGATGTTGACCACCATGCTGTTGGCCGCTTTCCGGGCGTTGCCGAACCGGTATTCCGCCAGCGCGATCAAACTGGAATCGTTATCGATATGCACCGGCAACCCGGCGGCGGCAGACAAATACTCCACGATGCTCTGCTGCTCGGTGCCATCCTGCATCGGGAAGCTGTAGTTCTCGCCACGGATGCCGTCGATAAATCCCGGCATCCCGATACCGATACCCAGGATCCGGCTACGGGCGACCCCCGACTGCCCGATGGCGTCGACCAAAATGGCGGCCAGCGTTTTGAGGGCGGCGGGATTGTTCTTGAGCGGCAATTCATGCCTGACGATTCCGCCTACATGGCTGTTGGTAAGGTCCATCATGGAGATGCGCGTTACCAGCTGGTCCATGGAAACCGACAATATGTATAATGCCTTTTTATTGATGGTATATGTGATGGGACGCCGTCCTCCGCTGGAGGGAGCGTAGCCTGATGGCTCCAGTATATTTTCTTTTACCAGGTGATTCACCGTCCGGATCGTCAGTGGCAAACTCTTTCCGATGCGTTCGCTCAACTCCGTTGCAGATAACGTATTCGCATAGTAAATCTCCCTCAGTATCAAACGTTTATATTGCTCGTCTTTTTTCATGCAGGGAAAGAATCTAGCTCAAGATAATAATTAATTTAGAATGAATGCAATACTTCCTAACTTTTTTAGGAAGTTTTTGTCTAGTGTTTGTATCTTATTGATTGTAAACGTCTTAATTCAGTCAAGTTGATTTACCATTTTGGATTATCTTCCCTTTGCGCATCTAAATCCTATAACAAAAACCAATTTTGCCGTTATTTCCAGGTATACTCTTTCCCTGTTGGCCTGTGCTTTTCCGAACGGCTGGATGCATTGCAAACCGGCGATTCCATCAATATCTACTACGAAAACCAGCTTCGCAGCACGGAACCGCACGTGAACCGCCATGCAACATTTGTCGATAAGGCCCTTCCTCCTCGTCATGATGGTGCTTTGCCTGTTGATGATACCGGTAATTGTCATCCTGAAAATAAGGGGCAAAATCTGGTAAGCTCAGTTTCCACAAGCGGCCATGATACCAAAAAACCTTGTCACAAATGCACCCTTATATTGTCGCGTGCACACAGGAAGCGGCAGCGCGGGTATGTGTAATTTCGTTACAACAAATCCGCTGTTATGACTACAGATTTTTTGATGGAAGACCTCCGCAAGTCCACACGCGAGCTTACGGAAGCGCTGCGCCTTTTTTCGCAGGAACAACTGAACCAGGTACCC
Source organism: uncultured Chitinophaga sp. (assembly GCF_937874145.1). GTDB lineage: Bacteria > Bacteroidota > Bacteroidia > Chitinophagales > Chitinophagaceae > Chitinophaga. Next base: position 2,497 of record NZ_CALNBI010000282.1, on the reverse strand, counting down.
TTCCCCGGCAGCTGGACGCCCGGGCAGGTGGGGCAACATCTGCTGAAATCCGAAACCGGCGTCACGGAACTGCTTCGTGGCAATACCCAAACCGCCACCCGTCAGCCGGATGCGCACCACGAAAACATCCGTTCGCTTTTCCTGGATTTCAACATAAAAATGGAATCCCCGGAGTTCATCATTCCCGATAATGATCCCAAAGACCGCGAACAGCTGATCCGGTCGCTGGAGGAAAACCGGGAAAGCGTTTTGCAAGCCGCATCCGAACAGGACCTCGACCTGCTGCTTACAGATTTCGACATGCCCGACTGGGGCCCGCTTTCCGGCCAGGAATGGCTCACTTTCATGACGGTACATTCGCGGCGGCACACGCATCAGTTGCATAAAATCCACCAGCATTTGCAAGGATAATTCGTCAACCGCAATCAGCCAGTTGTAGCCGCAATCCGTGAATACTGCGTATATTCATTACCGGATGCCGAAAAAACGCTGATTGATGAAATTCCTCAAAATACTGCTGCTATTGCTGCCACTGATCGTGGCGGCCTTCCTCTTCCTGGACATTCCACGCAGCAACGGCACCGGCGGCGGTTATTACGACCTGACCGGCCTCTATTATGCCGTTTATTCCAGCATTTACTATTTCGCTTTTTGTATCGTGATGATGGTTCGGCTCACACGGGAAAACAAATTCCTGCCTGCGGCGGCCATCATCCTGTTTGTCGCGCATGCGGGATACCTGCTGGCCATTATGCGTTAGCAGTCGTTGTACCGGTAGTTCGTATGTTCGGGCGCATCGGGGAAAAATCCCTCCCTGCTGGGGGGAATGGCCTGTTTGCGGAGGGTTATTCTGCGGAGGGTTTTGCCGTCGGGCGATATCCATGTGCGGGTGAAGCCAGATTCATTGCAAATGTCTTGAAAAATAGCGTATCTTTTTTTCCCGGCATGCCGGAAACCAAAGCTCCACCATGAAGACAACGACCTTACTTATCGCCATGCTGGCCGGTACGGCCGCTTTCGGACAGAATTACAATGAGACGCTCGTACCCGCCTACAAGCTCCCTCATCCGCTGGTTACGGTCAACCTCAGGCCGGTGAAGAACGTGAAGATGTGGGAAGGGACGCGGCGGATGGAGATCCTCCGGCTGTTCGAGAATAACGTGTACGGACAAATGCCGAAAGACTTCGACAGTATCCGCTTCGAGCCCGTCCGGGAAGACGGCGGCGCCATGGGTGGAAGGGCGGTGTTAAAAGAAACCCGCATCCATGTATTCCGCGGCGGGCAGTCCGTAGCCATCGGGCTGACGATGTTCGTCCCCAAAAACGCTGCTGCGCCGGCGCCTGTTTTCCTGCTCATCAACAACCGTCCGAAAAAGAACACGGACCCCGACCGCAAAGAGAAAAGCGCTTTCTGGCCGGCGGAGCTGGTGATCGACAGCGGTTACGCGGTGGCGGCATTCCACGTGAGCGACCTCGCGCCCGACGATAAGGCAAAATATACAGAAGGCGTGCTGCGCATGTATCCTGAGCACCTCAGCATGGGGAACGGGATGAAAGCCATTGGTTCCTGGGCCTGGGGGGCTTCGCGGGTGATGGATTATTTCGAAAAGGAACCTTTGGTGGATGCGAAGAAAGTGGTGCTGGTGGGGCATTCGCGTGGAGGGAAGACATCGCTGTGGGCTTCCGCGCAGGATGAACGCTTCGCCATCTGCGTCACCAACTGCTCAGGGAACACCGGGGCGGCACTGGCGCGCCGGCAGTTCGGGGAACGCATCAGCCGGATCAATTCCGTCTTCCCCCACTGGTTTTCCAACAACTACAAAAATTACAACGACAAAGAAAACGATTTGCCGGTAGACCAGCACATGCTCATCGCCCTCATCGCGCCGCGGCCGGTGTATGCCACCAATGCCACGAAGGACCTCTGGGCCGACCCGACAGGTACTTTCCTCGCGCTGAAGAACGCCGAAATGGTGTATGCGCTCTATAAAGAAAAATCCACCCTTCCGGCAACGCCGCCCGCTCCGGATGTTACGCTGACAAACGGCATCCTCGGCTACCACAACCGCACCGGGGAACATGATATGACGGAATTCGACTGGCAGCAGTTCATCCGCTTCGCGAACCATCATTTCAGCAGATAAAAAAGCCCCGCCGGAGTCCGGCAGGGCAATTGCTCATTATTACTTTCATCTTCCTATTTGATCAACGCATTGAGTTCTGCTTCGATATTATCGCCACGGAGACCGATTTTCAGCAAGTTGCCGTTCTTATCGATCAGCACGGCCAAAGGAATGCCGATCACTTTGTAATCTTTCATGATCTGGCTGTTGCGGCCCGCGTCGCCGATCAGCTGCAGCCAGGAAAGCTGGTCTTCTTTCACGGCTTGCTTCCATTTCTCGCGGTCGTCGTCGATGGAGATAGATACCACTTCCAGTCCTTTGGCTTTGAATTTATTGTGCATTTCCACCAGCTTGGGATTTTGATCGCGGCAGGG
>NZ_CALNBI010000281.1 GCF_937874145.1 uncultured Chitinophaga sp. | reverse complement strand
AGCGGGAGAAATAGTGGGGATCGTCGAATCCCAGCTTGTAGGCGATCTCTTTGGCGGTGAGATCGGTGTTGAAGAGATAGCGCTGGGCCTCCAGGATCACGCGGTTGCGGATGTGCTCCCCGGCGGTGATGCCCGACAATTGCTTGCTGATCTCATTCAGCAAAACGGGCTTGATATGGAGCAGCGCGGCGTAATCGCTCACGTTCTTCAGTTCTTTATACCGTTGTTCGATATGGCCTTTGAACGTCATGAACAGGGCGCTGTTGTGCCTCGACTGGTATTCGGGTGAGAGGGAAACGGGTTTGGGGGCGTTGCGGCTGGCTACGATGAGGAAATACTGCAACAGGTTCCGGAAAGCGGAATCGTAGTTCGGGCGGCGGGCGTCAACCTCTTCTTCCATGTGCTGCACCAGCCAGTCGATTTCCTTTTCCACGGCGGGGTCGGTGATATGCACCACGGAACTGAACGCGTCGTTCACGAAGAGGCCGTTTTTGATAGGGTCCATGTCCGACGAGCCCGCGGGGCACATCATGCAATTATGGAACGCGATCATATAGCCGTCTATCTTTTCGGAGGATTTGAGCTGGTGTACCTGCCCGGGAGCGAGGAAGAACAGGGTATTTTTTTTCACCGTGTGGGTTACGGTGTCGATGGTATGGGTGAGCTCGCCCTTTTTGATCCAGTAGATGGTGTAGAAGTCGTGTCGGTGGGGCGCCTCCTGGTGCTCGAAGAACACGGGGCCCAGGCTGCACAGGTGCGACACGCTGAACTCTTTGGACGTATCTTCCACCTGCGTGTATTCCGCCAGGTTCACTACTTCTATCTGATCTTTTTTACCAGCCATATTTCACTAATCTTCAAAAACAACGACTTCCTCTTCCGGACGATCGGAAGGGTCTACGTAATCGATGATAAAATTGTTGCGGCCCTCTCCCACCATGATGCTGAGATATTTTGCCTGAACGAGCTCCAGCATCCCGAGGAACAGGAAGATGGCGTGCACGCGGTCTTTACAGTGATCGAAAATCTTTTCGAATGCGATGGTCTTTTCCGCGCGGGCCAGGTCCATCATGTATTCGCGGCTGCCTTCCATGGTGTAATCGTACTTGTACACCACGTGCTGCGGCTTGTTGGAGCGTTCTTTCACGCGCTGCATCACCTTCTCGAAGGTTTTGGTCAGCTTGAAGAGCGTCAGCGTCTGGACTTCAGAGCCCTCGCTCGTCAGTTCCCCGATTTCAGCCAGTTCTTTCTGGATATTGCCACGCTTCATGGCCAGCATCCTGTCTGCCTCCTTCTCCGCCAGCTCGATAGCCGCCTGCTTGAAGCGCTTGTATTCCAGGATCTTGTCCACCAGCTCCTGGCGCGGGTCGATCTCGTTCCCAGCCGCATCCAGCTCCTTGCGCGGCAACAGCATCTTGGCCTTGATACGCATCAGGGTGGAAATAAACAGGATGAATTCGCTCGCCAGCTCGATATTGAGCTGCTCCATCCTGTGGATGAAATCCAGGAATTCGTTCGTCAGCGTGGTGATGGGAATATCGTAGATATCCAGCTCGTCGCGCTCGATGAAGAACAACAGCAGATCGAAGGGGCCTTCGAACTGCGGCAGACTGATCTTGTATATATCCTGTTCGCTCATATTGAAATAATAAAACCTGCCGGGAGGGACCGACAGGTTTATCAAAAATAACAAAATTCCGGGAGATCAGAACTTGGCTGTCAGCCCCACGCCCAACACCTGCTTGATCTGCAGCCTGGGCCCCATGACGCCGGTTTCCTTGTTCTCGAATACCCGCACGTCGTCGTCGTAAATCATGTCCCAGGAAATGTTGGCGCTGATTAACCTATTGACTTTCAACGAAATAATATTAGTCCAGAACACGTCGATATTGCCGGGATTGTGTTTGTAATTGGAAAACAGCTCCAGTTTGCTCTTATACGTCATGTTCTTGGCGAATTCCTTGTTGTAATTGGCGGTCACGTACGCACCGAACTCGCTTTTCACGTGTTTGCCGGTGTCCACGCCGTAGGCGCCCCTGGCAGACAGGAAATCGTCCCGCACTACTACCCATCTGCCCGTAAAGGGCGACATAAAGAGGGAAAAGTCCTTATTGGGCATCCAGTCGATACCGGGCGACAGCACGATATAGGCCGGCGCGAAGAAGGTGGAGGTGAATTCCCGGGTAGAATCGGTGGGATAGATATAACCATCGGTAAACTGGGTACGGAGGTTGAAAAGCCCGCTCAGGTACCAGTTGCGGCCGATATCGTAGCCGTATTTGGAGGTGATGTCGATACGGTCGTCGCTTTTACGGGTGCCGAGGCTGGTGGTGTTCACGTAACCGTAGGCCAGGTCGATGTTATTATCCCAGGAGTGCCTGCCTTTTTTGTAATTGGCGAAGGCGTTGAGGGTTCCGAGGAGGGAAAGGGAGAGCTTGTCGCCCCCGGCCGCCCAGTTGGACAGTGATCCCTGGTTGAAGGTGAGGCCGAAGGAGCCGCCTTTTTTCCAGAGCCGCCCGGTGGTATCTTTTTCGGTGTTTTTGATGCCTTTGGCGGATTCCTCGCGGAGTTTCTTGAACGTCTGGTCCTGCGCATGCAGCGTGCCGCCGATCAACAGCAGGGCGATGAGGAAACAGGAAAAATGCTTCATGATTACTGATGGTTGAGTACAATTATGGGAAACGGTTGGCCAGCGTAAAAAGTTGACCAACCGTTAAAAAAAGCGTATCTGTAATTAGGATTTTTTAAGCTCGTCGCGGATTTCCATGAGGAGTTGTTCCGAAGTAGTCAGTGCGGGCGCAGCGGGGGCCGGTTCTTCTTTCTTGAAGCGGTTGATGGTGCGCACTACGAGGAAGATGGCGAATGCCACGATGAAGAATTCCACGGTAGCCTGGATAAAGAGGCCGTATTTAATTTCCGCTTCGCCAACTTTGACCATGAGGCTCTTGAAATCCACTTTTCCGATCAGGATCCCTACGATCGGCATAATAATCGATTCCACAAGGGAATTGACGATCTTGCCGAAAGCGGCGCCGATAACAACACCGACAGCCAGATCGATCACATTACCCTTCATGGCAAAGGCTTTGAACTCACTGAAAAAAGACATACGCGAGGTTTTGAAGGTTAAGAAAGGATTGAAATACAGTGCAATTTTACAGAATTATGGTTTGACATCCTGATTATTTTTGTTCTTTGGCAACTTCGGGAACTTCATCTTAAGGGCTTTCAGTGTATCCCTGACCGTTTTAGCGATGAAATATTCCTTGTACCAGTTATGATCCGCGGGCACGATATACCAGGGGATTTTGTTGCATTCCCTAAACACATCTTCATACGCTTTCTGGTATTTTTTGAACAGCTTCGCTTCCGCAAAATCCTTCTCATTGTACTTCCACATCTTCCGCGGGTCCTGCGTCCGCTCATCGAGACGGGCCATTTGTGCCTCGGGAGAAACGTGCAGGTAGAATTTGAGGATATGCGTGCTGTTATGGTCGCGGAGGAGTTTTTCGAAGTCGTTGATGGCTGCGAACCGCTTCCGGATCACTTCTTCGTCTACCCATTTATGTACCCGTTGAACGAGCACGTCTTCATAATGCGAGCGGTTAAACACCTGGATCATTCCTTTTCCCGGCGCATGCTGGTGAATGCGCCAAAGAAAATCGTGGTCGGCCTCCTGTGCCGTGGGCGCCTTGAAAGGCTGGACGGTCACCCCCATGGGGTTCATGGTGCCGAACACGTCGCGGATAACGCCGTCTTTCCCGCTGGCGTCCATGCCCTGGAGCACGACAAGCAGGCTGTGCCTGTGTTCTGCATACAGGAGGTTCTGCAATTCGTCGAGGTCTTTGAGGATGGATTCCATTTCCTCTTTGATCTGCTCCTTGTCTGCTTTTTTGGGAGCGGTGGTGGGAAGGTCGGCTAGTCGGGTGGATGGCATATCGCTATTTTTTCTTAATATACTTTAACTACGGCACAAAGTGGAATCGGTACCTTTGCCCCACTATGAACCAACGACTCATGAACTGGGGGATTTTCCTGCTCCTGTCGCTGACCTGGGGCAGCTCGTTCATCCTCATGAAACTGGGACTGGCGTCCTTCTCGCCGTACCAGGTGGCGAGTATCCGGCTTATTTCGGCCGGGGCGGCATTATTGCCTTTCTTCTTCCGGTTTATCCGGCAGACGCCCGCCGCAAAAATCCCCGCGATCATTATGTCTGGTTTATTAGGTAACGGAATTCCGGCGTATTTGTTCTGTATCGCGGAAACCCGGATCGACAGTTCCCTTGCCGGCATGCTGAATTCCTTCACGCCGGTCTTTGCATTGATCTTTAGTGTCACCCTGTTCAGCGCGCCGGTACTGAGACGACAGGCGGCGGGGCTCCTGATTGGCCTGGCGGGAGTGGTCCTTTTGTTCCTCGTCAAGGGAGTCGACGCCAATTCGTACTGGTATTACGGCTTCCTGGTGATACTCGCTACGGCCTGTTACGGGCTCAATATCGCGCTGGTGCACCACTACCTGAAGGAGTTCCAGAGCCTTCAGCTCGTATCGATATCCCTGTTCTTCATGGCGCTGTTTGCCCTGCCGGTGTTGCTGCTGAGCGATTTCAGCGCTGCGTTCCAGGCGGCGGAGCGGCCGTGGATGAGCCTTGCGGCCAGTTGTACGTTGGGATGGATAGGTACCGGCGTGGCTTCGCTCCTGTTTTACCAGCTGATCCGTTCCGCGGGGGCCATGTTCGCCAGTATGGTGACCTATGGTTTGCCGGTGGTGGCCATCGGCTGGGGGCTCGTGGCGGGAGAGGCCGTCAACGGCTGGCAGGTGGTTTGCCTCGGGGTGATTATGAGCGGGGTGTACCTCGTCAACAGGAAATAAAAAAGAGACAGCTGGCTGGCTGTCTCTTTCCGGTATGATGCGCATGGCTTTTAGATGGCCATGATTTCTTTATCTTTTTGTGCGCAGTGCTTGTCTACCAGCACGATGTGCTTGTCGGTAAGGTCCTGCACGCTGGCTTCTGCGTCTTTGGCGGTGTCTTCGCTGAGGCCGTCTTTCTGTAATTTCTTAATGGCTTCGATGGCGTCGCGGCGGATATTGCGGACGGCGACTTTGGCGTGTTCGCCCTCACCGTTCACTTTTTTCACCAGGTCTTTACGGCGTTCTTCGGTGAGCGGGGGGAGGAAGAGGCGGATGATGATACCATCGTTTTGCGGGTTGAGCCCGATATTGGAAGCGATGATCGCTCTTTCGATAGCCTGGAGCATATTTTTCTCCCAGGGCTGAACGGTGAGGGTGCGGGCGTCCGCAACGGCTACGTTGGCAACCTGGTTGAGAGGGGTCGGGGCGCCGTAATAGTCTACTGTGATTCCGTCAAGGATCACGGGATTGGCTTTACCGGCGCGTATTTTGGTGAGTTCTGCTTCCAGGTGGGAAATCGCTTTCAGCATGGAGTCTTTCGCGTCGTCCAGAATTAAATTAAGCTCGTCTTGCATAAGAAATAATACTTAAGTGCTTGCAAACCTACAAGAAATCTTTTAATCGTCAAAGGGAAAGGGACGACCAATGGCAGTGGCAGATAAGGACTGACGGCTATTTATCCTGCATGATGGTCTCGGTATTGACCCGCAGGATTTTGGATTTGGTGGTGGCGGGCTGCGGTTCTGCCGGCACTACTTCTGCTGCTGCTGCGGCGGCGGCGAGTGTAACGGCTTCGGCGGCGGCCAGGGCAGCCATTTCCCTGCGGCGTTTCAGGTAGAAGAGCATGGTAGTGCCTCCCAGCGCCAGGCCTCCCACTACGAACACGAGGGTGGTAGTACCGAGGAATTGCAGGTTGTATGCGAGTAAAATGAAAGCGATGTTGGAAGCCACTGCGATACCGGTCGTCTGCCGGTGGCTGAGCCCCAGGGCCAGCATATAGTGGTGGATGTGGTGGCGGTCGGCCGTGAACGGACTGCGCCCCCTTGCCATACGGATGGTGAAAACACGGAGTGTATCAAACAGGGGAACGATGAGTACGGAGAATGCGATGGCGGGAACAGCCTGAAGGGGCATCACCCCGGCGGGGTTTCCGGCTACGTCGATGAACTTTACGATGAGCGTGGCATTTACGAGCCCTACCAGCAGGGAGCCGGTATCGCCCATGAAAATGCGTGCGGGAGAAATATTATAGATAAGGAACCCGGCAAGGCCTGCGGCCAGCGAGAAGCCCATTACAGCGTACAGCGTTTCGTTGGCGAACAGGAAATAAGCCCCCAATACGGCGGATACCACCAGGCCGATGCTGCCCGCCAGCCCGTCGACCCCATCGATCAGGTTAAAGGCATTGATAACTACGATGAAGGTGAAATACGTCAGGAGGAGGCTGAAGTGATAAGGAAGTTCCCCCATGCCGAGGAACCCGTACATATTGGAAATCTGGAGGTTACCCAGGTAAATGATGGCAAAGGCAGCCACCAGCTGGCCCACCAGTTTCTTCACCGGGGACAGTCCTACCAGGTCGTCCTTCATTCCCACGATAAATATTACGAAAAAAGCGGCCAGCAGATATTGCAGGGGAAAATTCTCTTTTGCAGGGACACACACGGCCGAAGCCAATATGAAGCCGGCAAAGAATCCCAGGCCACCTAATGTGGGGATTCGTACTTTATGCGATTTGCGCTCGTCCGGTTCGTCATAAAGATGCTTTAGTTCAGCTACCCGGATCAACACCGGGATCGCAAAGTAGGTTATAACGAAACTCAGGATAGTTGCGATAATTACATTCTCCATACGGGGGGTTGTCGTGCAAAGATATTGAATTCAGCGATATGTGTATCAAGAAATTTTGAGGCCCGACTTTTTCCCCTTTTGGAAAAAAACCGATATTCACTGAAAAAGCGGGGAATTTCTTATTACTTTTGCGAAGCTTAAAAACGCCAATTATCATGCCAGAACTGAAAGATATAGCCACACAGATCAGGCGGGACATCGTTAGAATGGTACACGCCGTACAAAGCGGCCACCCGGGCGGTTCGCTCGGTTGTACCGACTTCCTGACGGCCCTGTACTTCAAGGTAATGGAGCACCAGCCCGTACCTTTCGAAATGGACGGTAAAAACCAGGACCTGTTTTTCCTCTCCAACGGGCACATCTCCCCCGTGTTCTACAGCGCACTCGCCCGCTCCGGTTACTTCAACGTATCCGAACTGGCTACTTTCCGCAAGCTGGACAGCCGCCTGCAGGGCCACCCCACCACCCACGAACACCTCCCCGGCGTCCGCGTGGCATCCGGCTCCCTCGGCCAGGGCCTCAGCGTTGCCTGCGGCGCAGCCCTCACCAAAAAACTCAATAACGATAACAAAATCGTATACTCCCTCCATGGCGACGGCGAGCTCCAGGAAGGCCAGAACTGGGAAGCCATCATGTTCGCCGCCCACCACAAAATCGACAACCTCATCGCTACCGTTGACTATAACGGCCAGCAGATCGACGGCCCCACCGATAAAGTGATGAGCCTCGGCGACCTCGATTCCAAATTCTTCTCCTTCGGCTGGAAAGTCCTGACCATGAACGGAAACGATATGGACGACGTAATCGCCACCCTCGAAAAAGCCAAAAGCCTCACCGGCAAAGGCCAACCCATCGTGATCCTCATGAAAACCATCATGGGCGCAGGGGTTGACTTCATGATGGGCTCCCACGAATGGCACGGCATCGCCCCGAACGACGAGCAGCTGGCCAAAGCACTGGCGCAATTGCCCGAAACACTGGGCGATTACTAATAGTATTTTACCATCCGCAAAATAGAAAAGCGTACCATCCGGTACGCTTTTTTTATGGCCTGTAATGGCAGATATAGGTGTTGAAAAACGAAGAAAAACGGGGGTTATGTCGCTTTGAGGGCGATGGCCTGGCGCGCCGCGCGATGTGCCGGGTACCAGCTGGCCAGGGTCCCGATGATGATAATCGTGATGGCCACCAGGATGAAGTCGTTCAGGTGCATCTCTACCGGGAACGCCTCGATGAGAAAAGTGCCCCCGCCCAGCTTGATCAGGCCGAAATGCTGCTGCACGAGGCAGATAATGATCGCCAGGACGAACCCCACGATACTCCCGGCGCCCGCGATCAGCAGGCCCTCCGCCAAAAAGATCCTGCGGATGGTGGCGCTCCTGGCGCCCATGGCCTTGAGTATGGTAATGTCCTTCTGCTTTTCGATCACCAGCATCGACAGTGAGCCGATCATATTGAAAGCCGCAATCACCAGGATGAAACTCAGGAAAACGTAAGTCACCCATTTCTCCACCTGCATGACATTATAGATGGTGGCGTGTTGCTGCATACGGGTCTGCACTTTCACACCGTCACCCAGCAGGGCTTGCAGCGCCCTTTGCGTCTTTTTTTCTCCGGCCCCGGGTTGCAGCGCCACTTCTATGGCAGACACTTCGCCGGGCGCCATATCGAGCATCTGGCGGATGAACCGGATGTCTACCAACAAATATTTACTGTCGAATTCCTGCTGTATCGCGAACGAGCCCGCGGGGTACGCAGAACTGGAAACGACGGACTGGTCGGGCATCAACGGGTTGAAAGCGGCCTCGTCGCGGCGGGGCATGTATATCGTTACAGGGACGCGGCTTTTTTCCACATCAATTCCCAGCGCCATTTCCACACCCAGGCCAAGTACGGCCAGCGGGCCTGTTTCATCTTTCAGCGCATATTCGCCGCTGACGATCTTGTCCTGCACATGCGCCACTTTCGTGAACTGCGCATCCACGCCTTTGATGACGGCGATGGTTTGTTTGGTGCCATTGCGCACAACGGCCTTTTCTTCCACGGTGGAAGAAATATTCGCAACACCGGGCACGGCGGTTATCTGCTTGAGCTGATCGGGAGTAAGGATGAAGGTTTTGCCGCTATCGGGCACGATGCGCAGATCTGGATAAAAGGAAGAATACAGTGATTTCACGAGCCCCGTGAAGCCGTTGAAAACGCTTAATACGGTGATAAGGGCTGCGGTGCCTACGGCGATGGCGCCCACGCTCACCCAGGCGATGATATTGATCGCCGTGGTGGATTTTCGGGCCCGGAAATATCGTGTAGCGAACTGCCAGATCATGCGGGGAAAACGCGGGATTAGGGTTTCTGCTGTTTGTCTTCGTTGATCTTCCTGAACAGTTCTTCCATTTTGAAAACATGGTCGAGCGTATCATCCAGGAAAAAGGTGAGCTCCGGAACGCGGCGCAGTTGTTTGCCTACGCGGTTGCCCAGATCGCGGCGGATCTCGCTCATGCGCTCATTCATCTTCGCCAGCATTTCTACCGGCGCCTTGATCTGGAACATGCTCAGGTAAACACGCGCTTCCAGCAAATCGGGTGTCATCTTAACAGATGAAATGGAAATCATCCCTCCTTCTGTCACATTAAAACCCATGCGGTTGAAAATATCGCTGAGTTCTTCCTGCACCAGCTGTCCTACCTGCTTTTGTCTTTTAGTTTCTTGCATATATACACCGTTTAAGCTGAACAATCCATGTTCCTAAAGCGTGAAGTAACGTAAAATTAGCCTTTTTTACTGGTACTCGCGCGGGCAGTCCGGCTATTATGGTATCATTTTTGGGGCAAGAGGCTGCCAAAAGGCACTGTAATTGTTCACAAAACCATTATTGACGCCTATGATTTCTGTAGTCATACCTGTGCTCAACGAGGGCGCAACCATCCGACAGGTCATCAAGACCGTGAAAAAGACATCCCGGCCTATCGAAATTATCGTAGTCGACGACAACTCCACCGATAACACCGTAGACGAAGCACTCAAGGAACGGGTGCGCGTCATTACCAGCAGTCAGCGCGGTAAAGGGATTTCCATGCGCGAAGGAATGATGGCCGCCAAGCACGACATTATCATGTATGTGGATGGCGACATCCTCACCTACCCCGACGCGCTTGTGGAACTTTTGACGGACGCCATCGTAAGCGGCGAAGCGGATTTCACCAAGTCATATTTCGAAAGGCAGGCAGGGCGCGTAACGCAGCTGGTCGCCAAACCGTTGCTGAGCATTCTCTTCCCCGAGCTCGCGCATTTCAACCAGCCACTTAGCGGGATGATCGCTGCAAGGCGGCATATGCTGCAACAAGTGCATTTCGAAAATGATTACGGTGTGGATATAGGATTGCTGATAGACATGCACCTCATGGGCGCAAAGATCCGTGAAGTCAACATCGGCCGGCTGGAGAACGCGATGCAGACCTGGGAGCAGCTCAGCAAGATGAGCCGCGAAGTGAGCCGCACCATCCTGAAGAAAGCGGAAAGCATTCCGCAGCAGAACCTGGAAACGCTGGGGAACATTAATATCATCCGCGAGCAGATGGAATATTCGATCCTCGAATCGATCGACAAGCTGCAGAAGATGGTGATCTTTAACCTCGACGAAACCATCTTCCGCGAGAATTACCTGTATTCCGCCGCCGTGGCTTTCGGACAGGAAGAATCGCTGGTGCAGATACTGCAGCATTATTCCGATCCGCTGTCGGTGCTCACGCGCAGTGCCGCCCTGTTCCAGGGCAGGAACCTGGCGGAATTGCTGGAGGTGGCCGACAGTATTCCTGTTACGCCCGACATCCGCCATGTGATCCGCGAACTGAAGCGCCGGGGGTATATCTGCGGATTGATCACCGATGGTTTCGAGTGTGTGGCCAACCACATGAAAAATAAGCTGGGGGCTGATTTCGCATTCGCCAACAGGATGCATCTTGTGCACAGCGTGGCCACCGGCGAAATCACCGTTCCGGATTATTTCCTGACGGGAAAGAACGGCAATGCGCAATATTGCAAGAGCAATATCCTGCGGTACATTTCCGACAAGTACCATATCCAGTCGCAGAATATTATATACGTCGGCAACGGCGAAACAGACGCCGAGCTCCTGCAGGACGCAGGGATCGGTGTGGCATACCATCCCCAATATGTGGAGGCGGCCACGGTGTCTGATAAGGTGATTGAGGACAACTGCATGGCGCCTTTGCTGGACATTGCGCAGGCGAGCCCTGAGAAGGTGCGCAAGCGTTGGCCGACGAAGAGCCAGGCGGTGAATATCGGGTTGGGGGGATTGGCAGCCATCGCGACGGCGGGGCTTGTCTATCTCGCAGCGCGACAGGTAGGTAAAGCCTTCCGCAGTGCTGATGATTGCGGCAAGAAATCGCTGAAACCCGCGTAGTTAAAGCATATAACGTATATATACCACAAGCTCCTTCGAAATAACGAAGGAGCTTTTTTTATTTCTCCGGATTTCGGAGATATTCTCTTCCAGCACTGAGATATTCTCACCCTTTTTCTCAGGTTACATTCTTTATACATCTTAGATTCGCTTTGTTGATTTTGATGACGCTTATCATCATTAATTACATGGGATTATGCTTTAGGAGGCCGTGTTCTCGCGGCCTCAAATTCATAACAGCCAACGTTTTTTGAATGCATCAAATGCCGGATTTATAGAAACATGAAAGCAGGGCCGTTCTTTTGGATGGCCCTTTAATTTCTCACTAAGGCGGTTATCAGTAAAGTATATGCATTAACGTTATTACGCCGTTTCCCAAGCTTTTCAAATTCATTCAGGTCATGCATCCGTAACTGTCAGAAATGACAGGTATGAAAATGATTTTTAAACCAAAAAAACTGAACCTGACATGAAAGAGAAAGATCAAATTTTACTTTACCAATCCGAAGACGGGGAAACGCAGATTGAAGTTACCGTCCGGGACGAAACTGTTTGGTTGACGCAA